>CACYPI010000017.1 GCA_902776275.1 uncultured Aeromonadales bacterium
CTATCATCAGACAATACATTGAAAACCAGAATACCCCCGATTAGGCGCCTTATATCCCCGGGCTGAAGCCCGGGGTTTTACGGCGCTTTTTTGATAACCCCAGATCAAGACTTGCACCGAAAGTTAATTTTGCTATAATGAGCGCCGTTCGGTGATTGGCGCAGCCTGGTAGCGCACTATCTTAGGGAGGTAGGGGCCGTGGGTTCAAATCCCACATCACCGACCACCTCACGTAGCTGGCTTTCGATGCCGGCTTTATTTTTGCCTGCCTTCGGCATCAGCTTTACGTCCAAATCTCTACAAAATTGATTTTTTATCCCCCTACTCTCGGAGTTTTCGGGAGTTTCCAAAACTGCACTTTTTTGCCTGCTGTTTTCTGGCAGCCGCCATTTCATAAGCGCTTTTGCGTGATTCACATCCAATTTTGGAACACAAAACTGTCTAATTTAGACCTAGATCCCATTGCACAAATCGTTGGTTGGAAAAACTGTCTAATTACTGCTAGAAATTAAGTCATGAAAGGCCGCGCGAGCGCGCCTGATCCATAACATGAAGACAGGAGACACCTCATGAGTGAATCAGCGTTGGAAGAGAGCATCGCCGAGATCGGCGCGCTCGAGATGGAAATAGCAGATCTCGATGCCAAGTGCGAGGAGATCAAGAAGTCGATCCCCGCAGGCTTCGACCCCAAGCAGGCGGGGGGCGCGGAGCTTGACGCGCTCGTCGAGAAGGCCAAGAAGGAGGCCGAGGACGAAGGCGGACGCCGCCGAGCCGAATACGAGTCGCGCAGCCAGTCTTCCTCAGGCAAGGCCCCTGCCAGAAGGCGCGGGCTGATGGTCTGACACCATGAGAGCCACCCAAGAGAGAGGATTAAATTCATGAGCGACAGCATCGCGATCAACACCAATGCCGCAAGCAGCGTTTCTGAAACCTCCTGCTCCGGCGCCGTCAGCGTGCAGATGGCCTTCGCCATGCTCCAGATGGAGCTTGGGCAGACCATGAAGGACAACGCGCTAGGCTACATCGAGGACATCAAGGAGTCCCAGGCCCAGGCCAAGGAGTACTCGGAGCTCATCGCGCAGCTGCGCAACGCCAAGAGCGGCCTGAGCAAGGACGAGGACACCAAGGATATCGGATCGCTGCTTAACGACGTCAAGGCCAAGTGCGACGTGCCATCCTCGATCAAGGGCACCTCGCCGACCAAGGTCGAGATACAGACCATGATCGAGAACCTGCAGTCAAAGTCAGAAACCGCCACCTCGTCCATCCAGCAGCAGATGGTCTTCGTGCAGGACTACATAGGCCAGTACAACTCCTACGTGCAGGGCGCCTCAAGCGCCATCAGCTCGGCAAACCAGGTGCTCACCAACATCGCCCGCGGCCAGTAAGTCCTGGCATGAGGCTGAAAAACCCGGCGCAAGCCGGGTTTTTATTTGCGCGCCAATTGGCGCGCGATCGGTTCTTCTGCCTAATAGGAGTAGCTGTACATGAGCCCGGAGCTCAGCTTGAGCCAGCCGTCCAGCGTCACGAAGAGCATGAGCTTGAATGGCAGCGAGATGGCCATGGGCGAGACCATCATCATGCCCATGGCAAGCAGGATGTTGGAAATGATGAGGTCGATGGCGATGAAGGGAAGGTAGAGCAGGAAGCCTATCTGGAAGGCCTTTGTAAGCTCGGTTATGACGAAGGACGGCACCGTGAAGAGCAGGCTGTCCTTCGAGAAGCTGCCGCGCAGCTCCTTGGGCCAGAGCGTCTCGGATGCCTTGACGAAGGCGGCGGTCACGCGCTCGTCGCTGTTGGCCTTGAGGAAGGACCGCATGGGGCCTGAGACGCTGTCGGCGGCATCTGAGAGCGAGTCCACCGTAATCTCCTGCACCGGCGGCATCGCCTTTATCTCGTCGTAGGTCTGCTTGCCCACCGGGGCCATCACGAAGACCGTGAGGATCATCGCCAGCGCCGAGAGCACCATGGTGGGAGGAACCTGCTGCACGCCCAGGGCGTTGCGCACCAGGCTTATGACCACGTAGATCTTGCAGTATGAGGTGACAACGGTGAGCAGGAACGGCACCAGCCCCATGACCGCCACCAGCAGGATCATGCTGAAGGGATTGAGCCCTCCCTGGGCAATGCTCCCATCCATCGGCGCCTCAGCCCTCGCCCATCGAGACTATCTGTACGCCGAGCGTACCGCCCAGGTCGACGAGCCTGCCGCGCGCAAAGACCTTGGAGCCGCAGCGCAGCTTCACCGGGGCGTCCAGGCTTATCCCTGCGCTTATGACCGAGCCCTGCTTGAGCGCGGAGATGTCCCCCGCGCTCATGAGGCAGGAGCCGAGCTCCATGCGCACCTCGAAATCGGGAAGGGCCCCTTCCTGGCCTGCGCCCTGCTGCCCTGACGGCGCAGGAGCGTTCTGTGAATCTGCCATGTCCGAATCCTCTGTTGCAAAAAACGACTCCAGGGCCAGCGCCCCGCCCTCCATTATCTTGAAGAGGCAGCCCCTGGCCCCAAGCTCGGCCCTCAGGGTGCGAGATGAGACGTAGTCCTCGCTGGCGACCAGCACGTCGCCCTCGGAAAGCGCGCGGTATTCCAAAGGGCTTACGCGGGCCTTGCCGCATAGAAAGCGCATCTCGCACTCAAGGCCCGCGGCCAGGGCAGCATCGTGGCATGACGGCAGGGCGCCCAGGGCGGCCAGGATCTCCTCAAGGCTCCGCTCGTCGCAAAGCCCCAGGCGCAGCGGGAGCGCGGCACCGCCTGGACCTGCCGTGAAGTCCACGAAGAGATCCGACACGAAAAGCGGCTTTTCTGGATCAGCCATGCCAAGCGAGATCTCAGATCCAAGAAGCGATGCGGCATTGTCCAAAAGCGGCTTTAGGAATGTGGCGAGGGCCGCGCACTTGAGCGCCATGGGGATTTCAACCCCGGCATCTGCAAGGCGGGGATCGACTGCTGGAAGAAAGCCTTCAGCGAGCGCGCTCAAAGTCGCGCTGCCAAACGATCCTGAAAGCAAGAGCGTGGCTGCGGGGTCAGCTGCCGCAGCGGCGAAGGGATGGATGGAGATGGCGCCGCCTGGGGGCAGGACGCGGTTTGCCAGGTTCAACAGCCTGGCCTTCTGCGGGCTTATGCGTCCATACTCAAAAATCGGCGGGTTGTCATCCATCTTGGGGTGCTTCAATGCATCTGATCCTTTCGTGATTTTATCCTATGCGAGCAAGTTTTTGCCATACCAGGCCACGGCGCACGGGGCCTCCTTGCTAGAATTGATGGCAGGATCAAACCACAAGGCGGAGGAAGCTTGCCCGTGGGAGCATTGTTACCAGGCCCTGAGACAGGGGAGGCCCGCATGAGGATCCCTTCCTACCTGCGCGCCCTGCCCAAGGGCGCAATGCTCACACTCGCCGTCGCGCAGCTGCTCTTCGCACTGCTCACCATCTATTTCCTGAGCTCCTTTGCCTCGAAGACCGCCTTCGAGATGGCCTCGCTCGAGTTCAACCAGGAGGCGCTCAAGCTCACGATGGCAATGCGCATCGGCAGGACCCCCGACAAGTTCCCCGCGCTGGAAGACGACGTGCAGAGGCTTGAAGCTCGCGCAAGCTCGATCTTCGTGTGCGATGCGCAAGGGGAGCGCTGCGCAGTCGGCAAGGCCCCGGCCGATCCCTCAAGGACCGCCTCAGGCGCGCTTGAGGCAGGAGGCAAGGCCTACGCCTCAAGGCCCTTTTACGACACCAGGGGCAAAGTCGCAGGCTACATCGGAGACCTGCCTTCAAAGCCTGCTGCGGGAAGCTTCCAAGATCTCTCCTTCATGATCCTGCTCTCAGCCTTGATCGCCGCGGCCTTCGGCGCGCTGTTGCTTGCGCTCCCCGCCTCCTGGGCGCGTGGCGCCAAATGGCGCGTTGCCTCGCTGCTCCTAAGCCAGTGCCTGGGCGCCGCGCTCGTGGCGCCCCAGGCCTACGACGCCTTCGAGGCCAGGATCACCTCGCTTGAGGCCGGAGTTGGATACGGATTGGTGCGCGAGCTCTCAAGGCTTGCGCGCATGGGGGTGGATGTAGGCGGGATCGCGGGGCTTGACAGCGCCATCTCCGAGATCCGCGGCAACGCGGGCCTCCCCTGCTCATTGAGCATCACGCTCTCTGGCGGCACGGTGCTCGCATCCTCCGGGGCGATGGACCGCGGCGGCACGCTGCTTGACGTGACCGGACCTCGCCGCCAGCCCGTGGCGCAGGTGCGCTCGAGCCTTGACATGGAGGCGGTGAGGCATCTTCTGCTCTCCTACATCTTCGACACCCTGGCCCTGGCAAGCGTGGCGGTCATCACCGCGCTGCGCTCTGACGCCTTCGCATCGGGGCTGCTGCTTGGAAGAGCAAGGCTTGGCGCAAGAAGCCCGCTTGGGATCGGGGCTGCCATGGGTTTCTTTGCGGTAGCGGGCATGTACATGCCCCTTTGCATCGTGCCGCTTTTCATGAGGGAGCTTGCCAGGGGCCAGTCATTGCTCAGCCCGGAGATCATGATGAGCCTGCCGGTGAGCGCAGACATGGCAGCCGTGCTCGCAGCCTCGCTGCTCATGCTCTTAAGGCCCGCCCTCGCCTCAAGATGGGAGGCACTGCTGCCATTGGGCATCATGCTTGCCTGCGCGGCGATGGCAGGTTGCGCGCTCGCCCCCTCGGCCCCTGCCTTCATCGCCTCGCGCCTCTGCTACGGCCTGGGCTACGGCTTCTTCATCATCGGCATGCAGGTCTTTGCAGTGAGCGCCTCGAAGGCAGGCTCGAGCGGCCAGGGGCTGGGGGCAGTGTTCTCATCGCTCTTTGCAGGCACAGTCTGCGGCTGCGTGACGGGCGGCATCGCCGCCGACATCATGGGCTACCGCGCGGTCTTCGCGATCTCCTGCGCTGTCCTCCTGCTCCCGCTTGCCTGCGCCCTGAGGATGCGCCAGGCCTTCGGCGAAAAGAAGGATGAGGCTCCGGCC
Source organism: uncultured Aeromonadales bacterium (assembly GCA_902776275.1). Classification (GTDB taxonomy): domain Bacteria; phylum Pseudomonadota; class Gammaproteobacteria; order Enterobacterales; family Succinivibrionaceae; genus Succinivibrio. The sequence goes on from CACYPI010000017.1 coordinate 4,959, forward strand.
TGCGCGCAGCCCCGCAGGGGCGGCGCCTTGCGCATCCTCAGGGATCCTGGCTTCCTAAGGCTCATGATCTTCAACGTGCTGCCCTACGGCGCGGCAGTGACCGGGATCTTCAACTTCTTCGTGCCGGTGCTCATAAACCGCGGCGGCTACGGCTCGTCGGTGGTGGGCGAGCTCACGCTCATCTACGCGCTCACGGTCTCGCTGCTCTCGCCCCTTGCAGGAAGGCTCATCGACAGGGTGCGAAACAAGAGCCGCGCGCTGTCCCTGGGCGGGCTGTTCGCAGCGCTCGCCCTCTCGTCGCTCATCATCCCAAGCCCGCTTGCGGCCGCCGCTGCAAGCCTGCTCTTCCTGGGGCTTTGCGCGGCGCTGTGCGAAAGCGGCCAGCCTGCCGCAGTGACGGCTGGGAGCGCCGGGGATCCGGCCCAGACCCTCGTGCTACTTGACGTGTTCATCAGGATCGGGCAGTTCGCAGGCCCGCTTGCGATCTCGCTTCTGGTCACCGCAGGCGGCGCCACGCACGCCTTCGCAGCGCTCGCGCTATTGGAGATCGCCTGCGCCGCGCTGCTCCTCCTCTCATCAAGGCAGGCCCGCTGATGCCGCCATTCAGATTGGCGATGAGGCGAGCACAGTCATCAAGGTCTTGAGCATCTCCCCGCCCTCGCTGATGTACAAGGGCCCCAGGCCGGCGAACGGGCTAATGAATATGAGCGCGAGGATGGCGCAGATCCCGCTCTTGACCGCCATGGAGATCACGAAGACATTGAGCTGCGGGGCGAAGCGGTTGATGAGCCCGAGCGAGATGTCGCACAGGAGCGCGGCGATGATGAAGGGGGCGCCTATGGAGAGGCTCAGCTCCATCATGCGGTTGAAGCCAGTTGCCGCAAGCACGGAGGCATTGGAGGACCACAGCGCCGGGGCCATCGAGGCGACCGGCCAGGCCGCGTAGCTCTGGTAGAACAGCGCCACGAAGGCAAGGCAGCCTCCAGATGAGAAGAAGAGCACCACCATCGACAGGAAGAGCACCGACCCAAAAGGCGAGTTCTGATCCCCGGTGAGGATGTCCGCCCCCAAAGCCTGCGAGGCGCCGCGCTGGTTGTCGGCGATCATGCCGGCGTTCATCGCCGCGTAGAACACAAGCCCCGCCACGTAGCCCATGAGCAGCCCGATGAAGGCCTCCTTCAGGATGAGGGCGGCGAGGATCAGGATCCCTGGATTGCCGTCCTCTAAAAGCTGCAATGTCTGGAAGTGGGTGAGCGGCATCAGCGGGAGCATGAAGGCCAGGCACAGCGAGAGCCGCAGCGGCCCGCTAACCCCCGGCGCGAAGAACGGGGCGAACGAGGCCACCATCATGATCCTCGGAAGCGAGAGCGCGAGCGTGTACATCCAGTCGTGAAAGGCCGGATCCGACACGAGCTGCAGAAGCTGGCTGAGGGCGCCGTCCATCGTCACTGCAGAAGGTAGAAGCGCTCGAACAGCTCCTTGCCGAAGGCGATGATCTCAGAGCTCATCCACCCCGCGGTCAAAAAGAGCGTCGCGCCCACGGCTATGAGCTTGATGCCAAAGGAAAGCGTCTGCTCCTGGATCTGGGTTATGGCCTGCACCAGGCTCAGGAGCACGCCGCACACCGAGGCGACGATGATGGGCGGCATCGAGAGCAGCAGCACGAGGTACATGCCCTGCGACACCAGTTCGATCACGGCAGGCTGCACGATGCCCCTCCTCTTAAAAGTCCTCTTTCCGTCCGCTTAAGCGGGCGCCTGCCCCCATGATAGGGGAGCGCGCGGGGGCGATTTTCTGACCTGTGCCAAACTTTCAGGCAAAAGCCCATGCCCCGCGCGCCCTTCCGGGGCCCTGGCTTTTTCTTAAATGATATGATCAAGTTCAAGCAAAGACAAAGGAATACAGTTTCCACCCATTTTTTCATCAAAGGTCGGCAGCATGGAGATATCTAAGCAGGAGCGCTCCGGAGTGTGCATCGCCAGCGTGTCAGGGCGGCTTGACGCGGTGAGCGTGGGAGAATTTGAAAAGCAGATGCTCGCGCTGCCCCAGGAAGGCGGCTTCAAGGGCATGGTGCTAAGCCTGGAGGGGCTTGAGTACATCAGCTCGGCGGGACTCAGGGCGATCCTCAAGCTTGCCAAGAATTCCAAGGCCGCTGGAGTGGCGCTCTGCCTGTGCTCCATCAGGCCTGCCGTGCTTGAGGTCCTCAAGATCTCGGGCTTTTCGATGATCCTCACCATCAAGGACACCCTGGACGAGGCGCTATCCGCCGCTGGAGCATGACAGATGATGAAGCGCATGACCCTCCCTGCTAGCATCGACGAGCTCAGCTACGTGAACTCGGTGCTCAAGTCCACGCTCACGGGCGATCTCGAGCCTTTGCTGCTCAAGACCCAGCTTGTCGTGGAGGAGCTGCTCACCAACGTGGTCAACTACGCCTACAAGGGCAAAAGCGGCGGCACCGCCGAGTTCATCTGCGGCACCGCGACCTTCGACTCGCGCCAGATGGTGCAGCTGACCATCATCGACCAGGGCTCGCCCTACGATCCCTTCATCGAGGTCGGGGAGCCTGACATCTCCGCCGACCTCGACGAGCGCGCCGTGGGCGGCCTGGGGATCTTCCTGGTCAAGGAGATAGCGACCCACTACGCCTACTGCAGGCTCGAGGATCGCAACATGGTCACCATCTACATCGATCCCAAAGCCCCGCAAGATGCCGCATCCTAAGGCCTGCGCCCTGGCAGCCTGCGCGCTGGCCGCGACATGCGCCGCCCATTTGGCGGCAGCGGCGCCGGCGGCGCAGGGGCCCACCTTGGAGGTCGAGACCTCCGAGGTGCGGGCCGTTCCGCTTGGCGCCGCGCCCAGGCGGCAGATGCTCATCGACACGATGGACGTCTACTCCCTCTCAAAGTACGCCTCGCTCTTAAGGCGCTCGCACATGGTGAGCCTGCCCTACATCGCAAGCGAGGGCTCGCTTCGCGCCGCGCTCTCGGACCTGCTGCCCAGGATCAAGGACGCGGCAAGGTCGGCCGGGCTGCCGCCCGCCCTCGTGCAGGCGGTGGCCGAGACCGAGTCCGGACTCATCGCCGGAGCGGTGTCGCAAAAGGGCGCGCAGGGGCTCATGCAGCTCATGCCCAAGACCGCAAGCGAGCTTGGGGTGGCCGATCCATTCGACCCTGACGAGAACCTGCGCGCCGGGGCGCGCTACTTGATGTCGATGATCTCGCGCTTCGGCGCGCTCGAGCTGGCGCTTGCCGCCTACAACGCAGGCCCCGGCGCCGTCGAGCGCGCAGGCGGGATCCCGGACTACCCGGAAACTGCCGCCTTCGTCTCCAAGGTGATGTCCCGATATGCCGCGCTGAACCTTCGCGCAACCTCAAGATGAGCCTCCACATGAACCTCAAGCAAAGGATCCTCGCGCTCACCGCTATGGCGGTGCTGCTGCCGATGGCGCTGTTCTGCGCCTACATGATGACGTTCCAGAAAAACGCCTACCTCTTCACGGAGGACCGGGCGCTCACCCGCCAGGCCATGCTCATAAGCGACGGCATCGACGCCACCTACTTCTCGTACCTGAACTCCGAGATCCAGTACTTCATGGAGATCCGATCCCAGATCTCAAAGCTTTCAAGCGTGCTGGGAGACCTTGGCGCCAACGCAAGGGACGCAGGCGGCCAGGCACTGATCCAATCCTTCATCGCCTCATCCGAGGAGCGCTTCAAGGTCAAGGCCTACCTCACAGGCAGGGGCCCGGGGCCCCGCATCCCGCCTGCGCTCTTAAATGAGACCGACACCACGGGAAAGCCACTCTTTGCGATCCTAAAGGACGCCGAGCGCGACGGACGCACCGGCACCTATTTCCTCAAGGGGATCTCATCGGTCGCCGCAGTCAGCCCCACCGGCGTTCAGGGCCGGCTCGCCGTGCTGCTGCGCGACGTGTCCGATCTCAAGGAACAGTACGGCAGGGGCGGCGAGCAGGTGCTCTCGGGGATCAAGATCATCATCGACTCGATAAGCGAGCGCGTCGCGGGCCGCTACGTGCTCATCTCAGACAGGGAGGGCAAGGTCCTGATCGGGGACGACGCGCTCTGTCCTGCCATCCCCTCGTTCGACCCTGCGACCTTCAAGATCCCCGCAGGAGGCAGGCACGGAGTTGAGCTCAACGGCCGCGACTTCCTTATCAAGACCTCGGACTTCGGGCCCTTCGAGTGGAAGGTGGTGTGCCTCTCCGACCGCAACGAGGTGCTCGCACCGCTCTACCGCACGCTCTTCCACATCCTGCTCATCGCCCTGGCGATCCTGGCGCCGGCCCTTGCGGCGGCAGCCTTCCTAGTCTCAAGGCTCGTGCGCCCGCTGCGCCAGGTCGCAGATGCCGCGCTTGAGATCTCAAGGGCCGATCCCAGCGATCCTGCGACCATCCTCGCCGCCGCCCAAGCCCTGCCTGAGGATGGAAGCGAGACCGGAATGGTGGCCTCCGCCATAAGGCACATGGCCAGATCGCTCAACGACAGCATCTCCTCTGCCATGCGGACCCAGGCCAGGCAGAAGCTGCTTGAAGGCGAGCTCTCGGCTGCAGCCGAGATCCAAAGCGGCATGCTCCCCAAGGTCCCGAGCTTCGAGACATCATGCCCCTTCGAGATCGCAGCCTACCTGCTCCCGGCAAAGGAAGTCGGGGGAGACCTGTTCGACATCATCCAGGATCACGAGAGCCTGACGCTGGTCATCGGCGACGTCTCGGGCAAGGGCGTGCCGGCGGCGCTCTTCATGACCACCACGGTCACCATCATCAGGCAGTGCATCGGCCTGGGCATGGAGCCTGCGGAAACTATGAATCGCGTCAACGCGATGCTCTCCGAGCACAACCCCAATTTGATGTTCGTGACGCTGCTCATCATCACGGTGAGCAAGAAGGACGGCTTTCTGCGCTACGCCAACGCCGGGCACTGCAGGCCCATGATCTGCAAGGATGGCGGGATCATGGAGCTTGAAGGCTTGAGCGGCCCTGCCTGCGGCGTCGTGGAGGGCTACGAGTTCAAGCAGTTTGAAGGCGCGCTTGCAAAGGGCGACCGGCTCGTCATCTACACCGACGGGATCAGCGAGGCGATGGACGCGAAGGGCGAGCTCTACGGGGAGGAGGCCTTGCGCAAGGTGGTGCTGGAGCACCGCGATAGCGGGGCGTCGGACCTCAACCAGGCGATCCTCGCCTCGGTCGCCGCCCACCGCGGCAGCGCCGAGCAGTCAGACGACATCACGCTTTTGAGCGTGGCCTGCCGCTGAGGTCAGAGCACCGCCTGCTCAAGGGCCTTCAGCGTCTCCTCAAAGCTTGAGCGCTCGTCGAGCCCCTGCCTTAGGAAGGCATTCACGCGATCGATGTGGTCGAGCGCCGAGTCGGCCTCAGGATCGGCCCCGCGCTTGTACTCGCCAAGCTGCACCAGGAGCTCTATCTGCTGGTACTTGGCGAGGATCGCGCGCAGCTTCGCGGCTGCCTGCTTGTGCTCCTTCGTGACTATCTGGTTCATGACCCTCGAGACCGAGGCGAGCACGTCGATGGCCGGGTAGTGGTTCTTTGCGGCAAGCGCGCGGGAGAGGATGATGTGCCCGTCCAGGATCGAGCGCGTCTCGTCGGCGATGGGCTCGGTCATGTCGTCGCCTTCGACGAGCACCGTGTAGAGCGCGGTGATCGAGCCCTTGTCGGAGTTTCCGGCGCGCTCCATGAGCTTTGGCAGCTCGGAGAACACCGAGGGCGGGAAGCCGCGGCGGGTCGGCGGCTCGCCTGCGGCGAGGCCGATCTCGCGCTGGGCGCGCCCGAACCGGGTCACGCTGTCCATCATCAAAAGCACGCTCATCCCCTGATCGCGGAAGTACTCGGCGACCGCAGTCGCGGTGTAGGCGGCCTTCAGGCGCTCCATCGAGGAGCGGTCTGAGGTCGAGACCACCAGCACGGTCTTCTTCATTCCCTCGGGACCCAGATCGTGCTCGATGAACTCGCGCACCTCGCGTCCGCGCTCGCCGATGAGCGCGAGCACGCACACCTGCGCCGAGCAGCCCTTGATGATCGATGAGAGCAGCGTGGACTTGCCGCCGCCTGCGGCAGCAAAGATGCCCAGCCTCTGGCCCTGCCCGCAGGTGAGCATGCCGTCGAGCACCCTCAGCCCCAGGCTGATGGGCTTGGTGATGAGCTTGCGGGTCATCGCGGGGGGCGGATCGGCGTAGACGGGATAGGACTCGTGGGTGCCCAGCGGCCCCTTGCCGTCGGCGCTCTCGCCCACGCCGTTGATGACCCGCCCAAGAAGCTCGCGCCCCACCGGAACCGTGAGCACGTGCCCAGTCGGGATCACCTCGGTGTGGAAGGAGATCCCCTCGAGATCGCCAAGCGGGGTCAGAAGCGCAGTGTTCTTTGAGAAGCCGACCACCTCGGCCTTGAGCTGCCAACTGGTGCCAGGGTTCCTCATGATGCACAGCTCGCCGACCTTGACCTCGGGCACCACCGCCCGGATGATGGTCCCGACCACCTCCTCGACGCGGCCGCGCACCTGCACCGTCTGCGCCCGGTCTACGGCCTCGGCGATCATCCTGCCTATGTACTCAAGCGCCACCCTTGTTCTCCAGATTGGCGTCTAGCGCCTTCCTCAGGACCTTGAGCTGGGTTGAGAGCGAGGACTCGACCACGCCCTGCTCGGTCTCGAGCACGCAGTCGCCGGCCCTGAGGTTGGGATCGGCGGCCAGCCTCACGTAGCCGCCCTGGCCGTTGGCGAGCACCGAGCCCAGGGAGGCGCGCAGGATCTTCTCATCGTCGGGGCACACCCTCAGCGTGATGCTCTTGCAGCCGCGCACATAGGAGAGGCCTTGGTGCACCACGCGCTCGACGAGATCGCGCCTATCGAGGCTGCCGATGATCTTGACGACCGCGTCGTAGACGGCGTCGGTGAGCTGCTTTTCAAGCGCGGCGATGGAGTCGACCTGGCTCATCACCATCTCGACGATCTTCTCGGAGTACTCCTCGCGCCCCTGCTCGAGCCCTTCCTTGTAGCCGCGCTCGCGCTGCTCGAGGTAGGCCTTCCTGGCCCGCTCGGCGGCGTCGGCGGAGGCCTTCTTGACGAGATCAAGGAGCCTTGAGGCTTCGCGGAAGTCCGCGTAGTCGTCCTTCTTTACGACATGCACCCCGGGGCCAGGCTTGACCGCCGCCTTTACAAGCTGAAAATCATCCGGCATCTCTCGTCCCCCGATTGCCTCATAAGCCTCGTGCAAAGCGCCTTGAGCGCGTCGAGCGCCTCCCCTGCAGGGGCGGGGCGCGAAAGCGCAGGCGGACTGAGCCTCTGCCGCACGGGATCAGGCAGGGCCGACTCGACTGCCGCGAGGGCCCAGGCCCCGGCGTCGAGGATCGAGCCGGGAAAGGCAAAGTCCTCGCAAAGCGCCTGCCTGGCCTTTTGTCCCAGCATGAACCTCGCACTGCCGCGCGCGAACCCGAGCTCCTCATTTGACAGCTCCTGCCTTAGCGCGAGAACCTCCTCGCGCCTCACGCAGGATGAGATCCTGCCTGCGAAGATCACGCAAGAGAGCTTGCGCGCAAGCTCCTCAAGCGCCTTGCCGCCGGCAAGCGCCAGGCGGGTGATCGGCTCTTCAAAGTCAAAGAATCCACCCGCGCGCTCAGGGGAGAGCAGCGCCATGGCGCGCGGATCAGCCTTGAGCCTTGCCATGAGGCCGCCAAATGGCGGATCAGGCTTGCTGACGGCAAAGCCGGCGTTGAACTCCAGGATCGCATCGAGGAGCACCGCCCCCTCCTTTGAAAGGAGGAGACTTGCAAACTCAAGCCTCATTGCTTCCCGCCACCGCCGCGGCGCCTTACGGAGATGATCCCCATGCGCGCAAGCGCCAGCGCTGCCGCCAAGGCCGCGATAAGCGCGGCCAGCGCCGAGAGCAGGCCTATTGCGTAGGGCCGCTCGTACCACTTGGCCTTGTGCACCGCAGGAGGGATCACCTTCTCGCGGAACTCCTCGTACATCACGCTCACGCGGTCGGGGGTGAGCCCGGGCACCGCGCGGGAGGCGGTCTGGCGGATGTCGCTCTCCATGCGCACCGCAGGCGAGTCCGGGGTGTGGCGCAGGAACACCGCGGCCGAGGGCGGGGTGGTGATCCCGCTTGACTGCTCGTGCTGCACCAAGGTCACGTGGACGCGCGAGTCGAGCACGCCGTCGATGCGCGCGAAGGTGGCCGAAAGCTCCTCGGAGAGCGCGTAGGCAAGGCGCGCCTGCTCCTCAAGCTGCGACGAGATCATCGCCTGCCCGGTGAACACCGTGCCCAGGCTCTGGTAGGTCGCCCGCGGCAATGAGTTCTCCTTGAGTATGTCCACCGAGCGCACCAGATCCTCGTGCTCGACTTTGACGCTGAAAGCGCCCTTGCCCTCGGAGACCTTCTGGGCGTCGATGCCACGGCGCAGCAGCGCCGAGACCATCTCGTTGGCGTCGTCCTCGCTCACGCCGGAGTAGACGTTCTCCCTGCATCCGCACAGGGCCAGCGCCCCGGCGAGAACCAGGGCGAACAGCTTTGCTCTCAAGATCAGCGCTCCGCGAAGGCTATGGTGTCGCTTGCGAGCTTGTAGCCTGAGCCGCTGCGGTCCTTGATCTCGGACATCAGCGACTTGGCCTGCGCGCTGTCCTTTTTCAGGACCGCGGCAAGCACCCTCACTCCCAGCACGTCGTCGTCCTGGGGAAGACCGTCCAGGATCTCCTCGGCCTGCTCGAACTCGTCGGTGAAGAGGTGGCACAGCGCCAGCCCGGTCTTGGCCGGAACAAGGCCTTGGTCATAGGCGCACAGGCCCTCGAAGAGCCTCCTGGCCTCGACGATCCTGCCCTTCATGGCGCCTGCCATGCCGATCTCGATGATCTTCACGAGATCATCCTTGTCCAGGAACTCAATCATCTCTTACACCTTCTGGGCAATGCTCTTGAGCGAGTCGGTAAGGTCCTTGGTAAGGCTCGAGCACATCTCGACCATCGAGTTGTACTGGCCGATCTGGAAATTGAGCTTGATCATCTCGGTGGTCTGCTCGGTCGATGAGAGGGTCGAGATGCGGTCCATCTCGCTCATGATGGAGTCGGCCTGCTTGCTCAAGTTGTCGAGGGTGTTGCTCACGCCGGTGGCATAGCTGCTTCCAGTCATCCCGTCTACCATGGTCATTCCTCCTTTGGAATGGAAATGTCAAAAGCCGCGCAGGTCGCTTCGTAAAGCCCGCTGAGCTTGGCAAACTCGTCGGGGCTCGCGCCGCCGTCGAGCCTGGCCTTCAGATCGCCCTTGAGGGCGGCAAGGCTGTCGGAAAGCTCCTTGTCGGGCCTTCCTTCCGCCACGTCCTTGAAGGCATCAATGCCCTCTGAGAAGTATTTCACTGGTCCTGTCCCCCTTCTTGATGGTGATCCGGTCAAGGCTGATCTCCGTGACGGTCTGCCCGGAGGGCAGCACCCCGCCCTCGAAGTAGCGGTGGCCGGATCTGGTGGTGAAAAACTTGATGGGCTGAAGGCTCACGCCCATGATGTCCTCGGGCGAAAGCGCGCCGTCCGGGGCGGCCGCGGCCGGCGCCGCGGCGGCAGCTGAGGCATCCTCTGGCGCAGGCGATGCCGCAGGCGCGGGCTTGGCCGGGCTCATGGCCAGGATGTCCCCGCCGCCCTCCTCCTCCCTTGAGAGGCTGAGCGGGAAGCCGTAGAGCGCCTCCAGGGCCTTGCGCGCCCGCTCCACGCTCTTTTGCGCGTCAACCCCCACGGCGCCTGAGACGGCCACGCGGTTGTCGAGGAAATGCGCTGTCGCGGACTTTGGCAGGGCGTCATCCGATGGCAGCGATGCGAGATCCTGCTTGAGCCTTGATGCGTATACGCTGTCAAAGGAGAGCTTGTCGCGAAGGCGCCTGGGAAGCTTCGAGTAGAGATCGCCCTCGGCCTTCTGATCCTTCACATAGCCTCTTGCGATGAGCGCGCCCTTGTCGCCGCGCCTTACGCTGTAGCTGTAGCCAAAGCCCCTGAGCGCGTTTTCGGCGCTCACGCACTCGTCGTCGCGCACGGCGACGTCGAGCGCCACCCTGGTCGAGAGAGAGGGCAGCGCCGCAGTCAGGGCTGCGAGGTCGGCGCCGTCGCCGACCTCGCCTGAGACATGGAGGGCGCCATCCCTTTGCGATACCTCAAGCCCTCCGAAGCCCTTCTCGTCAAGCGCGGCCCTGAGGGCTTGCAGATCCTCTCCTGCCCCGGCTTGGCCTTGAAGCCCCACGGTGAGCATCAGCGCGGCGGCGATGCAGGCTGTGCCAAGCAGCGCAGCCGCGATGCGGCGGGCACGTCCGCCCCTTGGCTTCCCATCGCCTTCATCGGGCGCGGCGGCATCCGCATCCGCGCCTGCCGTCTTAGCAGGAGCCTCGACTTCCTTTTCGGCCTCCCCTGCGCTCTGGGGCTTTTCAGGAACCTTGGCAGTCTGATCGGGCCAGGGCTCGCGCGATCCCTGCGGGCGCTGGAGGAACGCGAGATCCCCGGAGGCGAGGATCGCCCCGCTCTCCCATGCCGTGCGCCCTGACGCGGCCTGGCCGCCCAGGGCGATGCCGCTGCCAAGCGGCGTTGCGAACACGCCCTCGCCGGTTACCTCGATCATGAAGGCGTGCTCGGCCGCCGCCCCCTCGAAGATGAGGTCGCAGTCGTCGGCAAGGCCCGCGGTGTAGCTGCCCTCATCAAGGCAGAATACCGCGCCCTGCTGGGGTCCCTGGCAGATCCTTATCTCGCGTGCGCTCAAAACGTGCTGCTCCCCCCGCCTGCGTTGGTGGACGAGCACCCCGAGCCGCGGCCCTTCGCCGGGGCGCGCTTTAGGTAGCTGTCCTGGGTGGGCGAGACGTGGAAGGTCTTCTCGTCCAGATCATGGGGCATCGCCTGCAGCTCCCCCAGGTCCATGACCTTCGGGGTGATGAGGATGAGCCTCTCGCGGCGGTAGCTGTCGCGCCCGTCCTCCCCGAAGAGACCGCCGACCACCGGGACGTCCTTGGCCCCGGGCACGCCGCTTGAGCTGTCCTTGCGGTACTCGACATAGTACCCGCCCAGGAGCAGGCTCTGCCCCTCGCGCACCAGCGCCCGTGTGTTGATGCGGGTCTGCTTGATGGGCGGCACGCTGTCGGCCGAGGTCGCGGTGACGGTGCTGCCGCTGTCCTGGTTGCTCTGGATGGAGACCACCATCGAGATGTAGGGAGGCCCGCCCGCGCTGTCGTCGATGATGTGCGGGGTCACCTGCAGCACCGTGCCGGAGTCTACCTTGAAGAGATCCACGGCCTGGTAGCCGGGAACCTGGATGTAGCGCGTCACGGTGTCCTCGATGGTCGCCTCGGTGTTGTCCAACGTAAGGACCGAGGGCCTGCCCAGGGTGCGGGCCTTGCTGTTCTCCTCGAGGACGTGGATGTTCGAGAGGAACGAGCTGCGCTCGGTCGAGAACACGGTCGAGAAGATCCCGCCCGAGTCGCTGTTGGAGACCGGGTTGGACCTGCCATCCCAGCCCAGGGACGACGATTTGCCCACCCCGCCTGCCACCGACCAGTTGCCGCGGCGGATCCCGCCTTGCCAGGAGATCCCGAGATCCCTGGCCGCGTCGATGTCGACGTCGACGATGGCCGCGTGCAGCTCGACGAGCTTCACCGGCTGGTCGAGATCGGCTATCACCTTCTCGTAGTAGGGCATGCGGTACTCGAAGTCGTTGATGACCACCGCGTTGAGCCTGGTGTCGGCCATGATCCCGCCCTGCCCGGTGCCGCTGACGGCCGAGGTCTGCTGGATGGCGCCGGCCTGATCGCCGCCGCTGGCGCCATCGGCGCTGGCGGCAAGCCCGGTGCCAAGGAGCTTCTTCACCGTCGAGCTGGACCTTGTGACCGTGGGCCCGGTGCCGCCGGTGCCCTCGGTCATGCGCTTGAGGATGCTCGCAACGCCGGGCACGACGATGGTCTTGTCCATGGAGCTGAGCTCGGTGTCGTCGGCCTTGGCGTGCCTGAGCTTGAACACCCTCATGACCATGCGGTCGGCGGTGCCCTGGTCGATGGTGTCGCAGATCTGCGTGAGGCTGTCCAGGAGCGCAGGCGGGCCCTGGAGCACGACCACGGAGCCGTTGAGCCTCGCGGGCAGCTCGGGCGGGATGGCGCCTGAGCGCTCAAGCCCGGAGAGCAGCCTCGCCCCATCGACGTTGACGGGCTTTATCATGCGCTCCCCCCACTCGCTTTCGTGGAAGAAGAACATGGTGTTCTTGCGGGTGTAGGCGCGCACGCCGAAGGCCGCGCGCATCCCGTCCAAAAACTGCTGCGGCGGCATGTTCGAGAAGCGCCCGCTCATGACGCCCGTGAGCTTTGACGAGACCTGCGGATCGTAGCCCTCGGCGCGCGCGAAGTCCGAGAGCACCGACGCGACGCCCTCGGAGTCTGAATAATGCGAGTACGGCCGCGGGAGGTAGGCTCCCTGCGAAGGCGCGGCGGCGCACAGCAGCAAGATGAGCGCTACAGCCGCAGCTGTTATTTGCTTCCCAAGGTGTCCCATCGCGTTGCCGTTCATTGTCCTCATATCAGGTACTGGAGATTTGACAGCGCATCGCTGCCGGAGGGGGCGGGCGCCCCGCCCCCCTTGACCAGATAGTCGCAGTCGGCGAGGAAATCTTCAAGGGCTTCGAGGAACGCTTCCTCGCTTTTCTCGCCCTCGCTCAAAAAACGCTCGAGGCGGAAGGCGCCCTTGGAGATCACGACGGCGCAGCGGCCGGACTTCAGGAGTCCGGCGTTTGCCGAGGCATAGCGCAGCGCCAGATCGCCGCGCCCGCGCTCGTCGGAGGGAACCTTGCAAAGGGAGAGCGAGAGCAGCCCCCGCTCGCCGTCGGGGACGCTCAAGCGCACTATTCCGACGCCGAACACGGCCTCGCACGCCTCCTCGCCCCGTGAAAGCACGTTCCAGCCGAAGCGCTCGCCTGCGCGCTCGAAGCACTGCACGTATGCGCTCTTCTGCATGGCCTACCCCAGGATCTTGGCGCGGGCCTGGTTCGAGGACTCGGTCATGCTCTGCACCGCCGAGAGCACGCGGTCTATCACGTCCTTGAGCCCCTCGTTGTAGCTCTTGAGCGTGGCGATGAGTTCCTCGTTCTTGTCGTGGCCGGCTTCGAGCTCCTTGATCTTGGCGTCGCGCTCGACCTGGCTGGCGTTGAACTCGCCCTCCACGATCTTGCCGACGCCGCCGAACACCGAGCCCGCGCCCTCGGCGATGGCGCTGTAGCCGGCACCCTTCATCATTGTGGCCTTGGCCATGGTCTCGGTCATGCCGATGGATTTGGCGCCCGCGTTCACCGACACGCTGCCGCCGACTATGCTCATGGCTCCGCTGGCTATCTGGGCCACGCCGCTTGCGATCGCCGCGTTCCTGATGTCGGTGGCCTTCTCCCGAAGCTCGCTGGCCTGGGACTTGAGGTTCTCGATGTTGGCCTCGGTGGCGCTTCTGATCTCCTGGCGGTTCTGCTCGCGCTGCTCGGCCGAGGCCTGCACGATGAGCGCACCGAGCATCGCGGCCAGCGAAGCCATGTCGCCCATCGAGACGTTCAGGCGCGAGGGCTCGGCAATCGGGTTGGCCCCGACGCCGTCCTGCTGGGAGGACTTCGCCTCCGGGATAACCACCTCGCCGCCGGATGCCTTGGTCTTCTCGGTCGAGAGCACTCCCGCCAGGGCGCCCAGGTCGATGCCGCCCTGCTTTGAATTGACGTTGTCTATCATATGTAGTCTCCTTGCTTTCATCAGGCCGGGGCCTGCGCGCCGCCGGTGAGGATGGTGCCGGTGAGCTCGGCCCTCTCCTTGAGCACCTGCTTGACGCCTTCCGTGACGCTCTGGGTTCTTTCCATCACGTCCTTGATCTGGTCTATGTCGGCCTCCTGGATGTGGTTAAGCCTCTCCATGATGGCCTGCAGCAGCTTCTGGTCTGCCTTGAGCGAGGCCACGTCCGACTGGTTGATGCCCGAGAGTATGGTCACGGTGCCCGCGCCAACGCCGGCGACGCCGTTGACGATGGAGGCCGAGCCCTCGATGATCCTGCCGGCGCTGCTCATGGTGGCGCTCGCGCCGCTGGCGCCGGCCGCGGCGCCCAGGGTGCAGACGGTCGCGCCGATCATTAGGCCGGCGTCGACCACGCCGCTGATGGTGCCTGCGGTCTTGGAGCTCACGCCCATGCCCTCGAGCGCGTTCTGCAGCGTCGACTTGCCATTGACCATCGTGCCGATGTCGTTGACGGTCTTCAGGCACAGCATCACGCTGCCAGCGATGAGCAGCGGGTTGCCGGTAACGGCGCCTGCAACCAGGGTGCCCACCGCGAGCACGGCAGTCACTATCTTGCTGATCCACCCAAAGATCTTTCCGAATATCCCCAGCTTCTTCTGCTTTCTGACCTTCTCGCACTGCTCGGTGAGGTTCTTGATGCGCTCCTCTGAGTTCTGCTTGCGCTCAAGCGCGTTGGACTTGAGCGACTCGAGGCCCGACTGCACGGTGGTCTCGCGATCCTCGGCGGAGAGCAGCGAGAGCAGGGCCTCCGACGAGAGGTTCTTCAAGCGCTCCATGGCCGCGCTTGAGGGGGCCGGAAGCTCGGGCGCCGAGGCGGCAGACGAGACCTGCGCTCCGCCCTGGGCCGATCCCTTGGCCTGCACCTGCCCCAGCTTCTCCAGAAGCCAGTTGGCGTCGAGGCCCTTGACCTTGGAGGCCGGGCTTTCCTTTGCGCTCTCCTCCCCGCCCAGGAGCTGGCGGTTGATGTCCTCTATCTGCGCAAGCAGGCTCGACGCAGTGCCGTTCACGTTGTTCATATCGGTCATGATCCCCTCACTTGCGCTCCGAGAGCGCCTTCCTGAGCTCCTCGCCCTTCCTGAGGAACTCCGCGTCGCGGGAGTTGCCATCGCGGCCCATGGAGGACATGAAGTCCAGTGCGTCCACGGCGTACTCGGCGTTGCCGCCGCGCAGGAAGCAGCGCGCGGCGTAGTACATGGGCTCTGGGTCCTTGAGGCCGCTCATCGTCGCAGCCATGCCGTAGATCTGCGCGGCCTCGTCGAAATTGCCAAGCTGGTCGAGGCAGCCCCCAAGTCCCATCCAGAACCTCTGGTCGCCGCCGTCGTAGACGCACAGCGCCCTGAAGACCTTCTCGGCGTCCATGTACATGCCGCCAGTGTAGAGCGAGTAGGCCAGGGCGTAGAGGATCTCGGTCTGCTCCTTGTGGATCCCGATCATGTCGCCTATGGACTCGCCGTTTTCAAGCCTCTTGATGGCTTCGCCGGCCGTCACGGGAGACAGGCTGCCGTCGTTGTTCTTATCTTCTTCGGACATTTTGAAGTCCCTCCTTAAAAGCGGATCCTGTCCACCGGCTGAACCGAGATCTCAGAGGTCAGCTCCTGGTAGTCAAGCACCGGTATGTCGTAAAAATCGCCCTCGATGAGGCGCCTCACATAGCGCCTGATGTCGATGGACGCTATCAGCACAGGCTTGCGCTTGCATTTCCTGTGCACCCTTTCCATCTCTGACAGAAACTTGCGCGAGTTCTCGGGGTCGAGCGCCAGAAAGGCGCCGGCGGAGGTCTGGCGTATGGATTTGCGGATGATCTCCTCGACCCTGGGGTCGATGAGCACCGCAGGCAAGAGGTTGCTGCTGCCGGCGTAGCGGAAGCTGATCTGACGCTTGAGCGCCGAGCGGATGTACTCGCAGAGCATGATGATGTCCTTCTCGCGCGGGGCCCAGGTGATGACGGCCTCGAGGATCGTGCGCAAGTCGCGGATCGAGACCTGCTCGGACACCAGGCGCTTTAAGATGTCGGAGAACTTCTGCATCGGCAGCAGCCTCACGGCCTCGCGCACCAGATCCGGGGCGCGCTCCTCCATGCGGTCGAGCAGGTACTTGCTCTCCTGCATGCCGATGAACTCGGAGGCGTGGCGCGAGAGCATCATCGAGAGGTGCAGCGTGATCACCTCCTCGCCCTCCAGGCACTTCATGCCCGCGCCCTCGAGAAGGGCGCGGTCTGAGCGCGGCACCCAGACGCAGCTCTGCCCCGGGATGAAGCCCTGGGTCTCCTGGACCTTGGCGCCGAGCATCCTCACGTCGTCCGGGCGCTCGCGCACCATGACGTGATCCTTGAGGAGCGTGCCGCTTGAGAGCGGGATCTCGTTGAGGTTGAGCACGTAGGAGAGGCCCAAAAGCGAGGGGTTGTCGCGCAGGTTGATGCCGGGGAACGGAACCCCCAGGTCGAAGTAGAGGGCGTCGCGCACCGCGGCCATGCTGTCGTTTAGGCGCGAGTAGTCGAGGTACTCGCCAAGCTCCGGCGAGGTGTCGAGGATGATCGGCACCACCGGCGCGAACTCGGACGCGGAGCCCTCGGCGCGGCGCTTCTTGCCCTTGACTGCGGGAGCGAGCGTGTTCTTGAGCGCCGCCGACGGATCCTCGCTCGCGCCCTTCTCTATCTTGCTAAGGCCGAGCGAGACTCCGGCCATCACGGCGGCGAGCGCGAAGAGCTGGGCCTTGGGGAAGCCCGGCACGAGCCCGAAGAGGAAGACCATGGCCGCGGCGACCTTCAGCGCCTTGGGCCTGCTGAAGATCTCGCCGCCTATCTGCTCGCCCACGTTGTCGACCTTGCCGCCCGAGCGTGTCACGAGGATGCCGGCTGCTATGGAGATGAGGAGCGAGGGGATCTGCGAGACCAGGCCGTCGCCGATGGTCAGGATGCCGTAGAGCTTGAGCGACTCGCTGAAGTTGAGGCCGTTCTGGGTAGAGCCGATGATCGTGCCTGCGACTATGTTCACCGCCGCGATGACGAGGCCTGCGATGGCGTCGCCCTTGACGAACTTCATCGCGCCGTCCATCGAGCCGTAGAGCTTGCTCTCGAGGGCCACCTCGTCGCGGCGGCGCTGCGCCTCGGCTCCGTCGATGGTGCCGGCGCGGAGGTCGGCGTCGATGGACATCTGCTTGCCCGGCATCGCGTCGAGGGAGAACCTCGCGCCGACCTCGGAGACGCGCTCGGCGCCCTTGGCTATGACCAGGAACTGGATGATCGCGATGATGATGAAGACCACGGCGCCGACCACGAAGTTTCCGCCAACCGCGAAGTCGCCGAAGGTGTAGATGATCTCGCCGGCGTCGGCCTGCAGCAATATGAGCCTGGTGGTGCAGATGTTGAGCCCCAGGCGGAAGAGCGTCGTGAAGAGCAAAAGCGTGGGGAATGAGGAGAACCCGAGCACCGAGGGGGTGTAGAGCGTCATCATCAGTATGACGAACGAGGCGCCGAGGTTCACCGAGATCAGCAGGTCGACAAGCGGCGTGGGCACCGGCAGGATCATCAGCGCGATGACCGCGATGACCGCCGCGACCAGCACGAGGTCGGCGTGGCGCGTGAAGGCGCCGGCCGCAGTCTTCAAGGCTGCGTTGATGCTCATCCGATCCTCCCGGCCCTTACGATCTCCTGCGCGAGCGCGGAGGCCTCGTTGTGCCGCCCGAGCGCATAGAGCGCGCGGGCGCGCATCTTGAGGCATTCGGCAAGCCGCGCGCCCTCGTCATGATCTTCAATGTCCTTCTCGCCATCGGGCAGGAGGCCCTCGGTGAGGGCCAGGCACTCCTCGTGCCTGCCCTGCTCGAAGAGGCACAGGAGCCTCGTCAGCAGGCACCAGTACCTCGGTGCGCCGTTCTTCTCGAGCACCAGGAGGAGCGGCCAGGCCTTGTCGAAAAGCCCCATCTCGCACCAGAAGGCGCAGAGCGTCTCCAGGCTGAAGCGCTCGTCGGAATCGAGGATCTTCGTGCCCATCGCGTGAACCGGCCCCTCCATCTCAGGATCCCACCATCATTCCCTGGCAGGCGCGCAGGAGCTCGGCATCGTCCGAGAGTTCGGAGAGCGGCCCGCCGGCTAGCGCCTGCGCGTCTGGATCCCCGCTGCCCTTCAGGTCCTGCATCGCCCGCCTGAGGTTGCGCGAGAGGTACTCGGGCGTGCACTGCTCGGGGCGGCGCTGGCGCGGGCGCAGCGCCGACATGATCGCGGCCTTGGCCTGATCGCTTGGAAACAATGCCGAGAGCGTCGCCTGGCCCTGGGCCTTTGAGACGAACGATCCGGCATCGGGCAGGTGCGCGCTTCCCTCCGAGGGGAGGATCCCCGCAAGGCCCAGCGAGGGGTTTAAGAGTTCAATTGCCATGGCGTGCCGCCTCCTGCACCGCATGCCTCAGAAAGCGCAGCTTCTCGAGCGCCATGCCGGCGTCAAATCCTTCCAGATCCATCTGCAAGCCCAGGATCAGGCAGTCTCCGGCCACCGCGGCCGCGAAGTCCGAGCCGTGGGAATCGCCGCTTGCCTCAAGCGCCCGCGCCGCAGCCCCGCCGAGCAGGTGCTCGGGGAGCTCGCAGCAGGCGCAAAGGACCATGGCATGGCCGTCTGACGAGCCCTCCATGGTCGCGAAGATCCCGTCCTCGAAATCAAGCCTGACGCTCTCGCCCTGCTCCGCCGCCTCAAGGCCGAGCCTTGAGAGGACTTCGGCCCTGGCCTGGTCTAGTGCTTCGTTGCGAGCCATTCGTCCTCCTTGGCTATGCAGCTGTCGATGAGCTTCTGGGCCGCGTCGGCCACCGCGCCGCGCACTGCGAGCGTGCCGTAGGCCTCGTCGGGCAGCGAGCGCAGCGCGGCGGCCAGATCCTGGCACAACAGCACCTCCTGCTCGGGATCCTTCGTCCTGACCTCCGAGAGCAGGCTCCTGACGTCCGAGGGGCTGATGTAGCGCTCCTGGTCAAGCCTCAGGAGCTTTTGCAGGACCTTGGTGGCGCTGGTGCCGGAAATGTCCTGGCCGCCGGCCTTTGAAAGGCGCGAGAGCAGCGCGTCCATGCCCCTGAGCGAGGAGTTGATCACCCTGACCTTGACCATGGCCGAGGCGGCCGACTCCAGCAGCGCCGAGTCGGCGCCGGGGGCGTCGGATCCAAGATCGGCCCCCAGGGCCGAGATGAGGAAGCCGATGCCCGCGTCGGTGTCGTCCTTGAAGCGCTCCTGCACGAAGGCGAGCATGTCGCCGCCGTTCTTGAAGTTCAAAAGCGCGTCCGAGTAGTCGCGCAGGCTCTTGAAGACGCTCGATGACGCAGGCGCGTCATGAAGCGCCTCCCGCATCACGTTGGCCCCGCTGTCTATCTCACCGCGGTGGCCTTCGTACATGAGATTTGCAGCCTTCTCGAATATCGCGGAGGCCTTGGGATCCCTGGACTTGAGCTCATCCCTAGCATAGGCGAGCGCGGCAAATCCGCCCTGGGAGCCGAACTCGGACAAGGCCTGCGAGTAGGCCTGGGCGGCGGTCATATTGCGCGCCCTGCTGGCAAAGCCCGCGGCGCGGCCGGTGCTGTCGCCGCGCAGCGTGCGCGTGTAGAGCTCGTAGAGCTCCCTGATGCGCTCGATGCGCGAGCCGGCGCCGCGGGTCTTGCGGTCGGCAAGCTTGGTCTTGCGGCTGTTGTCCTTCGAGAAGGTGAGTTCCTCGCATGAATCCTGCAAAAGCGAGTCTTTATCATCTGAAAGCGAGACGGCAAGTCCGTCGAACGCCGACTCCCTGGCCGCGCCCTGGGGCTGCAGCAGCCCCTGCGCCGCGCCCTGGGAGTAGATTGCCATGCTTTCGTTCATCTGGCTTTATTTTCCGGATCCATGTGCTATTCTTCAGGTAGGGCGCATTTCTGGCGCCACACCTCCCGTTTCTTTAATATTATGTCGTATTTTGGCTTTTTTGCACAAAATGTTTTAAAAACCAAGATCGCCGTCTTGTTTCTCGTTTTTAATGAGGCTTTTTTGTGCGATCCATTGCAAAAACGCCCTAGCAATGCGGCATTCGCACCATCTCAGGATGGAAGATCATGTTTTGGAAAGGCTGGCTGGCACCTTTGTGAAACGGCTTTCAAGACGCCGGCGGTTATGTTCTCCATTGACTTTTTATTTCACAGCCGTTTTTTCCGGCATTGAGGCTTGATGGCTGACGAGAAGACAGAACAGCCCACGCCCAAGCGGCTTCGGGACGCAAGGCAGAAGGGCGATGTTCCAAAATCGCAGGAAGTGCCGTCGGCGGCCATAGTGCTGTGCATCTTCGGGTACTTCATCGCGATGGGGCCGTCCATATTCAGGGACTTCTCCGATCTCCTCGACTTCATACTCGCAAACGCGATCTCCCGCCCCTACGAGGAGGCCCTGAAGATGATGCTCCCGGCCGCCGCGGCCCTCGCCGTGAAGATCGCAGCCCCGGTGCTCGCCATCGCGATGGCCGTAGCGCTCGTGGGCAACCTCGCCCAGATAGGCTTCCTCTTCGCGCCCAAGGCCGCAGCCCCCAAGCTGTCAAACCTGAGTCCCGCCAAGTGGTTCAAGAAGGTCTTCTCGAAGAAGAACGCCATCGAGTTTGCAAAGAACATCCTCAAGGTGGCGATCCTCTCCTTTGCAGTCTACAAGGCCCTCTCATCGAATCTCCGCGAGCTCATGGCGCTGCCAGGCTCAAGCGCCCAGTCCATGTGGATCATGGCAGGGGGGCTTCTGAAGGAGCTTGCCATCTGGTGCGGCGGGTCATTCGCCGCCGTGGCAGCCTTCGACTTCGTCTACACGCGCATGCGCTACACCAAGGAGCACATGATGAGCATCGACGAGGTCAAGCGCGAGTACAAGGAGCAGGAGGGCGATCCCCTCATCAAGTCAAAGCGCCGGCAGCTGCACCAGGAGATGGCCAACCAGTCCGCGGTCGCAAGCGCCCGGAAGGCAAAGGTGCTGATAGTGAACCCGACCCACTTTGCAATCGCCGTCGACTACGACGCCGAAAAGACCCCGCTCCCGGTGGTCCTGGCCAAGGGCCAGGGCGATCTGGCGCGGCGCATGATCGAGGCTGCCCGCGAGGAGGGCGTGCCGGTGCTCCGCGACGTGCCGCTTGCCCACGCCCTTTTCGATGAGGGCGTGGAGGGGCAGTCGATTCCCCCTGATCTGCTGCCTGCAATCGCCAAGATCCTAAGGTACGTGCAGGCGGTGGACCGTTGAGCGCTGCCTACCCCCTGGAGGCCCTGCTGGGGATCCGCGAGCGCCGCGCCGAGGAGCGGCGGCGGGATCTCTCGCTGGCGCAGTCCCGCCTCTCCCAGGCCCGCTCGGCCCTCGACGAGGCGCTGCGGCAGTGCGCCGAATACCGCGACTACATGAATCGCGAGATAAGCTCGCGCTCGGACCGCCTCATAGGGCAGACCCTGTG
Organism: uncultured Aeromonadales bacterium; assembly: GCA_902776275.1. GTDB lineage: Bacteria > Pseudomonadota > Gammaproteobacteria > Enterobacterales > Succinivibrionaceae > Succinivibrio. The sequence goes on from CACYPI010000017.1 coordinate 26,167, forward strand.
CAAGGAGGCGCTCGAGGAGTTCAAGCGCGGCCTTGAGTCCTTGAAGTTCAAGCTGGCAGATCTCGAACTTGCCGCGGAGAGGGCGCGCGGGGATCTGAGGAAGGCTGCTGATGAGGAGAAGCAGGCGCGGGCTTGCCTGCGAGAGGCCGTGCTTGAGACAGAGAAAATCAAGGCCCATCGGAAAATCTGGCAGGCCGCGCAGAGGCTTGAGCAGGAGCGCGCTGAGGATCTCGAGCTTGAGGACTTCAGCCCGCGCAAGCCCCCAGCGCCCTGAGGAGCTCGGAATGCCTTGGTTTTGGCTAGTTGCTGCCGATGGCGCTGAACACCACGTCCACCGCGATGAGGCGGTCGAAGGGCGGCTTCCAGCCGATGAGGCTTGCGGTCTTGAGGTTCAAGCCCAGCATGAGCGGGGCGTGGTAGTACTCCGAGATCTGCTCGGGGGGCGTGCCTGAGGCTATCTTCTCGAGCACCTGGGCCTCAAAGCGCCCCGAGGCCTCGAGATCCCCGTCTGAGAGCGCCATCAGGCTGCCTGCGCGCACCTCAGAGAGCCCGCTTTGCGAGAAGGTCGGGATCTTCTGATTGATGAGCGGCTTGATCTGGCTGTAGAGGTTCTCCGGATCGGCTCCGTTGCCGTAGGTGAGGTAGACCGCCCCGGCCCCGCTTCTTGAAAGCTCGATGCAGCAGCGGGAGAACTCAGCGTGTGCCTTTTCAAGATCCTGCGTTATGACGTCGCCCTGGCACTTTACGAGCTTGACACCGCTTTGGGATGCGAACTCGTCGATGGCCTCGGCGGCCTGGCTGCGCCGCCCCTCCTCGTCGTCGTCGAGGATCACCCCAAGCGTCTTGAAGCCGAAGATCTCGTGGAACATCTTGAGCTCGGTGAGGTAGCGCCCCGGCTCCTTCTGCACGTGCACGCCCTTTGCCGACGAGTACTCGCCCTGCCCGGTGATGCCCGAGGCCTCGGGATCGGTCGGCGTCGCCACCATGACCGCGGCCCCCGGGATCCCGTCCTTGAAGTCAAGCCCGGACTTGGTGCCGAAGGCCACCACCAGATCTATGTCGCCGCGCCTTGCGATCCTCTCCTTGAGAGAGTCCTTCATTGCCTCGCGGGCCTTGGGATCCCAGTTGGCGTTGTAGAGCGCGTCCTCTGGGAAGACCACGCAGCCGCCCTGGCTGAGCCTTGAGATCTCCTTGTAGGCGGACGGGTCGTCGAACACGAGATTATCCGCAGGCGGCGCCGCGCGCACCAGGCCCTTGCGCGCAAGCTCCGCGAGCATGTGCGCGAAGACCCGCTGGAAGTCATGGAAGGGGCCTGCCTCAGCGAGCGCCACGCGCAGCGCCCTGCCGCCTGGGCAGGATCCGCTGCCATCCAAAGCATCGGATGCGTGCGCAGCCTGGAACAGGGCAAAAAGGCCAAGCGCCGCAGCGCCGCGCAAGGCGGCCTTGAACCTAGAGTGCGCCTTCATCGCCATCCGCGCCTTGATCCGTCCTTTCACTGCCATCCTCCCCTTTCAAGCGGAACTCGAGCTTGAACCTGCCGCGCTCGCTCTCGGACAGCCCATGCTCGAGCATGGAGCGCGCCGAAACGAGCCTCTGGTATGTTGCCTGATCTGAAGTTGAGATCGCAACAAAGAGCATCCCGTCAGGCTCGCGCCTTATTATGACGCCGGCGTCTCTGAGCATCTCCATGCCGCCAAGCTCAAGCCTCACCTCGCTGCCCTGCCCCGGGGCTGGCTGCGACACCAGGACGCGCTTTACCATCTCGGAGGCCATCTGCCTTATGTCATCACCGCCTGCGGGGCGAGCCTCCATCTCCTGGGCTTCAGGGGCGGGCGCCTGGACCTGCGCGCCCTGCCCGTCCATGCCGCGCATGAGCGAGCTGAACACGTCCGAGAGGCTGTCCTTACGGGAGCTCTCCTGCTTCATGGGATCGCGCCCTTCAAAAGACTCCTGCCACCTGGCCGGTTCGCCCAGATCCCTGCTGCCGGGCTTCATCTCCCCGCCAAGACAGCCTTCAGGCTGCGAGAGCGCTGATCTTGCGCCAATGGGGCTTTTGCCATCCATGTCTCTGCCCTCCCCTCCTTTTCCACTGGGGCCTGCCCATTCCTCCATGGGATCCCCGGAGCCTTTGGAGGCGCCCTGGCCCAATTGCTCGCGGAATTTCCTCACAAGCTCTGGATCGGCGCCGCCCTGGGCGGCGCTCCCGGCCCCGCCAGTTGAAGGCGCTGCGCCAGGGAGCGCGCCGGCTGGGATATTTGAGTTTATCGAGTTGTTTTGCATGAGCAGGCATACCCCCTTTTTGAAGTCACGTTCAGTCTTGCGCCCAAAGACGGCACAGCCCGCCCGGGCCTGCCGTTGCCGCGGCGCGGGAACGCGCCTTTGCTATCTCATCCCAGATCCCCTCTCCAAGATCCCCGCTTGCGAAATTCACCATCATCTCGCACTCGGTTGGGCCGGCGAAGTCGGACAGCGGCCGCTGCATCGCCTCCTCCCAGTACAAGGGCCCCGGATCGTCCATGGCGAGCAGATCAGCAAATGAAAGCGGATGCGCGCAATTAAGTCCCGCCTCATCCTCCCGGATCCAAAACGGCATGGCGCACGAGGAGATCGGGCTTTCCCCGCGCCAGCCCAGGCTAAGTCCCAGAGCCCTGGCCATGGCATTTGCCATCGCCACGAGGTAGTCGCTCATGAACACCCCGCCGCTTAAGCGCACGCCATGGTCGAGCAGCAGCGGCATGTAGCAGGAGAAGAGCGAGAGCCTGAGCGCCCCGGACTCCAGCGCGGCGGCAACTGCGGATGGCTTAAGCGGCACCTCGATGCCCTTGCCGCAGAGGATCATGCCGCCTTCGCGCCTTAGGATCTTCAAGGTGCGGTGGTGTGAATTGGCGCCGCATCCGTAAAAGAGCACGCTGCCGCGGTGCTGGTGCCCCGACACGTCGGCATCCTCGTCAAAGAGCAGCTCGCGGCTCCAGCAGCCGCGCACCCCGCACAGATCCGACAGAAGCTGCTCGAGCGCGGCGCGGTCTGACATGATGCCTGAAAGCACGCCCCTGCCGGCCCTGAGATCGGAGATCACCAGGCAGGATGCGATCTCCTCAATGGGCAGGAACATCGCCATGGCGCCAGGAAAGAGCCTGCCGTAGGCCCGGGTGTTCACGATCGCCGCCTGAGCCAGGCTGCCGCTGGCGCCAGAGTGCGCGCATAGCCTGCAGAGGTTGCGCAGCGCCCTCATCTCACGAGCGTTGAAGGAGCCTGCGGCCCTGCCTGATGCGCGTGCGAAGTCATCCGCGCCGAAAGCATCGATCCCGTCCACATAACTGCTGCTCAGGCGCGATGGCGCCAGGTTCACCTTGATCCTGCGCCTGCGAGCGTCTAGCCTGCCCGTGAGCAGGCCGCAGGGCACGCTGCCGTTTGAAGGGGTGATGTTCGAGCAGCACAAGGCCACGTGGACGGCGGGCGCGCCTGTCCTGCCTCGCGCGCCCTTGGCCGAGAGGGCGCAGAGCGTCGATGCGATGAGCTGCGGATGGTTTTCAAAGCCGCAGTGCCCGGCTGCGAAGACTGCGCCGCCTTTTTGAAGCTCCCTTGCGCACAAGGCCGCCGACTCAGGGCCGTAGAGCCGCGAGGCGACACCGCGCGCAGCCTTGAGGAAGGCGATGTCAGGAACAGCGCCTTGCGCGAGAAGATCACCGTAGAGATCGCAAAGCCGCCTCGAGGCGTTGCAGCGAAAATAGCCGTCAACCCGCGGGAAGGCCTTCACGAACAGCTCGTGGAGCGTCATCAGCCTAGCCCCGTGCCCGGACGAAAGCCATTTGATCTGCCAAAGCCGGCCCTACTGGCCGCGCGCGATGTTGGTGAGGGTCTGGTTGGCCGCGCTGATGGCGCTCGAGGCACCCTGCACATAGGAGTTGTACTGGCCTATGTAGTCCTGCACGAAGACCATCTGCTGCTGGATCGAGGCCGTGGCGGTCTCGGACTTGGACTGCAAGTTCTCGATGAGGGTCTGGAGCTTGTCCGAATTGCACCCGTCATTGATCACCGAGGTGTCGATGCCAAGCGAGGCCAGCGTGGACAGCGCGCTCTTGTAGTTCTCAAGCACGCCCATGTAGCTGTCTAGCGACTTGATGCCGCCCTCGATCTCGTACTTGTAGTGGGTGCTGTCGTTGCCGCGCAGCAGATCCTCGAAGTTGCTCTCGCCGCGGCTCTTCAGGGTGTTGAGGATAAAGTCCGTCGACTCCTTGCTGATGCGGGTGGTCGAGCTGTTGGAGGCCCTGGACCTGGTGACTTGAAGCTCGCTGTATACCGACTTGGCCTTCGAGAGCTCGGAGTCGACGCTGCTGGCGCCAGGCAGGCTCTTGTAGGAGGAGCTTGAGCTCTTGAGGTTCCTCAGCACGGCGATGGCCTCTGAGATCTGTTTTGCCTGCTCCTGGGCCTGCTTGATGTCGTTTATGTAGCCCATGGCGTTTTCCTTCATCAGCGCGCCCATGTTCATCTGGAGCATCGCAAACGCCATCTGGACATTGCCGCCGGCATCGGCGGCGGAACTGATCTTGGAGCTGGCAGCGGCCTGGTTTACCTGATCTAAGCTCATTGAAAGTCTCCTTCGCGCCAAGGCGCGGCTTTTATCTCAACTGGGAACCCCGCCGCCGCCCCACTGCGGGGACTTGAGCAGATCCTCCTCTTCCTTGTCCTGCCCGTATGCGGCCCCCGCCAGCGAGCGGAAGCGCAAGAGCGCAGGAGGCAACTCATCGATGTAGCCGTTGATGCCCGAGACGAAGAGATCCTCCTGCCCGGCCATGGACTTGAAGGTCCCCGCATACGAGACCGTGCCGTTGGCGTCCATGCAGAAGCGGAATGGCGACTGCTCCTCGCCTGGCAGGTTGAGCTTCAACAGCCCGCGCATCACGAACGCCGTGCGCTCGGGCGTGAGGCTTGCGATCGATCCCAGCGGGCATAGCGCCATCAGCGTTCCGTCCGGCCCTTGCCGCAGGTGCACCGTGAGGCTGCCTATCTCGGCGCAGGCGCGCCCGTCCTGGTCAAACTCGATCCCCTTGGGGAGGTTGGTCCTCCTCAGGAGCGCTTTGGTGTCTTCATTCATGCGAAGCCTTCATTGAATGATGTTGCCTTTTTTATTTAAGTCAAAATCGTGCAGTTTTTCCATAGCGAATGGCGCGAAATGTGAACTTAAACAGTTTTGTTAAAAAAAAGCATTGTTCTTGTTGAAATTGCCTGTTGCCCCTGCCGCGGCAGGGCTGGCAGCCGCCTTTTGGACAGGATAAAAAAGTTCATTTTCAGTATATTTCTTTGACTTTTTTAAACCCTTGGAACTGGTCCTGGCGGCATTCTCACGAATAGAGCCCGCCAGTCCCGTCGAAGGGGTTGTCGCGGCGCGCCGCCTCGGCCATCGCACGCACCTTGAGGGCGTGTGCGGCGATGCCTTGGGCGAAGGCGCCAAGCTCGTGCGGAAAGAGAGGATCATCCTGCTCCTGCTGCGTGAAGGTGCGCGAAAGCCAGATCCGCCCCTCGGCATCCATCGAGATGCGGCAGGGCTCGGGAAGCTCGCCTGGGAGGTTGGCCTTCAAAAGCTCCTCCATGAGTCGAAGCGAGGTGTCAGGCCCCATGCCGCGCGCGGTGCAGATCTGGCAGAACGCGGCCAGCGGCCCCTTCTCGGCCCCCTTCTTGAGGAAAAGCGCCCGGCCCTCGACGCGCGCGGCGGCAAAACCGCTTGCGCCAAACGCCGTCCCGGCAGGCAGCGGGGACTTGGCGATGGCGCGGTTTAGATCGTCATGCATGTGTGGCTCCAAAACAGTTTCAAAGCGCCATACCTGTTTGAAAAGTACATGATTTTGTGCTCACAAGGCTTGGCTGCTTTGAATGTTGTTGTTTTAATTCAATGCTATGCCTGGTGAATCTCCCTGGCATTCAGAACCTGTGATGCTATCATGGACTGACTTTGGTTTTGCGCCTTGCAGATGGCTTCCAAAAGTTTTGGGCGCTCAGCCCCAAAGCGGCGTCGCGGAGATTGAGGACGGAGGCGGCATCATCCCCTCACCGGGGGATCTTGCCGGCTGCCCCGACAGCGCGCCTCTGGCGCCGTCGGAGAGAACGAGGGCGCTTGAGATCCTCGCTGCGTCCTCCTTGCAGATCTGCAAGAGCCTCTGCTCGATCGCGCCCAATGCCTGCTGCCTTGCGCCCTGGCCCATGCGCGGATCCTTGGACGAGTTCACCTCGCCCCGAAGCGCCAGCGCCGCCTCGCGGGTGGCCGCGCCGCGGGCGCGCTCCATGAGCTTCCCGCGAAACTCCCGCTCGGACTTCAAGGCGCAGCTGCGCACGCCAAAGCCCTTGCTCCGCACCGCCTCGGCGCTGCCAGACTCAAGGCTTGAGAGCGCCTGCTCCTTCTGCGAGAGCAGGCCCTCCATGCGCGCGGCGAAGTCCGCCTTCATCTGCGCGTCTCCCTTGAGCGAGGCGCAGAGATCCCGGATCCCCGAGCAAAGCTCCCGGCCCTTTTGCGGATCCGTGCAGGGCGATAACTCCGACATCAGATTTAAGAGCTTTCCCGATGCCTCGAGGTTTTCAGGATGGAGCTCCCCCGCCTCGAAGGCGCAGGAGGCGGCCTGGGCCTGATCGAGGAAGGCGCAGTCGGCGTCTCCGGCCTCCGCCCCTCCCTGCTCTGGATAAAGCGCCGCGCAGCGCGAGCTTATGAGCTGACTCACGCTTCCCGCGCCGCTGCCGCCCCGCATGCGCTCGGAGACGGCAGCTCCGATCTCCTCGCACAGGCTGTTGGAGGCCATGGCCGCGTCGAAGGCCTGGGCGGCCGCATCGGCGCCTGCGCGATCGGGCGGCATCCTGGATTGAATGGAAGCTTGGCGCGGATGCGCCAACGTCCAGGGGGTTCGACATGAAGATCCTCTCTAGCAGGTGGCTTTTCCAAAGGCCCGGGGCAGTCCCGGGCCTGCTTGTGCGTCTTGTTCAAGTATATTTGCCAAAGGCCTTCCCCCAGATGACTGGGATCGTGTTTTCGCGTTCTGCCTCTCCATGCCAGCATGCACAACATCAGGGCAGGCGCACCTGCTTTGATCGGCTGGCGCACAGATTTATTTCATGCAATTCCCATGCGTTTTCAGCAAGTTGACTGACATCCTCACCGCTTTGCCGATCCTTTGCTAAATAAGGGCTGTACATGGGAGCGCCTGCAAGTAAGATGCGTTTTTATTTTCCATGGGGTTTCATACAAGCTGGAGGAAACTGAGCTTGAATGCCTACAACATCGACTGGTGGGGCAACGGCTACTTCACCGTCAACGATCAGGGCCACATCTGCGTGCGCCCTGATCCCGAAAAGCCTGACGCGCTGTGCGATCTCGACGCGCTCGTGAGGGAGCGCGTCCGCCGCGGGCAGCGCCTGCCGGCGCTGCTGGCCTTCCCCCAGATCCTGGTGAGCCGCCTGCACTCCATCAACGCCGCCTTCGACCGCGCCCGCGCCGAGTACCAGTACCAGGGCAAGTACTTCCTGGTCTTCCCAGTCAAGGTCAACCAGTCGCGCCGCGTGCTCGACACCCTGACGCAGTCGGGAGAGTCGGTGGGCCTGGAGGCCGGCTCCAAGGCCGAGCTCACCGCAGTGCTCGCCCACGCCGGGCGCACCCGCACCGTCATCATCTGCAACGGCTACAAGGACCGCGAGTACATCAGATTGGCGCTCAACGGCGAGAAGATGGGCCACAAGGTCTTCCTCGTCATCGAGAAGATGATCGAGCTGCGCATCGCCCTCGAGGAGTCGCAGCGCCTTGGGATCAAGCCGCGCCTGGGCGTCCGTGCGCGCCTGGCCTCCCAGGGCTCGGGCAAGTGGCAGGCCTCGGGCGGCGAGTGCGCCAAGTTCGGCCTCGACGCAAGCCAGGTCCTGAGGCTCGTCGACACCCTGAAGGAAAAGGGACTGCTCGACTGCCTGAAGCTCCTGCACTTCCACCTTGGGTCCGAGATGTCGAACATCCGCGACATCGCCCGCGGGGTGCGCGAGAGCGCGAGGTTCTTCGTGGAGCTCTCAAGGCTTGGCTGCAAGCTTGGCTACTTCGACGTGGGCGGCGGGCTTGGCGTCGACTACGAGGGCACGCGCACCCAGTCCGACTGCTCGGTCAACTACGGACTCAAGGAGTACGCCAACAACGTCACTTACGAGATAGCCCAGGCCTGCCGCGAGAACGGGCTCAAGGAGCCTGTGATCATCACCGAGTCCGGGCGGGCGCTCTCAGCCTACCACGCGGTGCTGGTCTCCGACGTCGCGGGCGTCGAGCGCAACTGCTTCTGCTTCATCCCGCGCAAGGAGGACGAGAAGCTTCCCAAGCCGCTCGAGTCCCTCTACACCACCTGGGAGGAGATGCAGGGAGGCGGGGACGTCAGATCGCTCTTCGAGTGGCTGCACGACTCGCAAAACGACCTGCAGGACGTCCATGACGGCTACACCGCGGGAGTATTCACGCTCGAGCAGCGCGCCCGCGCCGAGAAGCTCTACCTGTGCATCCTCAACGAGATAAGAAAGCGCCTTGACGTCACCTCGAACATGTCCCACCGCGTGCTGCTCGAGGAGATCCAAAAGCGCATGGCCGACAAGCTCTACGTCAACTTCAGCCTCTTCCAGTCGCTGCCGGACGCCTGGGGCATCGGCCAGATCTTCCCGGTGCTGCCGCTGGACGGGCTCAACAAGCCGCTGACGCGGCGGGCGGTGATCCTCGACATCACCTGCGACTCCGACGGCGCCATCAAGAAGTACGTCGACGGCGACGACATCGAGACCACTATGCCCTTCCCCGAGTACGATCCCCAAAAGCCCCCGTTCATCGGCTTCTTCATGGTGGGAGCCTACCAGGAGATCCTGGGCAACATGCACAACCTCTTTGGCGACACCGAGACCCTGGAGGTGCGCGTGGACAGCGGGGGCAAGGTCGCAGTCTCGCTCTTTGACGAGGGCAGCACCGTCGCCGACATGCTGCGCTACGTGCTGCTCGATCCAACCACCCTCATCTCGGAGTTCAGCTCGCAGGTGGTGAAGTCGAACCTCGACGAGGCCTCGCAGCGCCAGTTCATCGACGAGTTCCGCCAGGGGCTGTTCAACTACACTTACCTCGTGAACGAGCACAAGCTCTAACCATCTGCGATTTGGAGGAGAAAATGTACAACCAGACCCTGCGCCACCAGGAAGACATATCGCTCTACTCGAACGCCTTCGGCTTTTTGAGGGCTCCATTGTTCTTCGAGCCTGAGAAGTCGGACGCCGATGCCGTGGTGACCGGGATCCCCTTTGACATGGCCACGTCGGGCCGCCCCGGCTGCCGTTACGGGGCGCAGGCGATCCGCGAGGCTTCCGTGATGTTCGCCTGGGAGCGCCGCCGCTTCCCTTGGGACTTCGCGCTTGAGGACAGGATGAAGCTCGCCGACTGCGGGGATCTGGTGTTCCCAAGCGGCGATCCGGGCGCGATGGTCGAGGCCCTGGAGTCTCACGCCGATGCGGTGATAGGCGCGGGCAAGCGCATGCTGAGCCTGGGCGGCGACCACTTCGTCACCCTCCCGCTCCTGCGCGCCCACGCAAGGAAATACGGGAAGCTTGCGCTCTTGCACTTTGATGCCCATTCGGACACCTACAAGGAAGGCTCCCCATTCGATCACGGGACAATGTTCGCACGCGCCCCCAAGGAGGGGCTCATCGATCCTGCCTTCTCCTCGCAGATAGGCGTCCGCACCGAATACCACGAGGAGGACGGCTTCATGGTCATCGACGGCCCCTCGGCAAGCGAGCTTTCGGCAAAGAAGATCGCAAGGGCGGTTGAGGAGAGGGCCTCGGGGCATCCCGTCTATCTGAGCTTTGACATCGACTGCCTCGATCCAGCCTTCGCCCCGGGCACCGGGACCCCGGTGCCGGGAGGGATCTCGTCTGCAAAGGCTCTCGAGATCATCCGCGCCCTCAAAGGGCTCGACATCGTTGGCGCCGACGTGGTCGAGGTGAGCCCGGTGTACGACCACTCCGGGATCACCGCGATAGCTGCTGCCGCCATCGCGCTCGACATCCTCTACGCCATGGCCTCCTGATCATGAAAGGGGCGCGGTAGACTAACCCAAAAGGTTAAGACACTTCATAATAGCCAAAAGGAGTGTCTTTCATGGTCAAACGCCTCACCTTCCAAGAACGCATCGACGTAGTCAA
>CACYPI010000018.1 GCA_902776275.1 uncultured Aeromonadales bacterium
TATGAAGGCGGTGAAATCCTCTGTTCCCGCGCAGACTTTCTTTCGCTCCTGCATGTCCGCTCTCCTCTGAACAAAGGCTTTGACACCTAGTGGAATGAGCCTTCGTCAATCTGCCGCCTTTATTTGCGATTATATCAGAGCTGTTTGAAATCCCAAGAATTTGTCGTCTAGCTTGGCTCATGGCAAATGCAGCTTGCGTATCAGGCAAGACTAAAGGGAGAATTTGCGCCGCCAGCGTTCTTGCAGGTGAACGCGGTGCCGGACGCAGGAGCAGCCGGCATCAGGATCAGGCCGAGGTTCATCATCTGGCGCGGCAGGCCCGGCGGATGGCTCCCGGGGCCTGCTTCTGCGTCAGGCGGAGCATGGAGCCAGCCATGAAGCGGCAAGGTGCCAGGCCATTTGAAACCAAAGGCTTGGACGCCGGGACAGCTCCATGACCAGGGTCTGCCGTCCTAGAACCTTGCGTTGAAGTAAGCTCCCAGGCTGAAGGCCGAGAGGTTGTCGCCAAGCTCGTACTCGGCGCTCAGGCTGAAAGTACGCATGCCCGAGGAGGCCGTAAGCTCGTAGCCTGCGACACCCATGTTGCGGCTTGAAGACTCGGTGCTGGTGGTGAACTCGTAGCCGTTGCCAGAGCGGAAGGACGAGCGGGTCGAGAAATCGGTCTCAAGCAGCTCGCGCGCGTAGCGCACGCTGAGATCGCCCTTGAGCGCGTACCCGCCCAGCGCGGCGATGCGGTGCAGGTGGTGCATGCCCAAGGAGAGTTTCAATGAGTCCGCAGTGTCCGAGTGCACCTTCAAGTCGACTGAGCCGCTGCCGTGCTCCTTGAAGGAGCCGTGGGAGTCGGCCGCGTACTCAAGCGAGGCCATGGGGCCGAACGCGGCCGCGCCCCACTTGAAGTCGTGGCCTGCCTCAGCAAAGACGTTCCAGGACACCGAGCCATAGTCGGCCTTGGAGGTGGCATTGAAGCCAGGCAGGTCCACATGGCGCTTGGAGCGGTTCTCGTAGAGTCCGGCCTTGGCCAAGAGCGTGGCGTAAGTGCCGCCCCACTCAGGCGGGGCGAGGAAGGCGTGGACGCCCAGGAAGGCGCCTGCGGACTTGATGCTGTCGGAGTGCAGATCCCCCGAGGCCAGGGTGTGGCGCACGGAAGCCCCGCCGTTAAATCCCCACACGAGGCCGTCGTCCCGGACGAAGGAGACTCCTGCGATGATCCCGCCTGAGTACGAGTCGAGATCCGGGCTGTTGCGCCGCCCGTCCTGCTTGTGGATCTCGCCGTAGGGCTCAATGAAGAACACCTTGTCGCTAAAGCCGATGCGCCCATCGGCGGGTCCTGCCGTGAGATAGGCGCTGCCCAGCGCCCCGGTCCCGGTGACGGGGCCGTGGAGCGATAAGGCCTTGAGCAGGCTTGAGAGCGTCCTGCTTGAGCGCGAGGCGTCGCGCAGCGCGATTGACGATGAGCTGTTGTAGACCTCGGGACTCAGCGCGGCCATGGCCTGATCGTAGGAGATCCCCTCTGGCAGGAAGTCGAGCGCGGCTACCAGATCGCGCATGCCGCCCTGCGCGTCACCTGCCGCGCCGTCTATGCCCTTGGCGACGTCCTTCTTCTCATCATCCGAGGTCTTTGAGCTGTACGCGTCCTTGTCCCTCGTGAAGGTCGCTGTGTTCCCGTCGAAAGTGCCCTTGAGCGTCTTGGAGCCGGTCTCCATGGCGTAGGACGCAAAAGAGCCGCTCACGCTGCCCGCGCCCTCGATCGGGCTTTGGGCCTTGAGGGTGATGCTCTGCCCGTTCCTGATGTAGCCCTCGGCATGGGGGCGCACCGTCCAGGTGCCGTCGAGGCTGGCGCTGGAGCTCACCTCGATGGTCGAGATGGAGCCGTCCTCCATGAGCTCGGTTACCAGGTTGGCCCCGGCGTGGTTTGAAAACTCCCCGGCGCTGACGCGGTTGCCATATGCTACCTGGCTTAAGGCGAGGGTCCCGTAGTTGTCGAGGCTCTTGACATCGATGCTGCCTGAGGTTTCAAGCCTGCCTGCGGCCACCTTCATGCGGATTGAGCTGGGGCCGTGGATATTCCCCGCGTAGCTCATGGAGAAGGCAGGATCGCCCGCGTCATCGCGGGGCACGAGCTCGTCGTCAAGCAGCGCGCCGAAGGTGAGCGTGGTGTAGAGGCTGTGGCCGTTGGCCTGATCCCTCTGCACCTTTGGCAAGTCCGGGTCCCAGAGGCTTACGATGTCGCCTTCAAGCGAGGCTCCCTTCAGGATCCCGATGCTGCGCACCAGCGCGTTGCCCGACATGTAGATGGCTGCGGCGCTGCCCTTCACGCTGCCAGAGATCGCGACGCTTCGCATGAGCGCGCCGTCCAGGTCGAGCGCGTAGCCGCTGTCGGGATCCTTGCCCGACAGCGGCAGGTCCTGCCCGTTCTCCCCCGTGTGGATGTAGGAGCCGCGGCTTTCGCCTTCCTCGTCGATGAGGTTCGTGCCGAAGTCGAAGTTGAGCGCCTTGCCGCCTGCGCCCTGCGCCTCAACCGTGCCGTCCACCACGAGGCGGTTGTTCGTGCCGTACGCGAAGAGCACACCGCTGCCGCGCGTGCCGTTGGCGGTGACCCTTACCCCTTTTGGAATGGTGATGACGTTGCTGCTGCCGTCGTTGCGGATGCCGACGCCGCCCTCGCCGTCGGCGAGCAGATCGGCCCCCTGGGTTATCTTGTCGAGCGAGCCGTAGAGGTGGAAGCCCACGCCGAGCGCCATGAGGTTCGGCACGCCTTCGAGGTAGGCATTGCGCTCGGCGTTCCGCGCATAGTACGGCGAGGCGTTGGTGTAGATCTGGTTGCTGCGGTACTCGGATCCGCCAAAGAGGTTCCGGCGGTCGATGTCGTAGCCGATGTCCTGCAAGACCGCGTACTCGGCCTCCATGAGCGTGGTGTAGTTGCGCCAGTTCTGGTGGCTCATCATCGAGTGCGAAAGCTCCAGGTGCGCGAGGTCGAAGTCGATCGCGTTGCCGCTCCCCTCGTACCCGTTGACCGGCACGCCCGGGAGGGCGCCCTTGAGCACTTCCGAGACGTTGGCGCCTTCAAAGTAGACTCCGCTTTGGGCGCCGCTGCCCACGAGGAAGTTGTCATCCCCGGCGTAGGTGTCAGAAGGCCTGCTCACATGGTCGTTGTAGGCAAGCCTCCGCCCGTTCGAGGATTTCTGGTTGACCCGGTAGCTTGCACTTCCCGGGGTGCCGTTCTCCCCGACCGCATAGGAGACGAGGTGCGCGGCGAACCTGGTGTAGTCCCAGGCCGTGGCATAAGGGGATCCCGCGCTCACCTGCGCGCCGCAGTAGATGCCCATCGCGTGGAGCATCTCGTGCATGGAGACGGAGGTGAGCTCGGCAGGCGAGCTCAAGGTCGGGACGGGATAGAGGTGGGGCGCTGCGGATCTGCTGTCCGACTGGTTGATGATGTAGAGCCCGACCGGGTAGTACTCGATGGATGTGTGGCTGGGGTCGAGCGGATCGCCCGTCTCGCTTAAGGCATTGGCGCTGTCGCTGAAGTCAGCCTGATCCCATGCGCCGTCGATGATCGCCTTCTGGAAGCGCGTGCACGCGCCGTTTTGCTTGTCTATCGGGGAGTAGAGCCTCGATTCTGCCGCCGCGTTGTCGTCGCTGCCGTCCTCGGAGTGCAAGATGATCGTAAGCGGCACCGCCCCGCTGCCCTGGTGCAGCTGGTTGCGGCTGCCCGGGGCCAGGACCTCGGCGAGGTAGGATGCCCCCAGCACTATCCCCTGCCTCTGGGAGCCATCAAGGCTCCACGAGGGGATCGTGCCGGTGGCTGCCGCGTAGTCGTTGTAGAAGTCGAGCTCGAACATCGGCTTTGAGCCTGAACTTACGATCACGCTCTCCTGGGACTGGGCGGCCATGCTCGAGAGCGCCATGGCGATGGCCGAGGCGATCGCGCTGGCCTTTAGGCGGGGGCGCGCTTGAAGGCGCCCCTCCGGCATCCTTTTCATGAGTTCTCTCCGCTGTTTTTGTAGCAATTTGCCTGAAGGATCCAAACGGCTGTACAAAAAGTCGTTTTATTTCAAAGTGTATCAGACCATTTTTCATGCTTTGGAGAGGCAGATCCCAAGATTTCCGCCCAATGGGCGCGCCAGATCACCTTTTGGGGATCAACTGCCAAGGTGAGCGCCCCCGCTTTGGAAAGGAGGCTCAAGCGCGGCTTACGGAGGGCTCGGAGCGTTGATCCAAAGCGGGGGCGGCGGCCTGAGTCTGCTAAAATACCCCTCTTAGGAGACACACATGACTGAGAGATTCAAGCCCAATTCGACCGTCGCCCTCATCATCGAGCACGAGGGGAAGTTCCTCATGGTCGAGGAGACCAACGATGATCAGGGCGGCCGCCCGGTGTTCGGGATGCCGTCAGGCCACATCGAGGCGCGCGAGAGCATACTCGACGCGGCGCGCCGCGAGGGCTACGAGGAGACCGGCTGCGAGGTGGAGCTCACCGCGCTTTCCGGCATCTACGACTACGTGAAGGACTACGAGACCATCGAGCGCTTCTGCTTTGCAGCCAGGCTCAAGTCCGTGCCTGAATCTTTCACCCCGCGCGATCCCGACCATGAGATCAGGAACGTGCGCTGGTACTCGAAGGACGAGATCATGGAAGGCCGCGCCAACTGGCGCACCCGCCTGGTGGGCCTTTGCATGGAGGACTACCTCAAGGGCCAGCGCATCCCGCTGTCTGCAATCCATATCGTGCTCCCATGACCGCAAAACCAAAACCCATCGAGGAGCCGCTGCTCGATCCCGAGATCCCGTACGGGGATCTCAAGGGCAGGAGCGTGGTCGTCGGCCTCTCAGGCGGCGTCGACTCCTCGGTCTCGGCCGCGCTCTTGAAGGAGCACGGCATGAAGGTCACCGCTCTCTTCATGAAGAACTGGGAGGAGGACGACACCGACACCTACTGCTCGGCGGCCAAGGACCGCGAGGACGCGCAGGCAGTCTGCGACAAGCTCGGCATCGAGCTTTTGACCATCAACTTCGCAGCCGAGTACTGGGACAACGTCTTTGAGAACTTCCTCTCCGAGTACCGCGCCGGGCGCACGCCGAACCCTGACATACTCTGCAATAAGGAGATCAAGTTCAAGGCCTTCCTGGACTACGCGGTGCAGGACCTCAAGGCCGACTTCATCGCCACCGGGCACTACTGCCGCAGGTCTTTCAACACGGACAGGCCCTTGCTCATGAGGGGCTCCGACCGCAACAAGGATCAGAGCTACTTCCTGCACGCCATCGACGGGAAGGTGCTGCCGCGCGTGCTCTTCCCGGTCGGCGGCCTTGAGAAGCCGATGGTGCGCGCCATGGCCGCCTCGCGCGGCCTCTCCACGGCCTCGAAGAAGGACTCCACCGGGATCTGCTTCATCGGCGAGAAGCGCTTCCACGAGTTCCTCTCCCGTTTCCTCCCCGCAAAGCCCGGCGATATCGTGACCACCGAGGGCGTGGTCGTCGGCAGGCACGACGGGCTCATGTACGCGACCATCGGCCAGCGCAAGGGCCTGGGCATCGGCGGCCACTCCGGAAGCGACGGCGAGCCCTGGTATGTCGTGGGCAAGGACATCGAGAGCAACGAGCTCATAGTCGCGCAGGGCCATGACAACCCCGCGCTGTGGTCAAAGGGGCTCATGGCCGCAGGCGAGACCTGGATTGCCGGCGCCCCCGAGGCCCCGTTCTCCTGCACCTGCAAGATCCGCTACCGCCAGCCTGACGTCGGCTGCGACGTCTCAAGGCACGGCAGCAGGCTTGAGGTGAGGTTTAACGAGCCGGTCGCCGCAGTCGCGCCCGGGCAGTCGGTCGTGTTCTACGCAGGACAGGCGTGCCTGGGCGGCGCGGTCATCGAGTCGGCGCTTAAGAATTGACGAGGTGCTTTAATGGCTGACAACAACATCGATCAGGAAACCGAGGCGCTCGCGGCGCTCTTCCTGTGCTGCGCGCAGATCCAGAGGATCGCGACCACGGGCTACATGGACGAGGCCGCGGCCGCCTGCGTGATCCGCTCGCTCCTGGTGACGAACCCGGACACCATCGCGGACATCTACGATGCCGCCGCGCTGAGGCCCGGCTACCAGGCCATCGTGGACTGCCTCGGGCGCACGTCGCTGCGCAGCCTCGAGTGCGTCGAGGTGACCAAGAGCGCCTTCAAGGTCATGGAGCTTGAAAGCCAGCTTGAGCGCTCGGGCAAGTTCTTCGACGAGCTCGGCGCGAAGATCGACTCGCTGCACGACTCCATCACCGCAGAGTGCCCGGGCTTCCTCGAGGGCAGCGCCTCGGATGCGCTCAACCCCCGCTACATCAAGATGTTCGCGGACACCTACTCCTCCATCATCTCCCCGCACTTCTCAAAGCTCATCATCTGCGGGCAAGAGGAGTGCCTGCGCCGCACCGAGAACCAGGAGCGCATCCGCGCGCTGCTGCTTGCCGCGGTGCGCGCGGTCGTGCTCTGGAGGCAGCTTGGCGGCAAGCGCCGCTTCTTGGTATTCAGGCGCGGGGCCATTGTAAAATGCGCCCAGCAGCACCTCTGACACCCTTTCAACTTTGCAGATATCAGGACTTATCCACATGGAACTTTCATCGCTGACTGCGGTCTCCCCCATTGACGGCCGCTACGCTTCCAAAACCGAGGAGCTCCGCCCCATCTTCTCCGAGTACGGGCTCATGCGCATGCGCGTCAAGGTCGAGCTGACCTGGCTCAAGCACCTGGCCGCCTGCCCGCAGATCCCCGAGGTCCCTGAGTTCTCCAAGGACACCATCGAGTTCATCGACGGGATCATCCGCAACTTCTCAGAAGACGACGCGATGGACATCAAGCGCCGCGAGAAGGTCACGAACCACGACGTCAAGGCCGTCGAGTACTTCCTGAAGGACAAGACCAAGGACAATCCTGAGATCGCCAAGGTCCGCGAGTTCATCCACTTCGCCTGCACCTCCGAGGACATCAACAACAACTCCCACGCCCTGATGCTCAAGGAAGCCCGCGAGATGGTGATCCTCCCGGTGATGGACGAGCTCATCTCCAAGATCCGCGGCATCGCCCACGAGTGCGCCGACATCCCGCTGCTGGCCCGCACCCACGGCCAGCCGGCCTCCCCCACCACCATCGGCAAGGAGATGGCCACCTTCGCCTACAGGCTGAAGAAGCAGCGCGACGAGACCGCCCGCGTCGCGATCCTGGGCAAGATGAACGGCGCCGTCGGCAACTGGAACGCCCACACCGTGGCCTACCCCGACATAAACTGGCCTGAGTTCGCGCGCAAGTTCGAGCAGGACCTGGGGCTTGAGATGAACCCCTACACCACGCAGATCGAGTCGCACGACTACATGGCCGAGCTCTTCGCCGCCATCGACAGGTTCAACACCGTGCTCATCGACTTCGACCGCGACATCTGGGGCTACATCTCGTTTGGCACCTTCACCCAGAGGACCATCGCCGGCGAAATAGGCTCCTCGACCATGCCGCATAAGGTCAACCCGATCGACTTCGAGAACTCCGAAGGCAACCTGGGCATCGCCAACGCGCTGTTCGTGCACCTTGGTAACAAGCTGCCGATCTCCCGCTTCCAGCGCGATCTCACCGACTCGACCGTGCTGCGCAACTTAGGCGTCGCCGTGGGCTACTCGCTCATCGCCTGGCGCTCGACCTTGAAGGGCATCTCAAAGCTCCAGCCCAACGCCGCGCACGCCGCAGCCGAGCTTGACGACAACTGGGAGGTGCTCGCCGAGCCGTTCCAGACCGTGATGCGCCGCTACGGCATCGCCAACCCGTACGAGAAGCTCAAGGAGCTCACCCGCGGACGCAAGGTCACCCGCGAGATCATGGAGAACTTCCTCGACACCCTGGAGATCCCCGAGGAGGCCAAGGCGCAGCTGCGCAAGCTCACCCCGGCCACCTACACCGGCCGCGCAGCGGAGCTTGCAAAGAAGATCTGACGCCTTTGGAAGGCAAGGCGCGGGCACGCCCGCGCCGTCAAGCGGCCCCGCCAATGGCGGGGCCGCCTTGCACCCAATCCATGGCAGGCTCTGGCTTGCGCGCCTTGCACCCTGCCCAGGCCGCCGCGCAAATGCCTCCGAGGCGATCAGCATCTGATAGAATGAAGTCAAACATTCAATCTGACCGTATTTGTATGGTTAAACTTTTCGACATCGATCAAAAAATTCCCAACGCCTGCGGGCGCCGGACGTCGAAAAGTCCTAAAGTGGGATACTAGTAAACAAGTATCCGAGGCCATTCATGGACACACCCAAGCTCCCACCCTTGAAGCTCACCAACAGCCAGACCGTGAGCAGGCAGATCTACGTGTTCCTGCGCCACCACATCACCCAGATGACGCTCAAGCCCGGCACCAGGCTCTCGGAGAACGATCTCTCGTGCCAGCTCAACGTCTCGCGCCAGCCGGTGCGCGAGGCCTTCTTCAGCCTAAAGCGCCAGAACCTCATCGAGGTCTACCCGCAAAAGGGCTCGTTCGTCACCAAGATCTCAGGCAAGCGCATCATGGAGACCTGCTTCGTGCGCTGCTCTATCGAGACCTCGTCCCTGCGCAAGGCCTTGGCCGACGGGAACGGCGCGAACGGCGCCATCTGGGAGGAGCTTGAGAGGAATCTGGAGGCCCAGGACGAGCTCATCCGCACCAAGGACAAGGTGGAGGATCCAGACGCGGTGTTTTTGAAGCTCGACAACGAGTTCCACCGCATCCTCTGCAAGTTCTCGGGAACCCGGATGGCCTGGGACGTCATCGACGACATCAAGGCCAACCTCGACCGCATCCGCTACCTCTCCACCAAGGGCGTCTCCGAGATCGGTGCCATCGTCGGCGAGCACCACGACGTCTACAACGAGATGCGCCATGGCGACGAGCGCCGCGCCGTTCGCTGCCTCACCGACCACCTCTACGAGATCGCCCTCACGTACAAGGCAATCCGCGAGAAGAACGCGAGCTGGTTCACCGAGGAGGAGTGAGCCCCTCCTTTTTGAAAACTCTACTGGGTTGACTGGCAATCAGTCGACAAAATTTCTCTTGCGCGCTTGAAATAACGATTTCCTGTCCTACAATCTTAGCGATAAAAATTACTGATATTGGTAGTAACTATGGAAACAGCACGCAGGCGCAGCGCCCAGCGCGATCAGATCCGGGCGATCATGCACGGAAGAACCGACCATCCGGACGCCCAGAAGGTCTATGAGGAATTGAAGGCCCTGATGCCACGCATCAGCCTTGGCACCGTTTACCGCAACCTCATGCTGCTCTCAAAGCAAGGCGAGCTCCAGGTGCTCGACGTGGGCGACGGCAAGGTGAGGTTCGATCCCAACTCCGCCCCCCACGCCCACTTCCTGTGCACCAGGTGCCACCGCGTCCTGGACATGCCGGAGGACTCCTATTCGCTAGCCGTGGACCACAAGGCCGCCAAGTCCTGCGGGAGGATTGAAGGCTATTCCGTGAGCTTCCGCGGGATCTGCCGCGACTGCCTTGCGGCAAATGATGGCTGAACTCGGTCGCCATATTGCGCAAGGCTTTTGATGAGGTATTGCGCAATCGATTTTTTTAAATAGCCCCCACGCTGCAAAGGCGCAGGGGCTTTTGCTTTTTTTTTTGCTTTGCTTAACGCAATTGACTTTTGATGCGCGCCAAAGCGTGATCGCAATCGTTGCCGGCGCAAATTTTCCACGTCTTGGAGGCTTGGGTGTTGTTTAATGGCCTGGGTGTCTTAAAGCCCCGTGGCGGAACGACACAAGAACAGGAAATCAACCGCATCAGGTGTTAACTATATGTATATCATGAGAAATGTCAGCGTAAAGGGCAAGGTGATCACAAGCTTCGCGCTGATCCTGGCCATGCTCTTAGTGGTGGCGGCCATCGCCGTCAAGGTCAACTTCGACTCGGTAGCTGGCGCCTACAACGTATACAGGATCATGGGCAAGTCCTACGGGCGCGTCATGAACACGCAGCGGGCGCTCGAGGCTGCCAACGAGAACGCGCTCATATACCTGAAGTCCGACGAGGCCGCGGATCCGGCCTCGGAGGCAGACAAGCTGCTCTCCGACTTTGAGAACATCTTCAAGGTCTCGAACGTCATGAACGAGAACGTCATCGGCGATCTGCCCTCCCCTGCCGACTACAAGCAGAACATCCTCGAGGTGAAGTCCAGGGTGGGCGAGTTCCTCGACACCTACCGCTCGAAGGTCGATCCGCTCATACGCGAGGGCAGGAACCAGGAGGCGCTCAAGGCCTACCTCGAGATCGGGCTTCCCGCCTGCGAGACCGCCCTCGACTACTACAAGAAGCTCATCGACAAGCAGGTCTCTGTCTCCATCGGCATCGTGCAGGGCAACGCCGGCACGTGGAGCACCTGGCTCATCATCGCCATCACTGCGGTGGCGATCATCATCTCGCTGCTCATCGCCATCTCGCTTACAAGCTACGTGCACAAGTCCGTCTTCAACAGCATCAGGGACCTCAAGGCGATGTCGCAGGGCGACTTCACGCAGCCCATCCGCATCGTCACGAAGGATGAGTTCGGGCAGAGCGCCAAGACGCTCTGCGAGACCCGCGACGCCCTTGGCAGCTCCATCGCGATGGTCCGCGACAACGGCGAGCTCATCGACACGACCCTGGGAAAAGTGCGCGAGCAAATGCAGAAGATCTCAGATGCGGTATCCCAGTCCGAGTCCCACTCCGAGACCGTGTCGGCAGCCTCAGACGAGATGGTCTCGACAACCGCCGACATCGCCCGCAACTGCGAAAGCGCGGCCGCGTCTGCAAAGACCTCGACGCAGACTGTCGAAAGCGGCATCGCCGCAGTCAGGAACACCATGGAGACCATCCAGAAGCAGGTCTCCAAGACCCAGGAGGACGCGGGGCTCATCAACGAGCTTGCAAGCCGCACCGAGAAGATCGGCTCGATCATCGAGACCATCGACGAGATAGCCGCGCAGACGAATTTGCTGGCGCTCAACGCCGCCATCGAGGCCGCGCGCGCCGGCGAGGCCGGCAAGGGCTTCGCGGTCGTGGCCGACGAGGTGCGCGCGCTGGCCTCCCGCTCCAGCAAGTCCACCCAGGAGATCACCAAGATGGTCGAGCAGGTGCAGTCTGACGCAAAGAACGCCAACGCCTCGATGGGCGAGAGCGTCGAGGCGATGAACTCCCTGTCAAAGCAGGCCTCGGACGTCGAGAGCGTGCTCAACGAGATCATCGGCCGCGTCAAGGAGGTCAACGACAAGATCACCCAGATAGCCACGGCAGCCGAGCAGCAGACCACCGCGACGTCCGAGATCTCGACGAACATGCAGCAGCTGACCGCCTTGAACAAGCACTCCCTTGAGATAAACCAGGAGTGCGACGAGCAGGTGCAGTCGCTCATCCAGGCGACCGATCAGCTCACGAGAAAGCTTGAGTTCTTCAAGCTCAAGCAATAAGGCGCTGCGAAAAAACGGCCCGGCCAAATGGCCGGGCCTTTTCATGTCCCAATCTCCCAAGCGGCGGCGAGGCGAAAAGCGCCGCCGCGCCCAATGCAAACTCCCGTATAAACAAGGGCCCGTGCAATGCGCGGGCCCTGGCTCATCTCAGATCAGGTCAGGCCTTGGGATCCCACTTGAAGAGGAAGGTCGCGCCCTGATCGGCAGGTCCCACGTTATCGCGGCAGCTCTTGAAGAGCCAGCGCCCGAAGGTCTGCTCGTCCTTCTCAAGATCCGGCACCTCGGCCTTCCTGCCCTCAAGCGAGGTCAGGCAGTTCACGGTGCCAGCATCGGCATCGAAGTCGATCATGTCGCCGTCGCGCAGGAGCGCCAGCGCCCCGCCGCGCGCCGCCTCGGGGGAGAGGTGCAGCGCCGAGGGGATGCCGCCTGAGGCGCCCGAGAGCCTGCCGTCGGTGAGCAGCGCCACGTGGTAGCCCGCCTTCTGCAGGTTGCCGAGCACCGGCATGAGCTTGTGCAGCTCTGGCATGCCGGCGGCTGCCGGACCCGCGTAGCGGACGACGATGACGCAGTCCTGGTTGAGCTTGCCCTCGTGGTAGGCGGTGTGGACGTCGTACTGCGAGTTGAAGACCCTGGCCGGGGCCTTGACGTGGTGGTGCTCGGGGGCCACGGCGGAGATCTTGATGACGCACTGGCCTAAGTTGCCCTTTAGCACCTTGAGGCCGCCATGCTCGCGGAACTGCGTGCCCGAGGCCGCGATGACCTTGGTGTCTAGGCTGCATCCTGCGTCCTTGAAGACGAGCCTCCCGCCCTCGAGCGAAGGGGTCTTGAGCTGATCCTCGAAGCTGCCGCAGACGGTCTTGACGTCGCGGTGCAACAGCCCGCGCTCATCCAGGGCCTTCATGAGCACCGGCACGCCGCCTGCCGCCTCAAAAGCGTTGATGTCGTACGGGGCGTTCGGGTAGACCTGCACGAGCAGCGGCACGGCGTCGGAGAGCTTCGAGAGATCGTCCCAGGTGAGGATGTAGCCGCAGGAGCGGGCTATGGCCACCATGTGCAACGTGTGGTTCGTCGAGCCGCCTGAGGCCAGCAGTGCCACCAGGCCGTTGACGAGGTTCTTTGCGGTTAGGACCTCGCAAAGCGGGCGGGCGTGGCCAGAGACCGCCGTCTCGCCTGCTATCTTGCGGGAGATCTCGTCTGTGAGCGCGTGCCTGAGCTCGGTGCCCGGGCGGACGAAGGCCGAGCCCGGGAGCATCAGGCCCATCGCCTCGAACACCAGCTGGTTGGTGTTGGCGGTGCCGTAGAAGGTGCACGTTCCCGCCTCATGGTAGGCGCGGCACTCCATGCGCTGCAGCTCGACCTTTGAGATCTTGCCGGCGGCGTACTGCTGCCTCACCTCGGTCTTCTCCTTATTGGAGATCCCGGTGCCCATGGGCCCGGAGGGCACGAAGGCGATGGGGAGGTGGGCAAACGAGGCGGCGCCCATCAGCATGCCCGGGGCTATCTTGTCGCAGATGCCCAGAAGCAGCGCGCCGTCGAAGACGTTGTGGGAGAGCGCCACCGCCACGCCCTGGGCGATGAGATCGCGCGAGAAGAGCGACATGTCCATGCCCGGGTGGCCCTGGGTCACGCCGTCGCACATCGCGGGCACGCCGCCTGCGACCTGGGCGCTGGCGCCGGCCTTCTCGAGGCTGGCCTTGATCTCGTCGGGGTAGTCCTTGTACGGGCAGTGGGCGCTCACCATGTCGTTGTAGGCGGTGACGATGCCGATGTTGGGGCCCTGCCCGGTGATGAGGTTCTCCTTGATGAAGCCCTTCATCGCGGCCGCGGCGTGGGCGATGTTCGAGCAGTTCAGGACATCGCGGTTGCGGCCCTCGGATGCCTGCTTCTCGATCATCTCAAAATAGGCCTTGCGCGTCGCCTTGGAGCGCTCCTCGATGGCCCTGGTAACTTCAAGCACTGCGTTATTCATGCTGCTCCCTCTCCTCCAATGCCCTGATGGCGCTGTCAATCACTTCCCCGCAGGGAGCCGCGACGTCGATGCTCACGACATCCGGCTCCTCCTTGGGATCGGGAAACTCGAGATCCGCAAACTGCGAATCGACCATGCTGCTCTTCATGTAGTGGCCCTTGCGCGCGGACATGCGGTCCAAGATGACCTGCTTGTCGGCGTAGAGGTGGATGAACACCAGCCCCGGATTGCCCTTGCGGATGATGTCGCGGTACTTGCGCTTGAGCGCCGAGCAGACCACGACGCCAGAGGCGTGGCGGTTTGATAGCGAGAAGAAGACGTCGCTCACGCGCTCAAGCCAGGGCGCGCGATCCTCGTCGTTCAGGGGCTGACCGCTGCGCATCTTGATGATGTTGGCGCGCGGGTGCAGATCGTCGCCGTCGATGAAGGTGGCGCCGAACCGATCGGCCAGCGCCTTCCCCACTGTGGTCTTGCCGGATCCGCAGACCCCCATGACCACGCATTTGACTGTGCTCATTTCAAACTCCAGCAGATGGATTTTTCTTAGGAGCATAGCACAGGGAGAGCATCAATGTTATCGGTAACATGGATAGTTGGCCACATCTTTTCACCTTTTGGAACGCCGATCACAGGTCGAAAGCGGACGTAAAAAAAGGCCCCCGCATTGCCGGGAGCCTGAGTCTCTCTGTTTAAACCGTCATGCAATGGAAGATGCCTGGGCCACTGCGCCGCCATCTGCGGCGGCTGCCTCGCCATCGTCCTTCGTGCGCAGCCTCGAGACCTGGTCCTTGAGATCGTCGAGCACCGAGCGGGCGCCCTTGATCTGGCCCTTGGAGGCCTGGACCTTGTCGGCAAGCTCGCCTGCCGCGCCAGTGATGCTCTGCATGTTCGAGGAGATCTCGGAGGTCGCGGCGTTCTGCTGCTCGGCGGAGTTGGCTATCTGGGTGATCTGGACCTGCACGTTCTCGACCTTCTCGATGATCCCGTGGAGCAGCCCCTCGACCTCGTGCGAGCTCCTGGCAAGCTCGTCCATGTTCTTGACCGATTCGTTGATCGAGTCATTGGCGGATCCAGCGTCGCGCTGTACGGCCGAGACCATGGTGATGATGTCGGCGGTGGAGGCCGAGGTCCTGGAGGCCAGGGCGCGCACCTCGTCGGCGACGACCGCGAAGCCTTTGCCGGCCTCGCCGGCGCGCGCCGCCTCGATGGCCGCGTTCAGAGCCAGCAGGTTGGTCTGGCCTGCGATGTCCTCGATGGTCTCGACGATGGAGCCGATCTTCTGGGACTGCTCGACCAGGGCGCCGACCTTGGTGGCGTTGGCGCGGGTCTTCTCGACCTGCTCTGAGATCATGGCGATGGTGTTCTGGATCCTCTTAACGCCCTCGCCGGTGGTCTTGGAGGAATCCTGAGCCGCGCCCAGCGCCGCCTTGCAGTTCTTGGCGATCTCCGCGGTCGTGGAGACCATCTGGTCGGATGCCGCGGCCACCGAGTCGGCCCTGGACCTGGTGTCCTGCGCCGAGGAGTCGATGCCGGAGGTTATGGAGTTGATCTCGGTGAAGCTGTCCTCGACCGAGTTTGAGGACTTCTTGATGAGGCGCGAGAGGCCAGCCCATTCGCGGCGCATCTCCTCGAGGGCCATCATGAGCCTGCCGAACTCGTCATTGCGCCTGGTGCGGATCTCCTTGGTGAGATCGCCTGAGGCCAGGCGCCTTGCTATGGCCGCCGCCCTGCCCAGTATGTTCTTGATGGAGGCCGACAGCACCCATGCGATGAAAAGCGAGATGATGAGGGACACCGCAGTCACCGACACGACCATCACAAGCGGGGCCCTGCCGCCCAGGGATCCCAGGCGCGAGGTGATGTTGCCCAGGATCCCGAAGGTCAGCGCGTCGAGCTTGCCCTGGAGATCCACGACCATCGGGTGCATCTCGGTGACGTACATGGCGCGGGCGCCCTGGAAGCGGTTTTGCAAAAGCTGGGCGAGCACGACCTCGTGGTACTCGGAGTTGATGTCCTTGAGAAGCTGGCGGATCTCGTTGCCCTTGTCGTTGCTGGGGAGCTGGGTGGAGGCTATCTCGTCTATGGCCTTGAGGTCGTCCTCGACCTGCTGGCGCGCCTTGTCGAGGAAGCTCATGCGGTTGTTCACGAAGTTGAACACGTTCGCGTTGACCGAGCTCATGCGGGCGTTTATCTGGGTGTACGGCTGGTACTCATTGGTGATCGAGCTGTTGGCGTAAAGCACTGTCTTCTGGATCCCGATGAGGATCACGACCGCGATCACGCAGACGGTAACGAGGAACAGCATCATCAGGATCAGGGAGGCCACGAGCGTGCGCCTGAATCCGAGCTTCTTTAGAATGTTCATATTGTATAGTCCTTGCACCTGCCGGGGCTTCGAGATCTTCTTGTAGTTCGCGGCGGCGCAACCATGCCGATCCCGCCGCCTGTATACCCGGTATTCTTATATAATGGGAAAAAAAGCGCTTCTTGCAAGCCGCACTCCCCAAAAAAGTTAACTTTACCCCGCTTCCGTATTTTGAAACGGCAAAAGCAGTCAATGGAGTGCAGTTTCATGGCAATGCACGCAATAAAATGCAGTGCGCCATTCCAATCCTGAGCCTCAAATTGCGTTAACCCGCCCGCAAATCCGCAAGCGCCGGGTTAAAACCCCGCGCTCCCTGCCTTAGAATTTCGGGAGTTTTACGGGTAACATCCGCGGAGGAATGCATGATCAAGAGGCCTACGCTCGACGACATCGCAAGCAAGGTCGGCGTGACGAGGATGACCGTCTCCCGCTACTTCAACGATCCCTCGAGCGTGGCCGCGGCCACGCGCGGAAAGATAGCCCGCGCCATCGAGGAGTCGGGCTTCATCCCAAGCCGCGTCCCGGCCATGATGTCGCGCTCGTCCTCGATGGCGCTGGGGCTCGTGGTCCCCTCGTTCTCAAACGGGGTCTTCACCGAGATCATCGAGGCGGTCGAAGGCGAGGCGCGCAAGGAAGGCTACAGCGTGCTTTTGATGCACTCAGGCTACGGCAGGGAGCGCGAGGAGGAGGAAGTGGCCACGCTGCTCTCCTACCAGGCCGACGCCCTGATCCTCTGCGGGGCCGAGCACACCGACCTCACGCGCCTGAGGCTCAAGAAGTCCGGCGTGCCGTCAGCCGAGCTGCTCTCGCTCTCCCAGTGCCCGCTTGGCTTCAACTACGGCATCGACTACGCGGCGACCTTCAGCGCCGTGACCTCGGCTCTCGTCTCCTCTGGCAGGAAGGCCGTGGCCTACTTCGGCGCCCGCATGGACGAGCGCACTCTCGAGCGCGAGCGCGGCTACCGCCAAGCCATGGCCGAGGCGGGCCTCAGGCCATTGTGCCTGACCACCCAGGCGCGGTCGGACTTCGCGCTCGGGCGCGACCTCATGCTCGAGGCCCTGGAGCGCTGCACCGAGGCCGACGCGGTGGTGTGCACGAACGACGACGTGGCCTTGGGCGCGCTCATCGCCTGCCAGAGCCGGGGCGTCGAAGTCCCGGGCAGGATCTCCGTCATAGGCTGCAACGCGCTGAACTTCTGCGACGCGGCCTTCCCCGCCCTCTGCTCCATCGCGACCCCGCGCCGCGAGATTGCCTCGAAGGCCGTCAGAGACATCATCGCCGCCATCAAGTCCAAGAGCCAGGATCTCAAGCCCGTGCAGGAGATCTGGGGCTGCTCGCTCAAGGAGGGCGGCAGCGCCACGCTTGATGAGCAGCGCGCGATCGCGCGCGCCCTCAAGTCCCTGCCCCGCACCGAGGCCGCCTGAAGGCAGGCGCCATTCCCCGTCATTCCTGTCCTGGCGGGGAGATCGGCGCCGCAAGCTCCATGCCCTAGCGCAGGGAACTCAACGCAGTCCTTGCGTCTTGATCATTGACCGCCCCGCCTGGCCATGATCGCCGCTAAGGCGCCCTGCGCCATGCACTCCCTGCGTGCAAGCAAGTTCAAAACCGCCTTTCTTCCAAAGCCTGGGCAGGCACCGCTTTTGTGCCATAACCATTGGTTATGGCAGGCTATCCCTCTTGCAATATTGCGCGCCGCGCCGCCGCGCTAGATTTGAGCGCGGGTGATAAACCCTTTGTTATTTTCATTTCATCCATCCTGAGACGTTTGCGGACTCCCCCCAAGGGAACCCGCCTTTTTTTCACTTTTCAATGCGTGCTTGAAGGAGGCGGCGATGGGCGGCAGCAAGGACTTGGAGCACGGGCCGATCATGCGGAGGATGCTCTTCTTCGCGCTCCCGCTGGCCTTAACCTCGGTGCTCCAGCGGCTCTACAACACCGCCGACGTGGTGGTCGCAGGCCGCTTAATCGGCGCCGACGCCATGGCCGCGATCGGCAGCAACATCGCCGCCTCAACCGGGCTGGGCGCGGCGCTTTTGCTGCGCGCGATGGCGCGCCCCGAGGGCCGCTTGCAGAGGGCGTGAGGATGCGCCCGCGCCTTGACGGGGGCAAGCTTCGCGCCATCGTCTGCATCGGGCTGCCCGCAGGCGTCCAGGGCATGGTGTTCTCGGCCTCGAACATCGTGCTGCAATCGGCGGTCAACTCGCTATGGCCTGCGTTGATGGCAGGGGTCGCGGCCTCGTTCGCCGTCGAGTTCAACGCCTGCAGCTTCATAAGCGCCTCTGGCCTGGCCGTCACCACCTTCGTGGGGCAGGCCCGCGGCGCGGACGACGCCTTGCGCGCAAGGCAGGCCGTGCGCGCGCGATGGCCAAGTGCGCGATCGCCTGGCTCATGCTCTGCGCCATAGTGCTGCCGCTTGGCCCCTTAATCCTCTCCTCGATGAGCGCCGATCCCGAGGTCATAGGGGATGCGATGGAGAGGCTGTGGTGGATAGTCCCAGGCTATGCGCTCGCAATTCCCATGGAGGTGCTCTCGGGACGCTGCGCGGCTGCGGCTGGTCGCTGCTGCCCGCGCTTGCCACGCTCGGCTGCGTGGTCGGCTCGCGCATGATCTGGATCTTCACGGTGTTTAATGAGCACCTGCTCTACGGCGTGCTGCTTGCGATCTACCAGCTCTCCTGGACGCTGACGCTGCCCTTCATCATCGTGATCTACCTGAAATCCCCGCTGGCGCGCGGCCTTGAGTCCAAGCCGCGCCCTGAGGCAGGAGGCTCGGGCGAAAGCGGCGCGCAAGAGGCGCGCCTGAAAAAGCCGGGGCAGGCAGAATCGCTTCTGCCTGCCCCGGCTATATCCGCCGCAAGGGCCAGCCTTGAACGGCCTTATTTAGCTCTAGCCTATTTGTCCCTCTTCAAGAACGATGGCCTGGGGAGCTTCACCGGAGTCAGCGGCTCGTCGGGCACCTGGGGCTCGAGGAAATGCTCGACAGAAGGTCCGGCAGCCTGCCCGTGGCGCGGCGCCAGGCCGTCGGCCAGGCGCGAGGCCAGGGCGTCCTTGGCCGCCTGGGGCTCCTGCGGCGCTGCGGCATTCTGCGCCTGAGCCTGCGCCGGGCTTCCCTGCGGGGCGCGCATCCTGGAATCCGCGGCAGGCGCGGCCTCGTCCTCGTCGTCGTCATCGATGCGGAAGCTCCCGCCGCTGCCGCCCTCGTCCCCAGTCGGGGTCATGACGCAGTTGCCCGCGACGAGCTCGGAGAGGGCGCGCTCCTGCATGCTCACGGCCGAGTAGCGGGCCGCCAGCTCGCGCAGCTCCTGGAGGAAGGTCAGGTACATCTCCGAGGAGTGCATCGAGACGCGCTCGCGTCCGATGATCGACACCAGCGCCATCTGGCAGCGGTCGATGCTGCGGTTGAACTTGCGCGTGCGCTTGGCGAGGGCCTCGACGTTCTTGGCGCTGGGGTCGAGCCCCACGGCATGGACGTCGGCGCCTATCTTGTCCAGGCGCAAGAGCAGATCCTCAAGCGAGGCCTTCATGTCGCCCCCGAAGATCGTGTGGCGGTTGGCCACGTGGTTGACCGCCTGGTCGCAGGCGTAGCGCACGGACTTTGCAGCCTCGCGCATGTTCGAGAACACCAGGTAGAAGAAGAACTTCGCGTCGACCGTGCTCGCCTCCTTCTTCTGGCGGGTGAACCTGGTGCCGTAGGTGTCCAGAGCCAGCGAGTAGTAGATCCCTCGATTCTCCGAGATGGCCTCCTGGATGTTCGAGGCCTTGTTGCGCGCGCGCCTTAGTTGGAACTCGTTGTCGTCGAAGAAGGAGTTGAAGGTGCGGCGCACGGTCTCGACCTCCTCGTCGAAGTAGCGGGGCACCGCGCGGCACACCGCCTGGAGTATGCCCTCGTCGTTCTGCGCCTTGAGCAGCGTCGCCGCGGCGTCCTGCTTGCTATTGCGGATGAAGTTCGTGTAGATGATGACCCCGAACACGCAGGGGATCAAAACGAAGATGCTCGCGCCCTGGCAGAGGAAGTTCACCGAGCAGATCACGCAGGCGAAGGTGAAGGCGCAAAGCCCGGTGAGGAACCAGCCTGCGATCACGGTGATGACGCCCGAGATGCGGAAAACCGCGCTCTCGCGATCCCACGCGCCGTCGGCAAACGACGAGCCCATCGCCACCATGAAGGTGACGTAGGTGGTGGAAAGCGGCAGCTTCATCGAGGTGGCCATCGAGATGAGCGCCGAGGCCACCACGAGGTTGACGCTGGCGCGCACGTAGTCAAAGGGCATCGGGATCTCGCCCTTGCGCACCGGGGCGCGGCGGTAGCGCGAGGCGACGGCGCGCACCACGGCCATCGGGGTGAGATCGTATACGGCGCGCGACACGCCCAGGCCCATCCTCGTGATGATGCGCCCGAGCGTCGAGGCGCCGAACTGCTCGTGCTGGCCCGAGGAACTCGAGGAGAGGTTGACCGTGGTCTGCACGACGTGGCGGGCCTTCTTGGAGACGAAGAGCGTCACGCACATCACGAGTCCGGCGGCGCACAGCCACCCGGTGTCGGTGCGGCTTGGGAAGTTCAAGGCCTCCATCATGAGGTCCGCAGGGCCCTGCCCCGAGGATATCCAGATCCTGAAGCTGTCGAGGGCGGCCAGCGGCACGCCCACGAAGTTCACGAGATCGTTTCCTGCAAAGGAGAAGGCCAGAGCGAAGGTGCCCGAGAGCACGATGAGCCTGAAGATGTTGAGCCCGCACAGCGCCATGATCTGGCCTATGGCGAAGGCCGCGCTGAACACGCCCCACATGATCTCCGAGAGGTGGCCGTCCATCCAGGAGAGCCACTCCGGCTTCATGAACGAGGCTCCGTGGGCGCCCTTGATGATGAGGAAGTAGCCGATCGCGGTGAGCGAGGCGCCGGTGAAGAGGCCGCCGAGCCACTTGACGGTGTGCTGGAAGCGGAAGGTGAAGAGCAGGCGGCAGAGGAACTGGATGATCATTCCCGCGATGAAGGCGATGACCACCGAGAGCAATATCCCCGAAACTATGGCCGCGGTCTTGTCGAGCTTGATGTACTCGAAGATGTCGGCAAGGCTCTGCCCGCCCCCGTGGACTTTGAGCGCTGCGGCGCACACGGAGGCGCCCAGAAGCTCGAAGATAATCGACACCGTGGTCGAGGTCGGAAGTCCGAAGGAGTTGAAGATGTTCAGGAGCAGGACGTCGCTTATCATCACGGACGCGAAGATGATCATCATCTCCTTGAACGTGAACATCTCGGGGTAGAACATCCCCTTGCGCGCGATCTCCATCATGCCCGAGGAGGAGGACGCGCCGATGAGCACGCCCAGCGAGGCTATGAGGATGATGATCCCCATCGGGGCGATGCGCGTGCCCACGGCTGAGTTGAGGAAGTTAGCGGCGTCGTTGCTGACGCCAACGAAAAGGTCCAGGGTGGAGAGCAGGAGGAGCATCACCACCAGGATGAAGAAGACTGTTTCGGCCATCGCGGATCCCGTTTGCTCAAACGGGATCATTTTACAATGCCTTAACCCGCCATTTACCTGTATTTAACAGCGCGTCCAATCAGGGCAAGCCATTGCCCAGCCCCAGCGTCAGCGCCCGTTCATCCTCATGAACTCGTCGAAGGCCTTGAGCGAGGCCTCGAATTTCTCCCGCCCGCTGTCCTGCATGGCGGAGAGCTCGTCTGAGAAGGCCTTGGCCATGCGCGAGAGGACCGCGCGCGCCCGCTGCACCGCGGCGAAGTCCGCGTCGGTGCGCTCGGCCCTTGCGATGAGATGCTTGTAGTCCCCGACTATGCTTGAGGCTGCCTTGAGGTAGCGCTTCAAGAACGAGGGCGCGTCTCCATCGTCGGCGCCCTGCCTCAGCGCCGTGATCATGGAGGAGGCGCTCCTGGCAATTGAAAGCGCGCTCTCCTTTGCCACATCGTCCAAGCCCTCGCTTGCGCGCACGAGCGCGGAGGCCAGGCCGTCGAGCTCGGCATATGGCGCGCTCCCCTGCCCCTGCCCGGCCGTGCCGCCTGAAAGCCTCTCGGTCTCCTGCCTGAGGCAGGCTGCGGCCTTGGCAAGCTGGGCCTGGGCCTGCCCTGCGGCTATCTTGAGCTCAAGATCGTTTTTGAAGGCGCCACGCGGCCCGGTGATCCCGGTCGCTACGGTGTCGAGCGCGAAATAGAGCTTGGGCAGTGCGTCAAGCGGGGCCTTGCCGGTGTCCTGATCCCCGCTTGAGCTGACGTAGCCTTTGAGCGCCTCGTTGAAGGACGGGAGGATCTGCCTCACCTCCCTGGGGATCCGCGGGTCTTCCTCGAAGGCGGACATGGCGGAGGCGAGCCTCTGAAGGTTCTCGCGCCGCAGCCGCCTGCCGTCGAGCTTGAGCGCGGTCCAAAGCGCGGTGCAGCCTGCGGCGAGCACCGGGATGAACGGGGCCCAGGCGTGGGTTGAGGCAAGCTGCCCAGGCAGTGCGCCCTTGGTCACGAGGAAGCCGAAGGCGATGCCCAGGATGGCGCTCCACTCCCAGGCATAGCGGCGGCGGTAGAACACGCGCCTTAACATCCAGGCTAAGATCCCGCCCGTGAAGAGCGCGGCCCCGGCGCTGAGCCCCATGAAGGCGCCGATGGCTGCCTCGATGAGGCCGAACGCCGCCGGCACCGCGAACATCGGGCGCCGGTATCCCTCGTGCGCCACCGGGATCAGGAGCACGAGCGCGAGGTACCACCATATCCACTCCATGTAGTCCGCCCCGCCTGGATAGAAGGCGGTGCAGACTACCGAGGAGGCGAGGAGGAAGAGGGCGTGCGCGCAAAAGCGCCTGGCTCCCGCCCCGAGCCTCTTGAAGAACCCGTCGATGCCGCTCTCGCTCACTTGGCGCTGTCCTTGCCCTCAGCCTGCGAGATCGCCTGCTCCCGGCTCCTTGAGGCGAGATCGGTGAGCCTTGACTTGAGATCGCTCTCCATCGCAGCGATCTCCGCCTCGGCCTTGACGCGCTTCTCGTGGCCTTCGGCTGCGATGGCGAGCGTCTCCTCGATGGAGGAGATGAGCTTGCCCTGCACCTCGCGCAGCGTCTCCACATCGACGAGCGCGCGCTCGGACTCCCGCGCCGTCTCGACGGTGGAGTCGTGGAGCATCTGGGCGTTCTTCCTTAAAAGCGCGTCGGTGGTGTCGGCCACGTCCTTCTGCAGCTGCGCGGCCGCCTGCTGGCCCTTGAGCGAGAGCGCGAGCACGAGCTGGTTCTTCCAGACGGGGATGGTGGTGAGGATCGAGGTCTGGATCTTCTCGGCAAGCACCCGGTCGTTGTTCTGGATGAGCCTGATCTGCGGGGCGGTCTGGATGGCAATGGTGCGCGAGAGCGCGAGATCGTGGAGGCGGCGCTCGAAGCGGTTCAAGGTCTCGGCAAAGTCCCTGACCGCCTGCGCGTCGAAGCTGTCGCCGGTGTTTTTGGCCTTCTCCTCGAGGGCCTTGAGATCCTCGGCACGCGCCCGCTCAAGCTCGGCCCTGCCTGCCTCGATGTAGGCGGTGAGATCCTGGTAGAACTCGCCGTTTTTCGCGTAGAGCTGCTCTAAGACCTCGACGTCCTTTAAAAGCGAGAGCTGCGAGTCCTCAAGCTTCTCCTTTATTTTTCCTATCTCCTCTGAGACGGTGGAGAACTTGGACATCACAGCCTGGGTGCGGTCAAAGAGCTTGCCGATGATCGGGATGGACGCAAGTCCCGAGGGCTTCTCGGCGATGGCCCCGACGTTGACCCCGCGCACCTTGCCTAGGAGCATCGAGAGCTCGCCTCCGATCTCACCTGAATCCCTGACCTTGACGCGGCTTAGGATCGAGTCTGAGAACTTGGCGATGGCGTCCATCGGCTTCGAGCCGTAGCTCAAGGTCAGCGAGGGATCCTTGAAGTCGATCTCCGATGCCGCCTTCTCAAGCTTCGCCTTGTCCGCAGCCCCCTGCGCCGCCTTCTCAAGCTGCGCGCCCTGCGCGTTTTCAAGTTCTGCCGCCATTGCCTTGTCCTCAATCCTAAGGCAGGCACCGCGCCTGCCAGCATAGGGCGATTTTAAAACGCCTGCCACCGCCCACGCTACTGCGCATGTCCCCGTTGTGACCTCGGCTTGGAATGCTATGGAAACGGCGGGTGAAAAAATCCCGCCGCGGATGCCTTGGCGGGATCCTCCCTCCTGCGATCTCAGGCAGGAGGATTGCAAGAGCGCGTCAGAGCCTGAGCGTCTTTAGCACGTAGTCCTTCAAGGCCTCGTAGTCAGGCTTCATCTCGTGCTTTTCGCACTCCCGCCCTATGACCTGCTGCAGGGCCATCGGCAGCGGGAGGCGGGTGCCCAGGATGCGCTCGACGTCGCCGCGGAACTTTGCAGGATGGGCGGTGCCCAGGAAGATCCCGGCCTCGCCTGGCTTTTTTGATGCCTTGAGCACGGCAAGCGCGATGGCCGCGTGGGGCTCCGTGATGTAGCCGGTCTTGGCGTAGACCTCGCGCATGGACTGCTCGGTCTCATCGTCGGTGAGCGAGCCGCACGCGAAGTCATCAAGGCTCCAGCCTTCCATCCGGACCAAGGCCTCGGTGCGCGGCCAGTTGTTGGGCCTTGAGATGTCCATGGCGTTCGAGAGGGTCTGGACGGTGGGGTGCGGATCCCACTTGCCGGACTTCAGGTAGCGCGGCACGGTGTCGTTCACGTTGCAGGCGATGGCAAAGCGGCACTTGAGTCCCAGGGCCTTGGCGATCAGGCCTGCGGTGATGTCGCCGAAGTTGCCGCAAGGCACCGAGAAGAGCACGCTCCCCCGCCTCTCCACAGGCAGCTGCGCCACGGCCTCGAAGTAGTAGGTCACCTGCGCCAGAAGCCTTGCGATGTTGATGGAGTTGGCGCTGTTGAGGCCGATCCTCTCCCTGAAGTCCTGATCGTCGAAGGCGCGCTTGACGAGATCCTGGCACTGGTCGAAGTTCGAGTCGACCTCGATTGCGTGGACGTTGCCGCCCAATGTCGCGATGAGCTTCTCCTGCAGCGGCGTGATCTTCCCCTTGGGGTACATCACCACGACGTCGATGCCCTGCTGCCCGTGGAAGGCTCCGGCGACCGCCGCGCCGGTGTCGCCCGAGGTCGCAGTGAGGATGGTGAGGTGGCGCCCGTTGCGCACCGCGCCGAGCACGCGCGCCAGGAACCTCGCGCCGAAGTCCTTGAAGGCGAGCGTCGGGCCGCGGAAGAGCTGGAGGCACCAGCAGTCCTCCTCGGCCTTCACGAGCGGGGCGGGGAAGTTGAAGGCGTCGGCCACTATGTCCTCAAGCTCGGACAGCTCGTCGCCGCCTATGAGGTGGCGGAGGATCCTCTGGGAGCGCGGCACCAGCGGCAGCGCGAGGAGATCCTCGATCTCCTTTTCAGCAAAAGGCTCGATGCGATCTGGGAAGAAAAGCCCCTGGCCGCGGCCGATGCCCTGGAGCACGGCCTTGGTGAAGCTTGCCGATTCGGTATGATCCTTTAAGTTGAAAAGCTGCATGTTCAGTCCTTGATCCTTTCAGCGTAGGCGCCGCGCTCGTCGATGCGGCAGATGTGGCAGAAGCCGTCAGAATTGGCGATGAAGTTCTGCTCAAGCCAGGCCTTGATGTCAGTTGCGGCCTTGAGATCCCTCACGATTGAGAAGACAGACGATCCCGATCCCGAGATCCCGGTGGCCAGCGCCCCCTGGGACTTTGCGTACTCGCGCGCCTTGGAAAGGCCCGGGATGAGCTTTTCGCGGTAGGGCTCGGCGATGACGTCCACGAGGCATGAGGCCGCCAGCTCCCCGTCGCCGGTCTCGCAGGCGCAGACGAAGGCCGCCAGGCGGCGCCCGAAGTCGACCACGGTGTGGCGCGGGTAGGACTCGGGGAGGATCTTGCGCGCGGCGTTCGTCGAGACCTTGATGCCCGGGAAGCAGGAGACGATGTACCAGTCCTTGAAGGCAGGCAGCGTCCTTGAGATGACGCCGTTCTCGCCCACGATGAGCTGAAGCCCGCCCTTGAAGCTCGGCGCGGCGTTGTCGTAGTGGATGGAGCCTGAGATCTTGCCCTCAAGCCTGCCCATCATCTCAAGGAGCTCATGGTCCTTGAAGCGCCCGCCGTTCACCGCGTCGAGCGCCACGATGGACGCCACGGCCGAGGAGGCGGACGAGCCCAGGCCCGAGCACACGGGCAGGTTCTTTCTAAGCGCCATCCTCACGCCGCAGGGCGCGAAGCCTGCCTTCTCCGCCTCCTTGCAGTAGAGCAGGTAGCCATCGTAGATGATGTTCTGCCTGGGATCCTCCGGTAGGACGCGCGCAAACGGCCCTTCCTGCGTTATCTCGCACACGCCCGCGTCGGCCTTCTCGATGAAGATCTCATCGCCGAGCACGGCGCCGTCAATGGGCTTTAGCGCCACGCCCACCAAGTCGAAGCCCACCGAGAGGTTGGCCGCCGAGGCTGGCGCGAACGCCCTGTATTTTTCAGTCATGTCCTATTCCTCGCAAATCAGCCTTCGCGCGTCCAGTTCTGGAGCCTCAGCACGTCCGAGAGCACTCCGGCGGCGGTCACGTCGGTGCCGGCGCCGTAGCCGCTCACCACCAGCGGGATCGGCTGGTAGTACTCGGTGGTGAACGCCAGCGCGTTCTGGCCGCCGCGCACCTTGAAGAGCGGATCCTCGGGCCCTACGGCGCGCACGCCGCAGCTGCACTTGCCGTCCTTGATGATGCCGACATAGCGCAGCACCTTGCCCTGGGCCCTGGCCTCGGCGGTCTTGCGCGAGAACTCCGCGTCGGCGCCCTTGAGCGACTCCAGGACTTCCTTGGCGTTCTTGCCTGAAAGGAAGCGGCTTTGCGCCACAGGCTCGGTCTCAACGTCCGTAAGCTCGAGCTTGAGCCCGCACTCGCGGGCTAAGATCAAGAGCTTGCGCGCCACGTCGGTGCCCTCGAGGTCATCGCGCGGGTTGGGCTCGGTGAAGCCTTCGGCGCAGGCCTTCGCGGTGGCCTCGGAGAGCGTGGCGCCGTCTTCGACCAGCCCGAAGATGTAGGAGAGAGTGCCTGACATGATCCCGGAGAAGCCGATGAGCCGGTCGCCTGCGGCAAGCTCGTTCTGGAGAGTTGAAATCACCGGGAGGCCGGCGCCGACGTTGGCCTCGTAGAGGAACTTGCGGTGGTAGTCGCGCGCGGTCTTGCGCAGCGCCTGGTAGTACTCCCACGAGCCGGTGTTGGCCTTCTTCGAGGGGGTCACGACGTGCAGCCCGGCCTTCATGAAGTCGCAGTAGGAGAGCGCCAAGGTGTCGTCGGAGGTGCAGTCCACGAGTATGGGGTTCACGAGGTGGCTGTCGTGGGTGAGCCTGGTCACCGCCTCGAGGCTGAAGGGGGCGAGCGAGCTGTCGGACAGCTTCTCGCGGAAGGTCTCAAGGTCGATGCCCGAGGCGTTCTGGAGGAAGTGCCTGGAGTTGGCTATGCCGACGACGTGGATGTCGATGCCCTGCTCGCCGCGCAGCTTGGCGCGCTGCTTCTGGATCTGGGAGATGAGCTCCGAGCCCACGCCGCCCACGCCCAGGATCACGAGGTCGAGCCTCTGGCGCGAGCTGAAGAACGCGGCGTGGCAGACCGCGATGGCCTCCTCGACCTTGTCCTGGGAGATGACTGCGGAGATGGAGCGCTCCGACGAGCCCTGCGCGATGGCGTTGATGTTGATGTTGGCCTCGGCAAGCGCGCGGAAGAACCTTCCGGAGGTGCCGCAGCGGGTGCGCATGCCGTCGCCCACGACCGAGATCACCGAGCAGCCGTCCGTGACCTCGATGGGCTCGATGAGCCCGTCCTTGAGCTCGAGCCTGAACTCCTCGGAGATCACGCGGCGGGCGCGCATGAGATCGCCCGTGGAGATGCAGAACGAGATCGAGAACTCAGATGATGACTGGGTGATGAGGACGATGGAGATGCCGGCGCGGGAGACTGCCGTGAAGAGGCGGCCCGCCATGCCCACCATGCCCTTCATGCCCGGGCCGTAGACGTTGATGAGCGAGATGTTCTTGAGATCGGAGATCCCCTTGATGGGGACTGAGGGATCGGAGTGCTCGTCGATGAGCGTGCCGGAGGCCTTGGGATTCTTGGTGTTCTTGATGAGGCAGGGGATGTGGTAGCGGGCGATCGGGGCGATGGTGCGCGGGTGGAGCACCTTGGCGCCGAAGTAGGAGAGCTCCATGGCCTCCTCGTAGGACATCCTCTTTAGGAGCACGGCGTCGGGGACGATGCGCGGATCGCAGCTGTACACGCCGTCGACGTCAGTCCAGATCTCGCAGCACGAGGCGCGGGTTATTGCGGCCAGGCACGCGGCCGAGTAGTCCGAGCCGTTGCGACCCAGCAGCACGGTGCGCCCGGAGGCGTCGCCGCCTGCAAAGCCTGCCATCAGGAGCACGCTTTGGGGATCATCGTCGCCCAGCGCCTCGTAGCGCTTCTTGGAGGCGTCGATGTTGACCGAGGACTCGAGGATCCCGCCTTCTGCAAGCAGCACCGCGGCAGGATCGATGACCCTGACCTTCCGGCCCATGGCCTTGAGCAGCTCGGCCATGATCGCAATGGAGAAGGTCTCGCCGCGGCTTTCGACGAAGGCCTGGACCGTCTCTGGGCACTCGCCTAAAAGCTTCACGCCGTCGATGCGCCTTTGGATGAGATCGAGCGTGGTGCCTATCTCAAGCTCGGCCTTCTTGCGGTCGAATTTCGGGAAGTCCCTTGAGAGCCCCTCGCAGATCGGATAGACGATGTCGCGGATCTTCTGCATCTCCTCCTGCCCGCCGGTGCCCGAGACTGCGGCGCCGACCAGCGCCACCAGCAGGTTGGTCACCTTGGCGGGGGCTGAGATCACGAGCGCGACGCGCTCGTCCTTTGCCTCATCCAAGGCTATGCCAGCTACATCTTTGAATCTCGCGGCGTTGGCAACGGAGGTGCCGCCGAACTTGAGCACGCGCATTTGGAAAGCTCCTCGAAGCGGTTTTGATGGTAGGTCGCATGGGCCTTGAGGCCCTGCCTATATATGTGACAAACATCTATTTTCAGGGGCGCAATGGGGGATGTCAAATCATTTTCAGGCAAGGCAAAAGCCCCGGCCGCACGCCCTGCCGCCCCGGCATGGCGCCGCCCTTTGCAAGGGCGCGCCAGCCTGGCCATGCGATGGCCGCCTGCGGCAGGATTTGCCGCATGGCCCTGCCGTCTATTAAAGCCTTTTTATTAAAGTTCAAATAGATGACAACTGGCATCAGCCTTGCTCTTATGGGTGCGGGCCTTGTGGCGCTCCGTGCCCCCCAAGGCCCCACGGCAAGCGCATTCAAGCGCGGCGTGAAGTGCGGCATACACAAAGAAGGAAGAAGATGTCGATTGCAGCAGCATCCTGCGCCCAGGCAGCCTGCGGCGCCCCGTACGCGCAGGCTTTGGGCGCAAGCGCGGGATCGGGCGATGCCTACCGCGCCCTGGCAGCACAGTGCGCCGCCGCCTCGGGGGCTGACGCGCGCGAGGTCGCGCAGATAGCGACCCCGCAGGAGGCCCTCTGCCAGGCGCTTCAGGGCACATCCACCTTTACGCCCGCATCTGGCCTTGCCCCGGGGGAGGCCCCCGAGGGCGGGATCGATGCCGCGCTCATGCTGCTGCGCGCCTTCGCCTCATCAAATGGCTCGTCCGCTGCGGCGGCCTCCGATCCGCTCTCGGATCTGGAGAGCGCCCTGAAGCTCTTGAAGTCGGCGGCGTCCTCGGCGCTTTCCTCCCAGTCCCAGACCGCGCTTGCGCGCGTGTCCGTCCAGATCGATCCTGCCTATCTGCCCTTCGCGCGCTGCCTTGCGCTCCCCCTTGGCAAGGCCGCCGCGGCGCTTCTGAGGAAAAAAAGTTTCACAAAACGCCGCCGCAAGGAGAAGGAGCGCGCCGCGGCGAGGCAGCGCGCCTTGGAGTCTGGTTTTGACGCCGACTTCACATTTTTTCCGCAAATGGCTTAACAAAGCCGTTTCCTCGCTTTGAACGCCCATTTTCAAATGTGACGCGATCCGCAAAAACCTGCCGAAAGGAAAATCAGGTATAGTAGAATACCGTTCAAGACGCCTGTGCCTTTGTATCAATACAACATGGGCAGGGATCTGCACGCAGGTCCGGGAGGGCAAAAGTTTTGGCTGTCCGAGCGTCTTCACCGATTAAATTCAATTGTTAACTTGATTACTGGCAAATAGGAGCTGCGTCCGCCTGGGAGCTCAGGCGGCGCTGTCGAAAAGCAATGAGAAAACTTCTTGTGATGGGCAACTGGAAACTCAACGGCACCAAAGAGACTGTGGCCGAGCTGATCAAGGCCTTTGCCGCCAAGGCCAACGAGGCCGACGGCAAGTGCTCGGTCGCCATCTGCGCCCCTGCTGTCTTCATCGGGACCGTCGAGCAGCTGGCCAAGGGCTCCAAGCTCGCCTGGGGCTCCGAGGACTGCGACATCCACACCAAGGGCGCCTTCACCGGCGAGAACTCCCCTGTGATGCTCCGCGAGTTCGGCTGCACCTATGCCATCGTCGGCCACTCCGAGCGCCGCGGCTACCACAAGGAGAGCAACGAGTACGTCGCCCAGAAGTTCAAGTCCGCCCAGGACAACGGCCTCATCCCGGTGCTCTGCATCGGCGAGTCCGAGGCTGACTTCGAGGCAAAGCGCACCATGGACGTCTGCAAGGCCGAGCTCAAGGCTGTGATCGACCTCTGCGGCATCAAGGCCTTCGAGAACGCTGTCATCGCCTACGAGCCCATCTGGGCCATCGGCACCGGCAAGACCGCCACCCCGGAGATCGCCGAGAACGTCCACAGCCAGATCCGCGCCTACCTAAAGACCTTCGACGCCGCGGTTGCCGACAAAGTCCAGATCCTCTACGGCGGCTCCTGCAACGCCAAGACCGCACCCGAGCTCTTCAAGCAGCCGGACATCGACGGCGGCCTGATCGGCGGCGCCTCCCTCAAGGTTCCCGACTTCTCGTCCATCATCGACACCGCTGCCGGGATCGCCAAGTAATCAAGACCCAAAACCGGATAATTAGAAAAAGGACTGACCAATGGCTGATATCAAGAAGATCGGCGTCCTGACCTCTGGCGGCGACTCGCCGGGAATGAACGCCGCGATCCGCGCAATCGTGCGCACCGGCATCGACTACGGCTACGAGATGTACGGCATCCATGACGGCTACGCCGGACTGCACGCCGACGATATCGTAAAGCTCGAGCGCCACTCCGTGTCCGACCTGCTCAACCGCGGCGGCACCTTCCTTGGCACCGCGCGCTTCCCCGAGTTCAAGAACCCGCAGGTTCGCAAGGAGAGCGTCGAGGTCATGAAGAAGCACGGCATCGACGCGCTGGTCGTCATCGGCGGCGACGGCTCCTACATGGGCGCCAAGTTCATCTCCGAGCTCGGCTTCCCCTGCATCGGCCTGCCAGGCACCATTGACAACGACATCGCCGGCACCGACACCACCATCGGCTTTGACACCGCTCTGAACACCGCCGTCAGCTGCATCGACAAGCTGCGCGACACCTGCTCCTCGCACAAGCGCATCAGCGTCTGCGAGGTCATGGGCCACCACTGCGGCGATCTGGCCGTGTCCTGCGCCGTCGCCTGCGGCGTCGAGGCTGTGCTCGTCCCCGAGGTGCCTTGGAACAAGGAGGACGTCTACGCCTCCATCCAGCACGGCATCAACGCCGGCAAGCACCACGCGATCATCGTGGTCTGCGAGAACCAGACCGACGTG
Source organism: uncultured Aeromonadales bacterium (assembly GCA_902776275.1). Taxonomy (GTDB): domain Bacteria; phylum Pseudomonadota; class Gammaproteobacteria; order Enterobacterales; family Succinivibrionaceae; genus Succinivibrio. Next base: position 31,483 of record CACYPI010000018.1, read on the forward strand.
TACCAGATGGCCAAGGAGCTCGAGCAGCTCATCGGCCTCGAGGCCCGCGCCACCGTCCTCGGCCACATCCAGCGCGGCGGCACCCCGTCGGCTTTCGACCGCGTGCTCGCCTCCCGCATGGGCGCCTACGCCGTCGAGCTCCTGAAGAAGGGCGAGTCCGGCAGGTGCATCGGCGTGAAGAACGGCGAGCTCGTCCACGATGACATCATCGAGTGCATCACCAAGCACAAGCACCCGTTCATGAGGAGCACCTACGATCTGGCCCAGATCTTAAGGTAAGCTCTCAAATAGGGTTTGGAAAGCCTCCCTCGCGGGAGGCTTTCCTGTCTCAGGAGCCGCGCTTTCCAAAGCCGCCCTGCGCCCCATCCCATCCGAACATCGGCATCCTGTAGGCTGGCAAAAAGGCTCCGTGGGGTAGAATATCGCCACCTCCAGGCAATGCCTGGAAACGGAAGGATAGGGGAGGAAAGGGAATGGACATGAACGCGCAGCAGCGCTTAAGGCGCGTCTTCTCAGGCGTGCTGTTGGGCATGATCGCCTGCTTCGTCATCATGCAGGCAGGCCGCGCCGCCTTCATACACGCCTTCACCTCGGACTCCATCTCAAAGCTCCATGGGCTTGAGCTTTGGATCTTCGTGAAGACCTCGGTGCTCTTTGACCTGAAGTACGCGGCCCAGGCCTTCATCCCGGCGCTCGCGCTGGGCCTCCTCTGCGCGCCCTTCAAGCGCGCCTTTTCCGCCTACTGCAAGTGCTTCTGGGGTTTGAACCTCGCAGGCTTCCTCTACATCCTGCTCTTCACGGTCATAAACCACTTCTTCTACCTCACCTACAACCGCATCATCGATGTGTTCTTCTTCGCCTTCCTGAAGGAGGATCCCATAGCGACCACGAAGACGATGTACGAGGACTATCCCCTGGTCTCAGGCTGCATCGCGATCATCGCCTTCACCGCGCTCTACCTCTGGGCCTTTCCCAAGATCTGGCGCGCCCTCGAGGCTCATTTCCCGATGCCCTCCCGCCTCCTGCGCGCCCTGCCGTGGTCGCTTGCGCTCGTGCTGATCTTCGCGCTCTTAGTGAGGGGCTCGCTCGGCACCTTCCCGCTGCGCCAGAACTCGGCGCAGATCTCCCCCGATCCCCAGGTCAACGCCACCGTGCCCAACGGGCCTGCCGCGCTGCACTGGGCCCGCGAGTGGGCCGAGGAGCAGATGGTGATCCCGGATGTGAGCGCGAAGGAGGTGGCGGAGGACTACGCCGCCCTTGGGATCAAGGCAGGCGAGGATTCGCTCTACGCCCCGCTTGAGCGTGAGACCCGGGTGAACCCCTACCTTGAGGAGCACCAGCCAGACGTGGTGGTGAGCGTGCAGGAGAGCATGAGCACTCACATGTTCACCTACGACAACAAGGATCGCGACCTCTACGGGGAGCTCAGGCGCCACCTTAAGGAGGACTTCTGGTTCTTAAACTTCCTCTCCGAGGGCAACGGCACCATGGACAGCCTCACGAGGATCCTGCTCGAGGTGCCCGACCTCAACCTCTCGACCTCGACCCAGGCCGACCGCGACTACGTATGCAACGCCTTCAAACCCTTCCGCGACAAGGGCTACCGCGTGGTCTTCGTGACCGGCTGCATCGGCTCCTGGCGCAACATGGACACCTTCTTTCGGAGCATCGGCGTGGACGAGGTCTACGAGCGCAGCACCTTGAAGAAGTGGTTCCCCGAGGCCTCCGAGTTCGCCTGGGGCGTCGATGACGAGTACATGTTCCGCGGCGCCCTCAAGATCCTGCGCGAGCGCGGGGACGACAAGCGCCCGATCCTGCTTTTGACGCTCTCCATCTCAAACCACCCGCCCTTCCGCGTGGCCCCGGGGGTGGAGCCCAAGACCATCGCGCTTACGGACGAGGAGCTCAAGCGCTTCCCCTACCCCAACACGACCACGCTCTTTGCAACCTTCCGCTACGCCAATGATCAGCTAGGCAGGTTCTTCACGGCGGTCAAGGATGATCCCAAGCTCAAGGACCGCACCATCCTCGCGGCCACGGGCGATCACAACATGCGCGGCATCGGCTACAGCTCGCACCCAGACGAGCTGGCCCTAGGCCACGCCGTGCCCTTCATCCTCCACGTGCCCCAGGCGATCCTCGACCACGAGGAGGTCTCGTTCGACCCCAAGCGCTGGGGCTCGCAGAAGGATCTCTTCGCGACCGTGTCGGCAAGGGCGCTGAGCGGCGCGAGGATGCACACCTTCGGGTGCGATCTGCTCGCAGATCCCAAGGAGTGCCGCTGGCCCTACGCCTTTAACGCCAACGCCGCAGTGCCCTATGGCTCCAAGTACGCCTGCGACATCAACGAGGGCTTTGCCTTCAAGGCCATCGAGCTCAAGGGCGACGGCCTGATGGCCGATTCAACCAAGACCGCCAATCCGCCTGAGTGCAGGAAGGCCGTGGCCTTCTCCAAGCTCGAGCGCGATCTCTACTACTACCAGGCCAAGAACGCGCCGAAGCTTGGGCGCAGGTGACCTGCGCGTGAAAACACGCTCGCTTTTGGATGCGGCGCGGCCCCCGCGCCGCGCTCTTGTGCTAATGTGAATTGTGTGCCGCGCGTTGCGGCCCCTTGGCAACAAGTCAGAGCATGAAGACAAAAGCATTAATCGCGGCAGCGCTCGCCGCGCTCGCCGTTTCCACCGCGGCCATCGCCGACAAGATAACCTTTCCGCTTGAGCTCTCGGAGCGCACCTTCGACGTAAAGTCGCAGGGCTTCAAGTTCAGGGCGCTGATCCCGGGCAAGCTGCATGAAACGTACATAACCAACCCGCAGATGGAGAGCTACACCTACTCCAACAACGACGGGATCCTCGAGGTGAGCTTCCAGCTCATCTCCCTCTCCAAGGCCAAGTACAGCGAGGTGGTCGGCGGCAAGTTCCAGGAGCTCGTGACCAAGCCCTTCTCCGACAAGGAGCACAACCTCTACGGCGAGTACGAGATCCTGCGCGACGATCACCACGGCGACGATCGCACCTTCGAGTACGAAGGCTATCTACGCAAGCAGCAGGACGGCTTCACCCCCGCCCTGCACACGCTGATGCACGAGAGCTACATGCTGCGCGGCCACCACCTGCTCAAGGTGGCCTGCCACGTGCGCGGGCTGCAGGAGCAGCGCCAGGTGTCCGAGGCCATCTTCAAGCAGGCCGACGATGACTGCACCAAGATCATCAACAGCGTCACCGTGTACGGCAAGTGACCATTGGCGCAGCCGCCGGCGCCCGGCGCTCGCGGGGCTTGGAGCCCCGTGCGCCAGGCCCTCTCCTCAAGCTCCCATTTCCCTGCATGACATAAAAATCGGCTCTTCGTGGCTACTTGTGGGTAGCTCAACACCCCATGGTCCCCTCCGGACCTTGTCCTAGCAGGAAGTCATGCCATAACCGCCCCTGTCAGGAAGCGGTATGCGCAAATCCGCTCTCAAGCCCTGCTGGCGCAAACGCCGCATCTGCCTTGCGGAGACTTAACAAAATCTTGGGATTTCAAACAGCTCTGATATAATC
>CACYPI010000019.1 GCA_902776275.1 uncultured Aeromonadales bacterium
ATGTTACGGACTGCCGTTCAAAGCTGTTGCTGTTCGAAGCCTGCGGAAAGGTGATCGAAGCACATGGATAAGTGATCGAGGTTAAGCGGATTTAGCAATGAAAGCATCGGCGTGCTTGTGAAGATACACGGCTTTGAAACCGTCAAGGCCAAGATCAAGCTCATCAACGCCAAACGCACGGTGGCGCGAAGCATTGCTGATGCGATGTTGATCCGCAAGAAGGAAAAGGAGACCGGCTCAATCGCCGGCGCCCTGGCAGCTTTGACCATGGACTAGAAAAAGTCCTAGCGCAAGGCCTGGGCGATCGTCACCAAAGCAAAACCAATTCAGGCTCCGGCTTCCTTCTTTTTTCCATCTATTTTCAAATACTTGATCTGCTTCAGTACCTCGATCGCATCCTCGACCGTGGCATTGTTCCTCTTGAGCCAGCCCTTGATGCGGCTGTGGATGGTGCGCCACAGGATCAGCGCCACGAACATGGCGAAGAGCTTGCCGTCGGCCTGGGCGTCGCCCTAGATGTGCAGCCTGCCGTCGCAGAGGCCGTTTTTGGTTGTGTCGAAGCAGTCCTCGACCGACTCCTTGGAGCGGTATGCCTCCATGATCTCCTGATCCGTCATGTCCGTGCAGGTGGTGAACAGCACGGCCTTGCCAGCGAGCGCCACCCTCTCCTTGAAGCCCTCCGCATCCTCGGAGTACTTGAACCCCTTGCTGTTCCTGGCCTTTTCAACAATGAAGAACGGCTTGAAGCTTGCGGCCCAGGCGTCGAACCCGCTTACGGGGCAGCGCCTGCACCCTTCAAGCTCCGCCCGCTTCGCGGTCTTCCGCCTCGACAGCGAGTCCATCATTGCCGCGCGCGAGTCGATGTCGCGGCAGATCAGGAGCGCTCCATCGACCCCGCCCAAGGTGAACGGAATCCTGCCTGAAACATAGGGGTGGCCGTTGACCTCCCACATGCGCCCCTCCACGTCATCGTTGACCTCGTGCGCCCACTTGAGGAAGGCCTCGCGCACCGCCTTGATCCTGGCCGGCGAGCTGGCCGGCTTGAGCTTGCATGCCCTCGCAAGCTCGAGGGCGTGGGAGAAGTTCGAGGCGTCGTTGAGCGAGCCGTTGTACGAGCACATGAACAGCGGCATGCCGGTCTCGCGGCAGCAGAACAGGCCCTCGTTGATCTGGGGGAGATCCTCGCCGTCGCGGTTGTAGCCGAAGGGAGCCTTGCGGATCTGACCCGAATAGGTCGAGAAAGAGGTCACGTCGTAGAAGATCTGCCTTGCGGCCGGGGCCTGGACGCGGTTCCAGGCCTTGTAGAAGGCGCTGCGCGCCTGCGGATCGAGCCTGACGAAGAGATCCCAGGCTGCAGGCGCCTTCATCCTGCCCCGGTCTGGCTTGCGGCGCAGGACGGGCGTCCCGCGCCATGCAATCAGTCTTCCTTGACTATCGGGAAGAGCTCGACGAACTGCCCCGAGTGGTCGGTGCCATCAAGGATGGACTCTGCGATCTTGCATCCGGCGGTGTCGGCGTCGTGGAAGCCCTCGCACTTCATGTTGCCATTGAGATCGGTGGTGGTGGGGCCCGGGTGGATCACGTAGGTCTCGATGGGCAGGCCGTTCTTCTTGAAGTCGGCGGCCATGGTCATGGTCATGCAGTTGAGCGCGGCCTTGCTCGCGCAGTAGGCCAGCGGATGCCAGTACGGGTTCACGTCGGTGGGCACAGTAATGTTGACGATCTTCCCATGGTTGGCGGCGATGGTCCTCACCAGGGCACTGGTGAGCGCATAGGGGCCGAAGTAATTGACCTGGGCCGTCGCGGTGATGTCCTCGATCTTCGAGTCGTAGGAGGCGCAGGCCATGTCTCCGGGGATCCCGGCGTTGTTCACGAGCAGGTAAAGATCCGGGTGCTTTTCTGTTATCTCCCTGGCAGCCGACGCGATCGACTTGAAGTCGCAGAGGTCCATGAGGACGACCTCGGCCTCGACGCCCTTTGACTCAAGCTCTGAGCGCGCCTTCTCGCCGCGCTCCTTCGAGCGCACCCCGAGCAGCACCTTATAGCCTGAAAGCCCCAGGTGCAGCGCGGTGTAAAAACCTATCCCCTTGTTCGATCCGGTAACCAGGGCAAGCTTCTTCATGTCTTTCCTCCTGTTTTTACTGAATTGTCTGAATATGCCTCACGAGATCGTAGCCTCAAGCATCTATTCCATACAAGGGGGCAATTTTGTGCACCTAATGCGCGCCTGTTCTACGGCACTTGCATGCCCCGTATCTCCGTGGTTTACATACAGGAGTCAAGGTTGTTTACTTTTTCCATCAGGCCAGACCTTTATATTTTTAGAAATTTTTTGTGCAAACGTTAAGATTTGAACTTTTTCATAGTCAATATTGTTGACTTTCGGTTAAGGGAATTTTATAGTGCACTTGTTTGCACCAGTTCGCCGCTAGCGTTGCCTGCGCCCTTGACTGTCCGGCGCATGATGCGTGTCACTGAAAACATGGCGGCAAATGCCCTATAATGGCAAAATAAACAATAACAATAATTATTCCTACACATGCAAGATCTCAAACCCACCTTGGGAAACCTGAGGGAGCGAGGCTCCGATAAAGCCAGGGCCACTCTCCCCGCCGACGTCAGCGCGCTGTCAAAGGCATTCTCCTTCGTGCCGCCTAGCTACACCGACTTCAGGCAGGCCTGGGATCTGCATGCGGCCATTGAGAAGCACCCGCTCTTTGGGATGCTTGCAGGGCTCTCAGGCAAGGGCGCACCGCATATGCCACGCCCATGATCTCCATCTGCGTCACCTCGGCCGCCCCCTGTGCGGGCGCGTCCTCTGTCTGCGCCGCGCTCTGCGCCCTCGCTGCCAAGATCGCGGCGTATCCGCGCGTGCTGTGCGCCGACGCCTCGGAGGGCAGGCTCGGCGCCTCGCAGCTCTTCGGGGCATTGCCAGGCGGGGATCTGCCAGATGCTGATCCGCGCGGTGACGAGGATGCGGATGTGATGGACAATCTGTGCATCAGCAGCTGCGGCGTGTGCGTTCTGCGCTGCGCAGGCGCCGGGGCGGCAAGGTTTAGCGGGATCCTCAAAGCCCTTCCCTTTGACCTCGCCTTCATCGACTGCGGGCTGCGCGGCAGCGAGGCGCATGGGCAGATGCTGGAAGATGCCGATCTTGAGCTGTGCGTCGTGGCTGCCGAGGGCAACTGCCTTGCAAGGCTCGACGGCATCAAGCCCTCTGTGCGCGAGCGCTTCGTCATCAACCGCTTCGACTGCCGCAGCAAGTCGATGTACGACTGCAGGCTCTTCCTGTCCTCAAGCGTGCTCGCCCCGCGCCTCCTGCGCACGACCATCCCCTTTGACGAGGCCGTGCTAAGCTCGACGCTCTCGCTCAAGCCCTACCCGCTTTCAAGCCCGTTCTCGGCAGCCTCGGACGCAGCATCGGGAGTGCTCGCCGAGATCCTGTCCTTGTGCGGCGAGGCAGAAGGGGAGCTATGAGCGGCGATCGCATGGACAGGGCGGCTGCCAATCCTGCCGCCTTGTGGCTCAGGCGCGTGCGGATCTGAAACGACGGCGGCGCGGGTCTCCTGCCCATGGCCGTCAACGCCCTGATGCTCGCCCTGCTCTACCTCGTCTTCCCGCTCGAGCGCGGGCCGCTGTCCAAGCTGCGCCGCTCGTTTGGCGCCTGGTGCCCGCAGATAGATCCATCGAGGCCCAGGTTCTTCGACCCGGTGCGCTTTGCCGTCCAGATCTCCTTCATCGCGCTCTTCAAGGTGCAAAACGGCGAAGGCTCGGGCATTGCCTCCCGCCTCTCCAATGCGTCGGGAGCCTTGCTCAAGTGCGCAGGCGCGCTTGAAAGGAAGATCGACCGCCTTGCAGGAGCGGCCTGGCGCCTCATCCGCCTGCCCTCCCGCGCCCACCCGGCCCTCCGCGCCGCCGCAGTCTGGGCGCTCGCGCTGTGCGCCTTCCTGATGTCGGTGCTGACCATCACCCAGCCCATGGACCTGCCCTACCAGCTTTCCTACGTCGCCGCGATGTGGCTTGCCGCACTGGCCGCGCGCGGGATCAAGAGCCAAGCCGGGCTGCTCATGCTCATCTGCATCTCGGTGCTCATCTCAAGCCGCTACATCTGGTGGCGCGCCAGCTCGACGCTGCTCCTGCGCGACTTCACCTCCGCAGCCTGCTCGCTCCTGCTCATCGGCGCTGAGATCTACTCGTTCGTGATCATGCTGCTCTCCTACTTCCAGGCAAGCTGGGTGCTCGACCGCAAGGCCACCCCGCTGCCCAGGGATCCCTCCAAGTGGCCGAGCGTTGACGTCTTCATACCGACCTACAACGAGCCCTTGGAGGTGGTGAAGCCCTGCCTGCTTGCCGCAACCGATCTCGACTGGCCGCGCGAGAAGCTCAACGTCTGGCTGCTCGACGACGGCGGGCGCGAGGAGTTTGAGGCCTACGCCAAAAGCTGCGGGGCGCACTACATCGCAAGGACCGAGCACTCCCACGCCAAGGCCGGCAACATCAACAACGCCTTGAAGCTCACGCGCGGGGAGATCGTGGCGATCTTCGACTGCGACCACATCCCCTCGCGCTCGTTCCTCCAGATGACCGCAGGCTGGATGGTAAAGGACCCCAGGATCGCCCTCGTGCAGACGCCCCACCACTTCTACTCCGAGGATCCCTTCGAGAAGAACCTGGGGATCAAGGGGCGCGTGCCCGAGGAGAACGCGCTCTTCCACGACTTCATCCAGGCTGGCAACGACACCTGGAACGCCACGATGTTCTGCGGCTCCTGCGCGCTCATAAGGCGCAGCGCCCTCCTCGAGGTGGGCGGGATCGCCGAGCAGACCGTGACCGAGGACGCCCACACCTCGCTCAAGCTCTGCCGCGCCGGCTGGTCCTCGGCCTTCATCGGCATGCCGCTGGCCGCCGGGCTCTCGACCGAGAGCCTCGCCGACCACATCAACCAGCGCATCCGCTGGGCCCGCGGCATGGTGCAGATCTTCAGGACGGACAACCCGCTGCTGGGGCGCGGGCTCTCGCTTGGGCAGCGCATCTGCTTCCTGAACGCCATGCTCCACTTCCTGCACGGCCTGCCCAGGATCATCTTCCTGCTCGCCCCGCTGCCGTTCATCTTCTTCAACACCTACGTGATCTTCGCCAGCGCTGCGGCGCTGCTCTCCTACGTGGTGCCCTACATGGCCCTCTCGGCGATGGCCTCGCACCGCATTCACGGGCGCAAGCGCTTCTTCTTCTGGGGCGTGGTCTACGAGACCGTGCTCTCCTGGTACATCACCATGCCCACGCTCGTGGCGCTCATCGCCCCGTCCAAGGGCAGGTTCAACGTGACCTCCAAGGGCGAGTCCAACGCCAGGACATTCTTCGACTGGACCGTGTCGCGCCCCTACCTGCTGCTCATCTGCCTGAACGCCGCAGGCGCGGCCTATGCCGCCTGGCGCATGGCCTTCGATCCCTTCGCCGACATGCTCACGCTGTTCATAAACCTGCTGTGGGTGCTCTACAACCTGCTCGTGCTGGGCGCAGCCTCGGCCGTCGCGCTCGAGCGCCGCCAGGTGCGCCGCACCCCCCGCGTCAAGGCCTCGATCCCAGTCTCGATCGAGCTTCCGGACGGCAGCCTCCTGGCCGCCACGACCACGGACTTCTCCTTCGGCGGGCTTGGGGTGCAGCTTCCCGAGGGAGCCCCCTCGTGGGAGGCGATCCTCGATGGCGCAACGGGCGTGCGCGCTGTGTTCGACCGCTCTGGCAGCGTGTTCTCGTTTAACTGCGGAATAAGGCGCGCCTCCGGGCGCTTCCTCGGCCTGGAGCCGCGCCTTGTGAGCCCATCATCCGAGCGCGACTACGTGCGCTGCACCTTCGCCGCGGCCGACCGCTGGATCCACGACGAGGATCAGCTCGCCCCCGACAGCGCCCTCAAGGGAGCCCACACGCTCATCAAGCTTGGCTTCAACGGCTACCGCAAGATGCTCGAGAGCGCCCCGGGGATCCCGCGCACGCTGCTTAGGGCGGTGCTGTTCATACTCTCGTTCGCATTCAGCTTCGTTCCATCACCGATAGATGCGGCAAAACCTGCTGCCTTGGAGGGCAGATCATGACTAGAAAGCCGTTTTTAACCCCCGCAGCCGCCCTGGCCTGCGCGCTCGCCCTGGCCCTGGCCGGGACCTCTCCTGCATCTGCCGCGCCTTCGCTGCAGCAGCAGGCCGCTGCGGCAAAGCAGGCGCAGAAGCCGCAGAAGGAAGGCGAGGCCGACCGCGCCGCCCTCGAGGCCGCGCCAGGCAGGACCTCGCTTGGGCCGCGCGAGAGGGCCGATCAGGCCATCGCCGAGCAGCGCGCCGCAGCCGGGCTCGATCCGCTCGACGTCAATCCGCGCCCCTTCGAGGCCCAGAGCATCAACGTAGCGGTCGATCCCGGCATCAAGGTGATGACCGCAGCGCCCGCCACCTCGCCCACGCTTTCGCGCGAGGATCAGGACGGCACGCGCATCGAGCCCCTGCCCGTGCTCACCCGCGACATCCGCTTTGCCGACATGGAGTACGTCGACTCAGGCGGCGGGGTGTTCCTAAGCGGCATCAGGCCCTCGCAGGACATCTACTTCTACATGCCGCGCGACGAGGTGGCCGAGGACGCGGTGCTCAAGCTCTGCTTCACCCCCTCGCCCTCGCTCATCCCGGTGATCTCGCAGTTGAACGTCTACCTGAACCACAGCCTCCAGCTCACGATCCCCATCGTCAAGGAGACGCTCGGGCGCAAGACCGAGATAAGCCTCAAGCTCAACCCGTTGCTGCTGCGCGACCACAACGCGATCACCTTGGAGTTCCGCGGCTCCTACAGCGAGTACTGCACCAACCCGCTGAGCACCACGCTCTGGCTCTCGGTGGGAGCCGAGTCGCAAGTGACGCTGCACGCCCAGAAGCTGCGCGTGGCCGACGATCTCTCGTTCTTCCCGATCCCGTTCATCGACACCGTGACCCCCGCGCGCAGCGAGATCTCCGCGGTGTTCCCCAAGGGCGCGGACAAGCGCATGGCCGAGGCCGCCGGGATCTTCGCCTCCTACGCAGGAGCCGCCGCGGACTGGCGCGGCGCTCAGTGCCGCGCCTTCGAGGACGCCCTGCCCGCCTCGGGCCACGCAATAGTCTTCGCGACCAATGAAAAGCGCCCGTCATTCCTGAGGGACTACCCCAAGACAGACGTGCCGCGCATCGAGATAGCATCGATAAGCCCGCTTGCCCCTGAGAAGATGCTGATCATCAGCGCGCCTGATTCAGAGGGACTCGTCACCGCGGTCAAGGCGCTCACCTCAGGGCAGATCATGCTCAACGGGCCCGTGGCCGAGGTCAAGGGCTACAAGGAGCTCAAGCCGCGCCCGGCCTACGACGCGCCCAAGTGGGTGGACACCACGAGGCCCACGCGCTTTTCAGAGCTTGCAACCTACGAGGGTCAGCTGAGCCGCACCGCCATCAGGCCCGCCCCGATCTCGGTCGAGCTCAACCTGCCACCCGACCTCTACTTCGTCCAGGGGTCGCGCGTGAACATGGACCTGCACTACCGCTACTCGCGCCCGGCGCCTGAAGGCGTCTCGCAGATGCACTTCATGCTCAACAACCACCTCGTGCGCTCCTACCCGCTCAACTCCGACAGCGAGGCCTCGGCGGTGCTCGAGAACCTGCCCTTCCTGGGCGGCATCGACCTCTTCTCGGGATCGAAGGTCGACACGCTGCTGCTCCATCCGCAGAACGTGCTCACCTTCGACTTCCAGTACTCGCTGACCTCGGCCTCGCGCGTCAACTACTGCGTGACCCAGACGCTCATCAACAACCGCGTCGAGATCGAGCCCTCGTCGACCATCGACTTCAGCGACACCTACCACTTCGCGAAGATGCCGAACCTCGGCCTCTTCTGGCAGAGCTCCTACCCCTTCTCCATCTACGCCGACTGGCAGCGCTCGGCCGTGCTGCTGGACAAGCTGGGGATGGACGAGCTCACGGTGCTCATGAACGCCATGTCGCGGTCCGGCCGCCTCACCGGCGCCGAGGCCTCAAGCCTCAGGGTGATCGTCTCCCCGGGCAAGGACAGCATCCAGAGCCTCAAGGATCTCGACCTGCTCGTAATAGGCCCGCTCCCGGACTTTCTCAAGCAGAGCGCCGAGGCAGTCTCCGCCGTCACCGAGCAGCAGCGCCTGCTCACGAAGAGGCGCCAGAGCTCGGCGATCCCCGACGAGGCCGGCCCCAGGCCCGATCTGAAAACCGAGATCGGATCCTCAAGCGGGCTCTCCTCTGCCACCTCCTTCCGCTCGCCTTTAAACGGCGAGCGCACCGTGGTCGCGCTCAGCGCCGACAGCGCCGAGGGCTACTCAAACCTCTCCTACAAGCTCGCCACCGAGCACGGCGTGGGCTTCATGCAGGGGACGTCGGCGGTGATCCGCGGCGATGCGGCCGAGTGCTCGGATGAGGGCGAAACCTACTACATAGGCGATCTGCCCTGGTACCAGAGGATCTGGTACCACGTCATGAACCAGGGCCCGGCGACGCTGGTGCTCATAAGCCTGCTGGCCGCCGCGCTCTTCTGCTGGCTGCTCTACAGGCTGCTGCGCGCGGTGAGGCGCTCGCGCCTGCTCGAAGGCCGCAAGGAGGACAGATGATGAAAGCCCGCAATGCAGCCATCGCGCTGTGCCTGCTCTGCCTGGCGCCTGCAAGGCTCTTCGCGCTGCCGCTTTACAGCGAGGTCGCGCAAAAGGCGGCACCTTACGGTTGCGTGGTCTCAGGCGGCAATGTCTCAGCCATCGCGCAGGCCCACTACATGCTGATCTCGCTCTCATCAGGCGAGAAGGAGCGCTTTGCCCAGGCCGCCTCGTGCATGAGGGAGAAGCTCTCAGGCGGCGAGATGGGCGCCCTGCCCGCCGCGCTCTGGGGGCCTGATCCAGATGATGGCGGCAAGGAGAAGATCCTCGATGGCTCAAAGCCCACCGAGGCTGCGGTGCTCGAGGCCTGGTGCTTAATCGAGGCTGGGAAGGCCTTCGGCGGGGACTACGCAAAGCAGGGCGAGGCCCTGCTCGGGCGGATCAAGGAGGGGGCGCTCCCAGAAGGCCCGCTTGGCATGCTGCTGCCCCCTGAGATCCCGCGCAAGGAGGGCGATCTTTACGAGGTGGCGCCAGCCTCGCTGCCGCCTTTTGCCCTCGCGAGGTTCTGCGCCATCGACCAAGACTTCTGCCGCATCCGCGCCGACAGCCTGCGCGCCGTGGTGCGCGGCGCCGGGCAGGGCTACGTGCCTGACCGGATAAGCTTCACGAAGGAGGGGCTGCTGGCGATCCGCCCGGACACCCAGGGTTCCGACGAGGCCTCGCGCTTTTGGCACTACGTGGCCCTCACCAATCCAGGCGATCCCGATCGCGCGCTGCTGCTCTCGGCCTTGGGGCGCCTCAGGCTGCGGCTTGACGCGATGCTGCGCCCGCCCAAGCGCGAGTTCATGCACCCGCGCACCGAGGAGGGCATGGGATCGGCGCAGCAGGACGCTGCCGCAGCAAGCGCGGGCTCCTTGAAGAGCCGCTGGTTCCTGGGCGCCGCATCCTCCGCAACCCTCATGGAGGAGGATCCGCTTGGCGCCATGATCATGCTCGAGTCGCTGTGGCTCCAGGACCGCAGGCTTGAGACAAGCCTCCAAGGCGGGCTTTTGGAGGATCCCTCGAAGTGATGAGAAGGGCCGCCGCGCTGATCTTGGCGGCAGCCTGCCTCTTGCAGGCTGCCGCAGCCGCCCCTGCCCAGGACGCAGGGGCGGGCGAGGCCTTGCGCGCCTCCTCCATGCAGGAGAGCATGCTCAAGCGCCAGGCCGATCTGGGGCGCTCGATGGCCGATCGCGAGCTTGAGGATCAGAGCCTGCGGCGCCTGAGGCTCGTCACCGGCAGCGGCAATCCCTCGTGGCTGCTCTACCAGGTGCGCATGCTCTGCGCCCGCGGCGGCGCAGAGCGCGAGCAGGCAGGCCCGGTCGTCGAGTCGCTCTGCAAGAGCTTCCCCGGGAGCTTTGAGTGCAGCCAGGCCCGCGCGGCCTTCGACTCCTCGTCGGCCGAGGCCAGGCTCAAGCTCCAGCCCTTCTACCTGCACGAGTCGAAGCACGACTACGAGAAGGCCGTCGCCACGATGGAGGAGGTATTCGGGAAAGGCGGCCCTGCCGAGGAGGGACTGCGCCTCTCCTACCTCCTTGCCATGTCGAAGATAGGCGGTCGCGAGGAGGAGGCGGCCGGGCTCATGAGGCAGATGCTCAAGGACGATCCAAAGAACCGGGATCTCAGGGCCAAGGTCCTCCCGCTCATCACCTCGGCGCTTGCGGGATCCGATGCCGCGCGCGGCATCGCCCTCATCAATGAGGGAAAGGATCTTGAAGGGCGCGGCCTCATCTCGCGCGCCCTCAAGGCCGATCCGCAAAACCCCGACGCCTCCTACTGGAAGAAGCGGCTTGACATGTCGCGCGGCTTTGCCTTCATGCAGCGCGCCGACAAGCTGCTTGAGCTTAGGCAATACGACGACGCGGCAGCCTTCTACCGCCGCGCCGCCTCGTTCATGCCGCAAAGCCCCTACCCCGCAAGCGGGCTGTCGCAGGCTGCCTACGGCAAGGGGGATCTCGAGGGGGCCTTGAGGCACATGCAGAGGGCCGTGGCGCTCTCATCGGGGGAATCTGCCTCAGAGCGGCAGCGCCTCGCGTCCTCGCTGCGCGGGTTGCGCGCCGAGATCGCAGCCTCGAAGGCCGCCAGGGCGGCGGACGCCGGGGATCATGAGGCCGCAGCAGCGCTCTACCGCAAGGCGCTTGAGGCCTACCCGCAAAACCCCTGGCTCAGGCACCACATGGCCTCCGAGTTGATCAAGCTTGGCAAGGCCGGGGAGGCCCGCGCGGCCGTCGCCGGCGAGCCGTCATCCGCTGAGGACGCGCACGCCCGCTCGCTCATCTACGAGAAGCTTAACGACTATGCCATGGCTGCCGCCGTACTCTCGCCCTATGCCGCAGGTGATCAGGATCTCTCAGCGCGCAAGGCCGCGCTTGAGGCAAGGCTCAGGCTCGACAAGGCATCAAGCCTCCTTGAATCCGGCGCGCCTGCACAGGCGCTCGCGGCGCTCGGGACCCCGTCTTCTGCGGAGGGCTTCGCGCTTGAAGGGCAGATCCTGGACGCGCTAGGGCGCCATGACGAGGCCTACGGCTCCTACGCGCGCGCCTGGTCGCTCGATCCAGTGTCAGGCAGGCTCTACAGCATATTCGAAAACCGCCTTGGCGCAGGCGATCAGAAGACCGCCTCAGCGCTCGGGCGCAAGCTCTTTGCGCATGCCTCGGAACTTGAGAGATGGCAGCTGCGCGGCCTGGCCTCGGGGCTCTTGGACCTGGGCCTCTCCGCGCGCTCCTCTGCCATCTACGCGGCGCTGCACCAGGCCGTCTCTGACAGTCACGAAGGCCGCGACGCAGACGCTCAATCGGAGCTTGGCTACCTCTCAACCGGCGCAGGCGGCGCCAAAGGGAAGGCCCTTGACTACGAGTACGCCATGGCTCTTTCCAGGGCGCGCGGCGCCAAGCCTTACAAGGAGCTTGGCCAGTACACGCGCGCCCTGCTCACCCCTGACAAAGACGAGCCCTGGCCTGCAAGCGCCCTGCGCGCAAGGGCTGCCGAGGCCTACCAGCAGGACAACCCCATATTGCTTTCGGGCTTCCAGTTCACGCGCGACAGCGGCCACAAGGGCTACTCGGACTTAAAGTCGCGCCTCTTCATAAGCAATCTCTCATTCCCGCTTGCCAGGGGCCGCGCCCACATCCAGGCCGAGTCGCGCGAGATCGACGCCGGGGCGCTCGAGGGAGGCCCTTGGGATGACATGTTCGGCGCCTGCTTTGCCCGCGGCTGCGGGCTTTACGGGGCCGGGCGCCAGCACGCCTCCCGCACCGCCTTTGACGCAGGCTGGCGCCGCGGCGATCTGCACTTTGACATCGGCACGGCGCCCTCTGCCAAAAACTCCGGGATCTCGATGTCAGGGATCCAGTTCTCGGCAGGCAACACCTGGCGCAAGGGCGGCTTCTCGCTTGGCGCTGAGATCTACAGAAGGCCCGTGGCCGCCTCGCTGCTCTCCTACTACGGGCAGCGCGATCCCTGGTCGGGGCGCTGGTACGGCGCGGTGAGCCGCACCGGGGTGAAGCTCAGCCCAGGCTACAGCCAAGACGGCTCATCGGGCTTCTGGGGATCGCTCGCCTTCGAGCGCTTCGATGGGCACAGCGTCGCCTCAAACAGCGCCATCAAGGCCATGGGCGGCTGGTACAAGGACTTGTTCTCAGAACCCAACTCCAGCCTCTCGCTGGGGCTCTCGGGATCCTGGTGGCACTTTCATCGTGATCTGAGCGACTACACCTTTGGAAAGGGCGGGTACTACTCGCCTAGGGATTCCATAAGCGCCGGCCCCTCGATCACATGGAGGAAGCGCACGATGCGCTGGTCGGTGCAGCTTGGCGCCTCGGCCTCGCTCTCCTGGTCGCACAAGAGGCCGGTCGACCGCTACCTTGAAAAGGGCAGGACCTACGGCGGCTACGATGATCCTGTGGAGGGATCGTTCCGCGGCTACCCTGGCGATCTCAACTCGCGCGGCGGCTCCGACGCGGGATTCAACTTGAACCTGGGGCTCGAGGGCGCGGCCGAGCTCCGCGCCACCGAGCACCTGGTGCTGGGCGCCGCGGGTTCCTTCTCCCACACCCGCGACTACCACCCGGCGGCGTTCATGCTCTACCTGCGCGCGTACTTCAAGCCCTGGAACGGCGATCTGCCGATGGGGCCGCAGCCGCCCTCTGACACTGCATCATGGTGAGGATGACTTAATGAAGCTTGGAATTTCGGGCCTTGAGGATCAGGCGCAGGCCATAGACCAAGGCCGCGCCTACCTCGTCGCCTGAAGCGCCGATCAGGATGCGGTTAACCTCGCGCTAGGAGCGCTCCACGCAAGCGAGGGCGGCCCAAGGCGTGAGGCGCTGTTCCTCTACGGCATGGGAGGCGGAGACCTCAGGGATCTGTGCTCGATCCCCGATCTCGCCTCCAAAAGCCGCGCCCGCGTGCTCGCCTCGCGCTACGAGGCGCTCTCGGCAGGCGCGCTCTCAGATGAGCTGCTGCGCAGCAAGGGCGGCGGCAGAGGCATGCTCTGCGCCTGCCTGGCATTGCGCGGCGGGGCCTTCCTGAGGCTTGACGATCCCCATGCCGCCGCAAGGGAGCTGCGCGCAATTGAAAAGCTCTCTAAGGCCTTGGGCTGCGCGGTGCTCATCATCGCCAAGGTGCCGCCCCAGCTTTCAGGCGCGCTCGCGGACGCCGCATCGAGCCTGTCGGGCTTTGCCTCGATAAGCCGCCATGACGGCAAGGCGGTGTTTTGCGCCGCGCACTGGGAGGGGGCGCTGGGCAGCGCCTTCAACGTTGAAACCGGGCTTTTGTGCACCAGGGAGGGCTTTGGCGCCTCGGGCAAGCGCGACGGCCCGCCCCAGGGCGCCCCGGATGCCCAGGCCTTCTACATCGCAGGAGGCTCGTTCACGCCGGATCTCGCCTATTACTCGGACATCAGGCGCTTTGACAGCAACGATGATGTCTTTGCCGCGGCGCTTGAAGGCGCCACCGCCGCGACAGTGGTGCTGCAGCTTCATGACCGCGCCCAGGCCGACAGCCTCGCGCGCATGGCCTACGATCTTAGGCGAAGGCGCGGCAGCGCGCTTTCCATCATCATCTGGGAGCGCTCAGGCGGGCTGCGCGCCGACACCGAGAAGTTCTTCATCGCCTGCGGGGCCTCGTTCGTCTTCGAGCAAGGCGCCGCCGCGACCTATGTCTCGGCGATGCTCCCCTGCTTCCGCGCGCGCACCTATCCGGTGCCGCAGGAGAGCTTTGCGTCCATCCGCAGCCGCTACCACCAGGCCGACGCCGTGGCCCCGGGCGTCAAGCTCGCGCCGGACTTCATAAAGGAGGCCAGCGGGATGCTCAAAAGCCTCGACTCCAGCCACATCCCCTGCACGCTCGCGGTGCTCATCCCCAAGCGCGGCGTCCCGCCGCTGCTCGCGTCCAGGAACTTCCTGCCCCGCCGCAGCGGCGACATCTGCGCCGCGTTCTCCGACTCGCTGTGGGTGTTCCTGCCCTCGTGCAGGCCATCCGAGGCGCCGGTGGCGCTGCGCCACGCCTTCTGCGCCCAGCTCGATTCGCTGTTCAGCGGGATCTCGCTCTCTGGCAGCGCCGAGGAGACCGGGCGCAGGCTCGAGATGCTCGAAAGTCGCGGGCAGGCGGGCATGGAGGTCGAGGGCATAGGCAGGATCGCCGAGGCAGACAAGCGCAGATCCGCGCCCGGGAGCCGCACGGTGGAGGATCCCAGGCCGCTCACGCTCAGGCGCGGCGGTCGCGCGCTCCTCTCAAGGCTCGCATCAAACAAGGCGCCATCGGCATTTCAGGACACGGATCCTGGACACAATGAGGAACAGCAATGAACAGCTTCAGCCTTCACATCGGCGACATCCTCGCCATCGCAGCCCTGTGCGCTGCCGCCTTCATACCCTTGGGCTGGCGCCTGCACGCCTCGCGCGCCAAGCTCCTTGCGATGGCAAGGCTCCTGCTTGGGCGCCGCGCCTTCAGGGACTTGGGCACGCTCTCCGGGATCCTTCAGGGCAAGGACGGGGGCGGACGCTGATGGGAAAGATCAAGGGCAGCCTCAAGCCTTCCTTCAGGGGGCTTGGGATCTGGAACGCCTACTTCATCTTCGCGATCGGGCTGTACTACTTCGGCTACACCGCCTTCTCGCTGCCGCTGAACCTCGCGCTGGCCGCGGCGCTGTGCTTGAGGCTCCCGCGCCGCGCGCCCGACCGGATCTGGCGCGCCGCGGCGGCCGTCGCGGCGCTCATGCTGCTCTACCACGACAGCTACCTGCCCGCGCCATGGCAGATCCTAAGCCAGAGGCAGAACATCGCAGGCTTCTCGCTTGAGTACGCCATAGGCTTCCTGAAGGACTTCGTGAACGTGCAGATGGTCGCGGCCGCACTCGCATCCGTCCTCGCCGTGGCAATCCTGGGCGACTACGTGCGCTTCACCACCGTGACCATAGCCTGCCTCGCCGCGGCCCTCATCGCCAAGCCGCCCTTCGAGCTTCCGCAAAAGGAGGCCCCGGCGGCCGCCTGCCCCGCCCCGGCGCAAGCTTTGCAGGGGCAGGACGACGCTCTGCCGCCTGACCTCATTGCCCAGCGCGGCGAGGCCACGGATGCCGCGCTCTCTCGTTGGCGCGACGACTTCTACAAAAACGAGGAGGGGCGCAAGGTCTCGATGCCGCAGAAGCTCGCGCAAGGATTCGCCCCCTTCAACATCGTCATCGTCAACATCTGCTCGCTCTCGGAGGACGATCTCGCGGCCACCACGCTCTCCGCCCACCCGGTGTTCAAGCGTTTCGACCTGCGCCTTGAGGAGTTCAACTCGGCGACCCCCTACTCGACCCCCGCCTCGATGAGGCTTTTGCGCGCCTCCTGCGGGCAGGAGACCGAGGCTGTGATGTACTCGGGCCGCCGCCCCGAGTGCGAGCTCATGACCGGGCTTTCGGACCTCGGCTTCAACCCCTCGGTGTTCCTCGACCACAACGGGCAGTACGGCGACTACCTGAAGACCCTGGGGCGCCTTGCGGGGCTTCCGCAGGAGATCGAGAGCCAGAAGGGCCTCAAGATAGCCTACCGCTCGTTCGACGGCAGCCCGGTGTACGACGACGGAGACCTCTTTATGAAGTACGAGCACGAGGTGCTGACCGACAACACCTCCTCCTACATAAGCTTCTTCAACCTCATCGCGCTGCACGACGGCAACCGCTTTGCAGATAGCGGCAAGAGCGCGGGCTACCCGCAGCGCCTTGCAAAGCTCCTGGACGATCTCAGCTCGTTCATGGACAGCATCGAGCGCTCGCAGAAGAACGTGATGCTCATCGTGGTGCCCGAGCACGGGGCGCAGTTCCGCGGCGACCGCATGCAGATAGCCTCGCTGCGCGAGATCCCGACCTCGCACATCACCCGCGTGCCGGCGCTGGTGAGGTTCTTCGGGGGCGGGTCCAAGCCGCAGATGCTCACCGCAAACGGGCG
Source organism: uncultured Aeromonadales bacterium (assembly GCA_902776275.1). Taxonomy (GTDB): domain Bacteria; phylum Pseudomonadota; class Gammaproteobacteria; order Enterobacterales; family Succinivibrionaceae; genus Succinivibrio. The sequence goes on from CACYPI010000019.1 coordinate 16,081, forward strand.
CTTCAGCTACCTCGCGCTCTCGGATCTCGTGCGCCGCGCCATCGAGAACAACTACTACGGGGGCAAGGCTCCTCTTTCTGATCTCATAGGCGATCTGCCGCAGACCTGGCCCGTGAGCGAGGCGACCAACGCCGAGTTCCTGAATTTCCGCGGCAAGGAGTACTACAGGCTCAAGGGCGAGGCCTGGGCGGAGTACAAGTACTGACGAGCGCTCCCGCGCCCCGGGCTGGATCATTGCCGCCCAAGGCGCAATTGCGTCAGCGGCGGCGATATACTCGCGAGGCTTTTCCCGTTTTGGTGGCGCACATGGACTACTTCACGCTCGAGCACTGCCTCGTGATCTTCTCGCTCGTCTTCTTAGGCGGCTTCGTCGACGCCGTGGCAGGAGGCGGCGGGCTCATCTCGCTGCCAGGCTACTTCATCGCAGGCCTCCCTCCCCACCTGGCGCTTGGCACCAACAAGCTCTCGGCGCTCATGGGCACCTCGCTCACCACCTTCATGCTCGCAAGGCGCCATCTCGTGCGCTTCAAAAGCTCGGTGCTCCTCATAGCCGCGGCCTTCGCAGGCTCGTTCCTGGGCGCGAGGATCGCCCTGGTGCTGAGCGGCCGGGCCGTCGAGGCGGCGATGCTCGTGGTGCTCCCGGCCATCCTCGCCTACCTCATGCTCCGCCCGCGCGCGCTCGGGGACGGAGCTGCTGATGACGCCCCGCGCGGCCCCAGGCCCCAGATCCTCTGCGCGCTCATCAGCCTGTGCGTGGGCGTCTACGACGGGATGTTCGGCCCGGGCACCGGCACCTTCCTCATCCTCGCCTTCACCGGGATAGCCCGCCTGCCGCTGGGGCTTGCCAACGGCTCTGCCAAGGCCGTGAACCTCGCGACCAACATCGCCGCCTTCGCAGCCTTCGCGCATGGCGGCTCGGTGCTCTTCGCGCTCGGCCTTGCCGCAGGGCTCTTCGGCATCGCCGGCAACTTCCTGGGCACGCGCTCGTTCATGAAGGGCGGGGCGCGCATCGCCAGGCCCGTCATGATCATCGTGATGGCGGTGTTCCTCTGCCGCGTGATCTGGGATCTCTTCATGAAGTGAGCAGGCTATAGGCAAAACCTATCACCTGACATAGCAAAGCAGTATTTTCCAAATGACAGGGGCACTGCTACATTGCTTTCCATGCAGCAGCTGCGCCGGGGAAGCGATCCACGGACCTGTTGCCGCAGGGGGAGGCGCATGAAGCGCCCCCTGTTTCTGCGGCAAGCGCCATGCCTGCCGCGCCTTTCGGCGCGGCACACCTTGCAAGGCGCCCTTCCCACAGGCGCGCGCTGGTTTTACTCAGGAGCAAGCCATGCACGCGTTCACGCGTTTTCCGGCCCGCGCGGGCCGCAACCCCTGGTTCGAGCTGAGCCAGTACAAGGATCACAAGTTCAACAGCATCAACGAGCTCAAGAAGAGCTACGACTTCGTCATCGTCGGCGCCGGCTTCGGCGGCGTGATGGCCGCATTCAGGATCGTCGAGAACGATCCTTCGGCGAGCGTGGCGATCTTCGACGCGCTGCCCGTCGGCATGTACAGCTCGGGCCGCAACGCCGGCTTCGTAAGCTCGGCGCTGATCCTGAAGGCCCTGGTCGGCTGGGCGCACTTCACCATGGACGATCAGCGCTGGCTCTTGAAGTTCAACCGCGCGATCGTGGAGAAGCTCAACTCCATGAGGGAGAAGTACGGCCTCAAGTACGAGTGGCGCCACGACGGCATGTACAAGGCCGTGCGCGAGCACTCAAACCAGAAGAAGCTCGAGCCTTTGGCGCGCTACTTCGACGAGCTTGGCATCGACTACAAGTGGGTCGAGGGCGACGAGCTTGCGCAGAAGCTTGGCACCTCGTTCTACCGCAAGGCCCTCTACACCAGCGAGAACTACCTCGACAACCCCGCCGAGTTCATCCGCGGCCTGGCCACGGCGCTGCCTGAGAACGTGCAGCTCTTCGAGGAGCAGCCGGTGCTCGAGGTCAAGGAGGGCGAGCACCCCGAGGTGCTGCTGCCCGGCGGGCAGGTGATCAAGGCCGGCAAGGTCTTCCTGACCTGCAACGAGTTCATCAAGGAGAGCGGCATCAAGGGCGTCGGCAACCTCTGCGCCATTCACAGCTTCGGCGCGATGACCCGCGAGCTCTCGGACGAGGAGATGGAGATCTTCAAGGGCGTGCAGCCCTGGGGCGTCACGGGCATCCACCCCTGCTCCTCGACCGTGCGCTACACCCCGCGCAGGCGCGTGTTCGTGCGCACCGACATCGCCTTCGCCACCCACCCGAACGTCAGCCCCGAGAGGATCACGAAGTCCCTGAAGCTCCTGCGCCCGGCCTTTGAAAAGCGCTTCCCCTCGCTCAAGGAGGTGCCGTTCGAGTATGTCTACGGCGGGCTCATCTGCTTTACCGGCAACGACCGCCCGCTCTTCGGGCAGTTTGCCAAGAACGTCTACGCCATCTCCACGGGCGACGGCTCGGGCGTGACGCGCATGGCCTCCTTGGGCCAGTACCTTGCCGACTACGCCCAGGGCAAGGACAGCGAGGAGCTGCGCTACATCCTGAAGCACTACCATCCAAGCTGGATCCCCGGCGAGCCTGCGCGCACCATCGGCGCCACGCTCGACATCGCCTGGAAGAACTTCGAGGCAGGCTCCGAGCTGTAGCCTGAAGCAGGCAATCGCCTGCGGGCATGAGGCGGGGGCGCCCTTCGGGGCGCCCCCGCTTTTTTAGCATGGATGAGCCTTTCGCGCCCAAGCCCGATGCCCGGGCCCTGGTTATAGGCTCAGCCTTTAGCGAAAGATAGGAAAACAGTATTTTCGCCTCTTCAAGGCTGGTGCTAACTTATAGGCCATGCAAGGGGCGGGACGCTCCTTTTCCGTTCAACCAAAGGCATTTGCAGGCCGCCGCATGCGGCCGGAACCCAAAGAGGGCACATAGCATGAAGAAATCAGCTCTGATCGCAATCGCGGCAGCCGCCATCGCGGTGGCATCGTTGTTCCAGGCATCCTACGCTGCAACCGAGGTCAAGCTCGGCGTGGTCGGCGACCACAACGAGCCCTGGGTCAAGGTGCAGGAGAAGCTCAAGGGCGAGGGCATCGACCTCAAGCTCATAAAGTTCGGCGACTACGCCCTGCCCAACAAGGCGCTCGAGGACGGGGAGGTCGACTTGAACGCCTTCCAGCACGTGGCGTTCCTGAACGAGGACGTCAAGGTCCACGGCTACAAGATCGAGCGCTTTGGCAACACCATCATCGTGCCGCTGTGCGTCTACTCCAACAAGATCAAGGATCTCTCCGAGCTCAAGGACGGCGACTCCATCGCCATCCCCAACGACGCGACCAACGGCGGGCGCGCGCTCAAGGTGCTGGAGCTCGGCGGCGTCATCAAGACCGACCCGAAGAAGGGCTACGTGCCCACCCCCAGGGACGTCATCGACAACCCCAAGCACCTGAAGTTCGTGCAGGTGGACGCGGCCACCGTGGCCTCGGTGCTCCCCGATGTCGCAGCCGGGATCATCAACAACAACTACGCCGTGGACTACGGCTTCAAGAAGGAAGACGTGATCTTCTCAGACGGCATCGGCAAGATCGACGACGCCAACCCGTACATCAACGTGGTGGCGGTGCGCAGCGCCGACAAGGACCGCCCTGAGCTTAGGAAGGTGGTCGAGGCCTACCAGACCAAGGATATAGCAGACTACATCAAGACCCTGTACGACGGCACCAACATCCCCGCCTTCAAGTACTGATTGCAAGGCGCGGTGAAAAACGGCGCGGCCCCAAGAGGCTGCGCCGTTCCTGTTTTTTAGCCTGCATTTGGCAATCAGCCGCCGTAGCCCAGTTCGGGATTGCCGACGCCGCCCACGCCCTTTAAAAGATCGAAGCCGTCGCGGCCGTCCTCGACGCCCTGGTCGAACTGCCTGGTGAGCGAGCGCCCGCTCCTGCCTGCGGAGCTCTTGCAGAGATCCGGGTGCTTGGCGCCCTCGTACTCGAGCACCAGATGCTCCTCCTGCTCGTCCACCACGTAGCTCTGGACCTTGTCCATCACCGAGGAGAGCCAGCCGATGACGTAGGAGTAGCTGTCGTCCTCAAGATCCTTGCTGACGATGTTCTTGATGGCGCCGTCTGCATAGTCGAAGCGGCTGCCGTAGAGGCTGTAGACCAGTCCGGGATTGCCGCTGTCGGCCGCGGCCTGGTCGTAGGTCGCAATGAGGTCGGCCAGGAGCTTGTTGTCAAGCTTGTACTTCCTGTTAAGCTCCGCGCGCCGCTGCTTGCGGTAGGCGGCGAGCACGGCCTTGAGCTGGCGCTGGAGGAAGACGTGGACGTAGGAGGCGCCGTCGAGGCGGTCCTTAGGGCCCATGATGGTGATGGAGGCCACGCCGCTGCGCCCGTTCGTGAAGAAGTACCGCAGCCCGAAGCACTGCGTGGTGATCTGCGCGAGCCTGAGCACATAGGCGGCGCGGCGCAGCCCCGGGATCGTCTCGATGGTCACCTCGGATATGGAGCTCAGGTTCAGATCGCCCGAGGTGATGTTGTTCTCGCGCATGAGCTTCTGCGCCCTCGAGAGGGCCACCGCCGCCTCGTTGGGGTTCGAGCTCTTGCTCAATGCCATGAGCTTCTCGATGCGCTCGAGCACCGCCTGCCTGCCGCCTTCCATTGCCGCTCCTTTTTGAAAAATGACTGGTGCCCTATTGTACTGGAAGGCGGCGCCGCAGGCTCCCCCGCGCTGCCAAAGTCCCTTGCATGGTAGTAAGATTTCCATATGCAGCAAGGAAAAAGCCGTGCCATGAGGCGCGGCGGGCAGCTTAAGGAGCATCCCGTGGTCATCCCCAGCATCAAGGAGCCCGTTGCGGGCGCGTTTTCCATCTGGAAGGCGGACATCACCGGCAAGTACGTGGAGTTTCGCGGGAGAGCCTCCCGCAGCGAGTTCTGGCAGTTCATGGCCGTGGAGTGTGCCATCGCCTTCGCGCTTGCGATCACCGTTATCGGGCCTGCGATCTTCGTGCTGGCCACGATCCTGCCCACGCTTGCGGTGACCTCAAGGCGCCTTCATGACGCGTCTCTGAGCGCGCTGCTTATCCTGATCCCGGCAGCGCTGTGGCTTGCCGGCATGGCCTCGGCAGGAGCGGCTGCGGGGCTTGGCGCCTACCCGCTCATAGGCTTTGCGAAGTTCACCCTGGCCCTGGGCTCGGCATCCGGCGTGGCGCTCTACTACCTCCTTGCAAGGCCCTCGAGCGCCTCTGACAAGTACGGCGCGGTTCCAAATCCGCTTCCCGGGCGCTTTGAGTTCGAGCTCAAGGAAGCCTTTGCAAGCGGGATCAAGCACTACTTTGACTTCAACGGCAAGGCGCAGCGCCATGAGTTCTGGTTCTTCCTCGCGGGGATCGCGCTGTTCCTCGACCTGCTGGCCGCCCTCTCCTCCCTGCCCTACTTAGGCGAGCTTTTCGAGCTTGTAGGCACGCTCGCCTGGCTCTTCTTCATCATCCCGGTGATCTCGGCCGTGGTGCGCCGCCTGCGCGACATCGGCATCAATCCGATCTTCGCGCTATTGCTGCCGGTGCTGGTGCTCGCCGCCATAGCCGCGGCCTTCGCCTCCGTGGCCCTCTCCGCAGCCTTCGGCGTTCCGGGCTTTGCCATGGGCTTCCTGCTGGTGCTCGCCATCTGGTACGTCGGCCTTGGGTACTTCGCCGCCGTGCTGGCGATGCCCAAGGATTCCGAGCCCAGGATTGGCGGGATGCTGCGCTGATGGAGCTTGCGCTTGTAACCGGGGCGAGCTCGGGGCTGGGACTGGCCCTCGCGCGCGAGCACGCCTCCCGCGGCGGGGATCTCGTCATCACCGCAAGGCGCGAGGATGCGCTCATGGAGGCCAAGGAGGCGATCGAGCGCGCCTTTGGCGTCAAGGTGCACGCGATCGTGCAGGATCTGGCCGCCCCCGGGGCTGCTGAAACGCTCTACCTCAAGGTGAAGGCCCAGAACCTCTCGCCTACGATCCTCATCAACAACGCAGGCGTTGGCTGCTGCGGCCCATTCGGCTCGCTGCCCTTGGACGAGGTGCTGGGCCTCGTCTACCTCAACGTGGTCTCGCTGACCTCGCTCACCAGGCTCTTCCTGCCCGAGCTGGAGCGCTCAGGCGGCCGCATCCTCAACATCGCCTCGGTCGCAGCCTTGGTGCCAGGCCCCTACATGGCGCCCTACTACGCCTCCAAGGCCTTCGTGAACTCGCTCTCACAGGCCTTGTGGCTTGAGGAGCGCGGCAAGCGCGTGAGCGTGACCTCATGCCTGCCAGGCCCCATGAGGACGGGCTTCGTGAAGGCCTCGCGCCTTGCGGACTCCAAGGTCTCCGCGCTCTTCACGGCAAGCGCGCAGAAGGTGGCCGCGAAGGCCTACGCGGCGATGCTGAAGGGCAAGCGCAACCTGATGCCGGGCGTGCCGCTTTGGATGAAAGCAGGACTGCGCCTGGCGCCGCTTTTGCCATCATCCCTCGTGCTCTCCATCATGGGGGCGCTGCAGGGCCCCAAAGGCAAGTAGCGCCTTAAGAGAGCATGAAGCCCTCCCGGGCTTAGCCCGGGAGGGCTTCATCGTCATAAGGCCTTTTCGGTCAGCCGGCGAAGCTGTCGGTGATCTTCGCAACCTTCTGGCGCATCTTCTCCAGAAGTTCCATCTTCATGCGGTAGTAGTCCGGGGTCATGTCGAGGAAGTGCACGTGCGGGTTCTCAAAGCGCTGCTCCTCGTCCCAGATCTCGTTGCTGAGCTGCTCGATGACAAACTGCCGGATCTCCTTGAGCGGCTTCTGCTCACGCACCTGCTTGCCGTCCTTGACGTAGAGGTGCTGGAGCGGCCTGGCCTCGAAGCCGGGGGCGAAGGCGCGGTCGCGCCAGGGGTTGACCGGATCGATGTAGTGGAAGTTGTGCGTGAGGTCGACAGTCTCGGTGTCGTGGGAGATGAGGTCGGCCACGGCCTTGTGATCCTGGTTGTAGATGCGCCAGACCTGCTTGAGCCCAGGGTTGGTGATCTTCTCGGCGCTCTCTGAGATCTTGATGCGCGGCTGCATCACGCCGCCCTCCTCGATGGCCGCCATCTTGTAGACGCCGCCTAGGATGGGCTCTGACTGAGCGGTGATGAGCCTCTCGCCTATGCCGAAGCTGTTGACCTCGGCCCCCTGGGTGAGCAAGGAGTTGACGGTGAACTCGTCGAGGCTGTTGGTCAGCACGATGCCGCAGTCCTTGAGGCCCGCCTTGTCAAGCTCGTGGCGCATCTTCTTTGAAAGGTACGCAAGGTCGCCCGAGTCGATGCGCACGGCCTTCAGGCGCTTGCCATTGGGCTCAAGGTACTCGTGGGCGAGCCTGATGGCGTTGGGCAGGCCAGAGCGCATCACGTCGTAGGTGTCGATGAGCAGCACGGTGTTGTCGGGGTATTCCTCGGCATAGGCCTTGAAGGCGTCGTACTCGCTGTCAAAGGACATGATCCAGCTGTGGGCCATGGTGCCTGAGACCGGGATCCCGAAGAGCTCGCCGGCCTCGACGGTCGAGGTGGCGACCAGGCCGCCGATATAGGCGGCGCGGGCGCCGTAGACCGCGGCGTCGAGGTTGTGGGCGCGGCGGGCGCCGAAATCGGCGATCGGGCGGCCCTGGGCTGCGCGCACCATGCGGCGGGCCTTGGTCGCGATGAGCGACTGGTGGTTGATGATCGCAAGCACCGCGGTCTCGAGGAACATGCACTCGGCAAGCGAGCCTATCACGGTGATCACCGGCTCGCGGGGGTACATGATGGTGCCCTCGTCGAAGGCCCTGACCTCGCCGCGGAAGCGGAAGTCGCGCAGGAACTCGAGGAACTCCGGCTTGAAGGTGTGCAGCGACTTGAGGTAGTCGATGTCCCTGCCGGTGAAGCGCAGGTTCAAGATCCACTCGAGCGCCTGGCCCAGCCCCGCGAAGATCGAGAATCCGCCGTGATCGGGGTTGTGGCGGTAGAAGACATCGAAAACGGCCTTGGTCGAGGCCTTGCCGCTTGAGAAGAAGCCGTTTGACATGGTGAGCTCGTAGAAGTCGATCATCATGCCGTCGTTGTGCTGAGAAAATTCCATTTGGGTTCCATCAATTCCGGCCTGACGCGGCCGCAGTGGGGAGATTATACCGCCCGCGGCGCCTGGAGGTGCGGCGCGGCAGGCGGCATTCTCTTGCGGATTTTGACCAAGGAACCTATCAGTGCCCATCGAAAATGAATGCAGGATACTGGACTCCAGGCCGTACCGCGTTCCGGCCCCAGATGAGGAATTTGCGCAACTGCCTACCCTTTTTGCCGATCATGCCATCATCGCAGGCTGTAAGATGCGCGGAGGAAGGCCCTGCGCCCAGGGCCTATTCAGGCATGGAGGCAACTATGCGCCTGTACCTTGGAGACCATCTCATAACCGGCAGGCTTGGCTACTCCCACCACGGGATCTACGCAGGCTCCGGCATGGTCATCGCCAAGACCCGCAACGGGGTCGGCGAGTTCACGCTCGATGAGTTCTCGCACGGACAGGGGATCGACGTCATCGAGCACGCAGACCGCGCCTTCAGCCGCGCCCAGACCGTGGAGCGCGCCAAAAGCCGCATAGGCGAAAAGGGCTACAGCCTGCTCTCGTCAAACTGCGAGGACTTCGCCAACTGGTGCATCTCAGGCAAGTCCGACTCCAGCCAGGTGCGGCTTGCCGCGGCAGCGGCCGCCGGATTCGTCGCCGCTGCGGGGGCCGCCGGGCTCGTGCTTGCCAAAAGCTCCACCGCCCGCAACGCCGCCGTCGCCCTGGTCGGCGGCGGAGGGGCTGCGGTCGCCGTGCGCGCGGCGAACCTCGTCATGAAGGCCGCCGACGCGGCCAAGACGGCGCGCAGCATGCGCGAGGTGAGCCGCAAGGCCGGAGGAAGGCTTGAAACTGCGGTGGCCTGCGCCGCCGTGGCGGCGGGTGCTGACGACGACACCGCAGTAAAGATTGCACAAAAAGCCGGGACTGCGGCCGACATGGCGGCGATCCGCGCCCGCAGGATCGCCCGCGGCGCAGCAAGCGCCGTGCAGAAGGTTCGCTCGCTAATGCCTTGACGCGACACGGAATGGCAAGCGTGATCGAACCCGCAAAGCATTTGAAATATGTGATAGGGAGCCGCTTATTCTTTTTGAAAATTTGTTACATTTCGCCTGTTGAATGGCGCGTTCCGCAGCTTTTGAAGCGGACATCCTCGCAAGGCGTTAAATGAGCATACTAAAAAAACTAAACGATCCCAGGATCAAGCTATCAAAATCCGACCGCAGGCTGATCGAGTACTTCCTCAAATACGGCACCCAGGCCTGCTCGTCGTCCATCTCGGAAATCTCCGAGGCCTGCGAGGTGTCGCATGCCACCGTAACCAGGTTCGCCCGCAAGTTCGGCTTCGAAACGCTCAAGGACTTCAAGATAGCGCTTGCCCAGGATCTGGGCGCACACGACAGCGCCAACACCCTGCTCACCCCTTCCATAGACCTCAAGGACTCCTGCGAGATCACCGCGCAGAAGCTGCTCCAGCTCAACGTGACCATGCTCACCCAGAGCTCCCGCGAGCTCGACTTCCAGGCGGTGCGCACGCTGGTGCGCGCGATCATCGGGGCAAGGCGCGTGTTCTTCTTCGGAATAGGCGCCTCGGGTTTCATCTCGCGCGACGCCTCCCGCAAGTTCACGCGCCTTGGGATCAACGCCATGTGCGCCACCGACAGCCACGACATGATGATGCACGCCTCGCTGTGCAGCCGCGAGGATCTGTGCCTCTTCATATCGACGTCAGGCAAGACCTTCGAGATCATCAGGGCGGCCGAGCTTGCCAAGAAGAACGGCGCCAAGCTCGGCGCCATCACCTCGGACTCCTACTCGCCGCTTGGGAAGCTCTGCGATCTCGACGTCATGCACTCGGTGCGCGAGTCGGACCTCACCTCGGGCTATGCCGACTCGAGGCTCTCGGTGTTCTTCATCATCGACCTCATCTTCATCGAGGTCATCAAGGTCATGGGCGAGGCCGCGCTCAAGAACCGCCAGGCCACCGCCGACGCCATCGCCTCCCTCACCCCCGAGGATTGAGGCTGCCGCTCCTACGCGTCGGATTTTCAAGGAGCCGCGTTTTTCCCAATTAGGCTATGATGGTCTCCGCTTTGACAAGGAGGCCTTACGTGTCACGACCAACCTGCCGCAGCATGCGGCCATCTGAAAGCCGCGCCCATGCGCATTCCCGCAAGATCCGCATCCTCGCCGCCTGCGCCGCGATCGGCGCGGTGATTTCGCTTGCCGAAGGGGCGCTGCTCGCCATGGGGATCTGGGTGAACCTCAGCTCCTCGGTGCCCCCCGGGATCTACCGCGAGGATGAAGGGAGCATCGCAAGGGGCGACTGCGTGCTCAGCTGCATCCCTGGCAGCGCCGCCTACATCGCCTTGGAGCGCGGCTATGTGGGCTGGGGCGGCTGCCCCTTCCACACCGCCCCGGTGGGCAAGCTCGCAGCCGGGATCCCAGGCGATCAGGCGAGGATCAGCCAAAGCGGGATCGAGATAAACGGCCAGGCCCTTCCAAAAAGCGTCCCGCTTGGGGCGGATGCGCAGGGCCGGGAGCTTGCCCCCTACAGCCTCGATCGCACGCTCAAGGATGGGGAGTACCTGCTGGCAGGCACGAGCGCGCAGAGCTACGACAGCCGCTATTTCGGCCCTGCCGGAAAGGATGAGATAAAAGGCAGGATCAAGCCCATCTACCTGTTTTAGGAGGCAATCACTGAAAAGCCCGGCCAATTGGCCGGGCTTTCGCGCTTGCGCCTTTCGTCAGTCGACGCGCTTGAAGAGCAGCGAGCCGTTGGTGCCGCCGAAGCCGAAGTTGTTCGACAGCGCGTACTCGATGTCGTGCTTCTGCGCCTCGTTCGGGACGAGGTTGAAGTCGCCGACCTCTTCCTCTGGATGCTCGAGGTTGATGGTCGGAGGGCAGATCTGATCGCGGATCGAGAGCACGGTGATCACGGCCTCGATGGCGCCTGCGGCGCCCAGCAGGTGGCCGGTCATCGACTTGGTCGAGCTCATGCAGGTGTTCTTCGGGGCGTCCCCGAAGATCGACTTGACGGCGCGCAGCTCCGAGAGGTCGCCGACGTGGGTCGAGGTGCCGTGGGCGTTGATGTAGTTGACCTGCTCGGGCTTGACGCCAGCGTCATTGAGGGCGTGCACTATCGACCTAGCCGCGCCTTCGCCGTCCTCGGGGGTGGCGGTCATGTGGAAGGCGTCGCCGCTCATGCCGAAGCCGACGAGCTCGGCGTAGATCTTCGCGCCGCGCTCCTTGGCGTGCTCGTACTCCTCAAGCACCAGGACGCCGGCGCCGTCGCCTAAGACGAAGCCGTCGCGGTCGACATCCCAGGGGCGGGAGGCCTTCTCAGGATCATCGTTGCGGTGCGACAGGGCACGCATGGCGCTGAAGCCGCCGATGCCCATCGGGGTCGAGGCCTTCTCGGAGCCGCCGCAGACCATCACGTCGGCGTCGCCGTAGGAGATCAGGCGGGCCGAGAGGCCGATGGCGTGGGTGCCGGTGGCGCATGCGGTGACGGTCGAGAGGTTGGGACCACGCAGGCCCTTGAGGATGGACAGCTGGCCCGAGACCATGTTGATGATGGTCGAAGGCACGAAGAACGGGCTGATGCCGTGCGGGCCACGCGCGGCCAGGCCGTTGATGTTCTTCTCGATGAGGGTGAGTCCGCCGATGCCCGAGCCGATCATCGTGCCGATGCGGCAGCGGTTCTCGTCGGTGATCTGGATCCCGGAGTCGTCGAGGGCCATGATGCCCGCGGCAATGCCGTACTGGATGAACAGATCCATCTTGCGCTGATCCTTGGTGGAGATCCCCCACTTCTCAGCGTCGAAGCCCTTTACAGTGCCGGCGATCTTGACGGAGAAGTCGGTCACGTCGAAATGAGTGATCGGGCTGATGCCGCTCTTGCCAGCCAGAAGGTTCTTCCAGGATTCCTCAGCCGTATTGCCAACCGGGCTGAGCATGCCCAGGCCGGTAACTACTACCCTGCGTTTTGCCACCGTCGGTGTCTCCAAAATCTAAAGTCCTGATACAAAGACGGAGAAGTTTCAAACGCTTCTCCATCCTTGAAAAAACAAGCGCATTCAAAAGGCGGGCTCTTGCCCGCCTTTTGCAGAACGGTTACTTGTTGTCGTTCTGGTGCTTCTCGATGTAGTCGATCGCGGCCTGAACGGTGTTGATCTTCTCGGCATCCTCATCAGGGATTTCGGTCTTGAACTCTTCCTCGAGAGCCATCACGAGCTCGACGGTATCCAGGGAGTCCGCGCCGAGGTCGTCAACGAAGGATGCGGCGGGAACCACGTCTTCGGGCTTCACCGACAGCTGGTCTACGATAATCTTTTTAACACGTTCTTCAATACTGTTGCTCATTTGTTTCCTTGATCAGTCCTGCCTTTAATCGCAGTTTCTGTCCTCAGTTTGCTTTCCGAATACCCCAGACCCGATGCCCAGGACCCGAAAACTTGAAAGGATTATATATGGTTTGGGCTGTGTTTGGTAGGGTTTCGATCCCAAAAAACAGTCACAGCCCAATGTGTTGAATCAGCCGCAATACAGTCCGCCGTTGACATCTATGACCGTGCCGGTGATGTAGGAGGCGAGGTCGGATGCCAGGAAGACCACGGCGCCGGCGATGTCAGAAGCCGTCGCGGCGCGCTTGAGCGGGATGGTGTCCGTCCAGGCCTTGAGCTGCTCGGGCTTGAGCGCCGCAGTCATGTCGGTTGCAACGAACCCCGGGGCCACGCAGTTGACGGTGATGCCGCGGGCGGCCGCTTCCTTTGCAAGCGCCTTGGAGAAGCCGATGAGGCCTGCCTTGGCCGCTGCGTAGTTTGCCTGGCCGGCGTTGCCGGTCTCGCCGACTATGGAGGCGATGCTGATGATGCGCCCGCTGCGGCGGCGCATCATCTTTGAGATCGCAAGCTGGGTCAGGCGGGCGTGGGCTGAGAGATCGCACTGGAGGACGTCGTTCCAGTCGCCGTCCTTCATGCGCATGAAGAGCCCGTCGCGGGTGATGCCGGCGTTGTTGACCAGCACGTCGGGCGCGCCGCCGAAGAACTCCTCGGCCTGCTTGTACATCTCCTCGATGGTGGCAGGCTCGAGGGCGTTCATCACCAGGCCCTTGCCGTTCTGCCCCAGGGCCTCTGAGATCTTCTGCGCGCCGGACTCTGAGGTCGCGGTGCCGCAGACCTTGGCGCCAAGCTCGATGAAGGACTTGGCGATCGCATCGCCGATGCCGCGGGAGGCGCCAGTGACCAGCACGGTCTTGCCGGTGAAGTCGAGATTGAACATCCTTATATGCTCCTTGTGTCAGTCGTTGAGGGCCGCGATGGCCTTCTCAAGCGAAGCCTTGTCGCAGACGTTGCATGCGGCAAGGGCCTTGTCTATACGGCGCAGCATGCCAGAGAGCACGCGGTTGGGGCCAAGCTCGCAGAGGGTGGCGATGCCTTCCTGGGCGATGGCCTTGACGGTCTGGGACCAGCGCACCGGGCCGGTGAGCTGCGCAACCAGCGCCTCCTTGATGGCTGCTGCTGAAGTCTCGGGGGCGGCGGTGAAGTTGGCGTAGACCGGGAAGGCGGCGTCCTTGACCGCGATGGCGTCCAGGGCTGCCTTGAGCTTGTCGGCCGCACTCTGCATCAGCGGGCAGTGCGAAGGGGCGGAGACTGCCAGAGGGACCACGCGCTTGGCGCCGTTTGCAGCGAAATACTCCGAGGCGGCATCGACGCCGTCCTTGGCACCTGAGATCACGACCTGGCCCGGGGTGTTGAAGTTGGCGGCCCAGACCTTGAGCCCCTTCTCCCTGACGGACGCGCAGCCCTTCTCGACGTCCTCGTCGGCAACGCCCAGCACCGCGGCCATGGCGCCCTGCCCTGCGGGAACCGCTTCCTGCATGGCCTGGCCGCGCAGGCGGACGAGCTTCACTGCGTCAGCAAAGGCGATGGAGCCTGCGCACACCAGCGCGCTGTACTCGCCAAGCGAGTGTCCTGCGGCCACCGCGGGGGCGGCGCCGGTGCGCTCTGAGAGGAGGCGGAAGGCGGCAACTGAGGCCGTGAGGATCGCCGGCTGGGTCACCTCGGTGCGGTTGAGCTCATCGGCAGGGCCGTTGAGCGTCAAGGCCTTGAGATCGTAGCCTAGCGCATCGGATGCCTCGGCATAGGTCGATGCCACAACGCCCTCATCCATGAGGTCTGCGAACATGCCAACGGACTGCGAGCCCTGGCCTGGGAAGACTGCTGCGAATTTTTTCATTGAAAACCGCGGCCTGTTAGGCCGCCTCCTTGTTGTTTCCTGCTTGAACTTGAAATCGGAAAGCCCGCGGAATCTCCGCGGGTGTGCGAAGCGTCAGTACTTGACGAGGGCCGAGCCCCACGCGAAGCCGCCGCCGAACGACTCGAGGAGCAGCAGATCGCCGCGCTTGATGCGGCCGGACCTGATCCCCTCGTCCAGCGCCAGCGGCACCGAGGCCGACGAGGTGTTGCCCTGGCGGTCGAGGGTCACTATGACCTGCGACATGTCCATCTGGAGCCTGCGCGCGGTGGCCGCGATGATGCGCAAGTTGGCCTGGTGCGGCACGAGGAAGTCGAGGTCGGATGCCGAAACTCCCGCAACCTCGAGCGTCTGAGTCACCAGGCGCGAGAGCACGACCACCGCGTGGCGAAACACGTCGTTGCCCTTCATGTAGAGGTACGAGTCTGCCGCGTCATCCCCGCCCCTGGTGGGGAAGGGGAGCCTGAGCAGCGGCGCGAAAGAGGGATCCGAGGAGAGCTTGACGGCAAGCGTGCCGGGCTCCTCGGACCTGCCGAGCACGACGGCGCCTGCGCCGTCGCCAAAGAGGATTATGGTGGTGCGGTCCTTGGGATCGCAGGCCTCGGCCAGCAGATCGGAGCCCACGACCAGCACGTTGTCGCACATCGAGGAGAGGATCATCGAGTGGGCCATGGCGTAGGCGTAGCTGAAGCCTGCGCAGGCGGCGGCGACGTCGAACGCCGGCACTTCCTTGATCCCAAGCAGCCCTGCTATCTCGCAGGCGGCCGACGGAAAGGCGTTGCGCGAGGAGGTGGTGGCGCAGATCACGGCGCCCACCTGCGATGGCTCGAGGCCCGCCGACTCCAGGGCCTGCCTGGCCGCCTTGGCGCCCATCGATGCCGCGGTGTCGCCAGGGCCTGCGATCCTGCGCTCGCGGATCCCGGTGCGCTCGACAATCCATTCGTCAGAGGTCTCAACCATCTTCTCGAGATCGGCGTTGGTGCGGACTTTTTCGGGAAGATAGCCGCCAGTTCCTAGAATTCTGGTATGCAAGTAAACACCCGTTTAGCTGAAGTTTGAGTCAATCCGTGGCATTCGCCCATGGGCCGGCGCGCCGAGGCATGCGCCCATTATACACGCAAGCCCCCAGAGCCCGCCCGCGCCAAGGCTCAGGGCCTGGTGAGCTGGTCTTCCTCCAAGGCCTGGCACAAGCCGGCCTTGACGGCCTTGGCCGCCTCGACGATGGCCACGGCCAGGGCCTCCTGCCTAGCGCTGGCGTGGCTCTTGACCACGGTCCCGCGCACTCCGAGCAACAGCGAGCCGTTGTACTGCCAGGGCATGAGCCACTCGGGCCTTGCGAGCTTTGCAAAGTAGCGCTTGAGCCCCTGGCCGTGGAAGAACACGCGCGCCACGCCCTCGGCGGACTTGAGCGCGATGTTGCCGGTGAAGCCGTCGGTCACGATGATGTCGTTGTCGCCAGTGAAGAGCCGGTCGGCCTCGGTGAAGCCGTTGCAGCGCAGCCCCTTGCACGAGCTGATGAGCTCGCGCGCGCCCTGCACCAGCTCGTTGCCCTTGCCAAGCTCCGAGCCGATGTTGAGTACGGCGCAGGCAGGCTCGCTCTCGCCCAGGATGACGCGCCCTGCCGCCGTGCCCAGGCGGGCAAAGCAGCACAGATCCTCAGGCGTGCACCTGGCGTTGGCGCCCAGGTCGAGCATGAGGCTGAAGCGCCCGGGGCCTGCCGGGATCTTCGCGCACAGGGCCGGGCGGATGCGCCCGATGGTGCCTAGAATGTGGCGCGAAAGCACGACGAGGGGGCCGGTGCCGCCTGCGGAGATCACCGCCTGCGCCTCGCCCTCCCTCACGCACTCGATGGCCTTGCGCATCGAGGACTGGGAATAGCCCGAGAGCACGCTCCTGGGGGACTCGTCCTGCGGGATCTGGACTGGTGCGGGGCGGAACTCGCACCGTGGGCCCAGCGCCTGCCCGCGAGCTAGATCCTCCTCAAGGCGGCGCGCGCCGTAGACGATGAGTTTCATGCCCGGATAGAGAGTGAGCGCGAACTTGGCGGCCTTGCCGATGCCCGCCAGGGCATCGCGGTCGCCGCCGTTGCCGTCGACGGCAACTGTAATGCTGTTATTTTTGTCTGCTTTCAAAAGCAAGACGGGGCGCTGCGGCTACCCGCAGCGCCCCGCTCCAGTACAAGCTTGTCTGTTGTTCTAAACCGGGATGCTGCCGGCTTGGATCACTTGCGCTTACGGCTCAGAGGCGCGGCAGCCTCGAGATCGTACTTGACGCCGCGGTAGTAGCCGCCGGCGGTCAGGTTGTGGCGGATGTGGACCTCGCCGGAGGTCTTGTCCACAGAAAGCTGGTTGGCGGTAAGCGCGTCGTGGGTGCGGCGCTTGTCACGGCGTGAACGGGACTGGTGGGTCTGCTGAACGGCCATGGTTGATGTCTCCTAAATTTCCGGAAATGCGGCTGTTTCAGTGCCGCGTCATGTAATCCACGCTGTCTCACGACAGCTCTAAACGCGGCATTATATATAAATCAAGCAGGCGGTTCAAGACGCGATCGGAGCGTTCATGAGGTCCCAGGGCGCGATCCCTGCCACCGCGCATTGCAGCTACATGGCCTTGCCTATGGACCTTGCGGCCTTGTTGAGCAGCGCCACGGTGCGGGAGCGCTCGAGCGCTGCGATCCTCTCCACCGCAGGATGCTTCGACAAGCAGTTCTGCGCCGTGCAGACCACCGACAACGCCGGGATCTCGCTCAAGTGGTTCCGCGACACCTTCGGCAACATGATCCTGCAGGACAGCATCAACGCGGGGATCTCGGTCTACGAGCAGATGAACCGCCTGTGCACCCAGACCAAGCCAGGATGCGGGGGGCTCATCTACCTGCCCTACCTCTCCGGCGAAAAGTCCCCCCATATGGGATCCAAAGGCCCGCGGCGTGTTCTTCGGGATCAACCTCGACACCGGCTATTCGGACTTCATCCGCGCGGTCATGGAGGGCGTGGCCTACTCGATCCGCCACTGCATCGAGACCGTCCCCGTGATCGGGGCGGAGGCGCAGCAGTCGCCGATCCCGATCGGCGGCGGCGCCGCCAAGAGCGGGATCTGGTGCCAGATCTTCGCGGACGTGCTAAAGCGCCCGGTCATCATGCTGCCAGACGACGAGACTGAGACCTTGGGAGATGCGATCATCGCCGCCCAGGCAGGCGGCATCAAGGAGGTCCCCTATGACTTCGGCAAGGCCCTGGCCGGCAAGGGCAAGCTCTTGACATCCTCCCCTCTCTAAAGAGAGGGGATCCCTACCGATCTCTTGGGAGATCTTCGGCGGGTTCCTCTTGCTGACCACCAATGTGATTCACTTG
>CACYPI010000020.1 GCA_902776275.1 uncultured Aeromonadales bacterium
CGGGAATGGCGGTGGAAATGGGAACGAAATGAATTAGCCGATGCTAACTCAATGTGCAAGACAAAATCCAGCTAGTAGACTTCTCTTGCAAAACTTGGGCCAAAGGGTTCTGAAAGCTTTGGAACGAGGCGCTGCAGCCACGATGGCTTGCGTCAGGCGCAAGAGCGCTGCCGTGATTCTCTATAATTGAAAATAAAGGGAAAGCGCAAATGGTGCGACTTAGTGGACTCGAACCACCGACCCCCACCATGTCAAGGTGATGCTCTAACCAAGCTGAGCTAAAGTCGCATATTGCACAAATTTTAGAGTGGTGCGACTTAGTGGACTCGAACCACCGACCCCCACCATGTCAAGGTGATGCTCTAACCAAGCTGAGCTAAAGTCGCAGAACGGTGCTAATTATACACGCCGTTCCCAAAACATCAACCAATTTTTACATGCAGTTTGCATGGCCTTTCATTGGGCAGCGGCCGCGCGGCATCGACATCATGGCGTGCCGATGCCGGGGCCGGCACGCACCAGCGCCGCGCCATCCGCTGCCTTCCCAAGCATGAAAAGACAGGGCATGTGCCCTTACAATAGAATGTGATTCAAAAACAAGGTGCGGTTATGTCATTTAAGAAGATCAAGATTGGCAATCTTTCCATCGGTGATGCCATGAGACGCAATCTTGCCTATGTCGACAAGACCAGGTTCATAGATCTGCTGGAAAACGAATGCGACACCGACGCGCCGGTATTCCTGCGGCCGCGCCGATTTGGAAAGACCTTTTTCACCTACATGCTCTACAACTATTACGACAAGAGCCTTGCAGGAAAGTTCGAGCAGAACTTCAAGGGCACCTGGATATACGAGCATAAGACCGCCATGGCAAGCTCATATTGCTGTCTTCGCTTCGACTTCTCGTCTGTGTCTTCAGATCCTTGTGAAGTAAAACAAAGCACAACTGAGGAACTGACCAACGGCATGCGGGATTTCACTGACCGGTATCCTGAACTCGGGTTGCCATATGAGCAGATCGAGCAAGCCGCGTGCACCTCTCCTGCCAGTCTTCTCAAGACCTTTATGGGAAGATTCAAGACGAATGCGAAGAACGGCGAAAGGATCTTCGTCATCATCGACGAGTACGATCATTTCGCCAACGACCTGCTGTCAAGCGACAAGGACGCCTTCAGGGAGATCACGTCGACTGCGTGCGGCCATGTGGGGATAATCAAGCAGTTGTACATTACTTTCAAGCAGTTCTACGGCAACGGCGACACGGCTCCAATTGAAAGGTTCTTCATAACCGGCGTTTCCGCAGTATCACTGGACTCTCTGGTTTCAGGCTTCAACATTGCAACCAACATCAGCGCCGAGCCGGAGTTTGCCGCAATGGCGGGCTTCACCCATGGCGAATTGTCCAAGCTTATTGACGAAACTGTTGATTTTAAAGCTATGCCGCATGTCTCAAAGGATGCTCTGATGTCGACTATGGAGAAGTACTATGACGGATACTCATTCTCAGGCGGCAAGCGTGTTTTCAACCCCAACATGTGCCTGGCGTTCATTTCTGGAGTGGTGAAGTCAGGAAGTATCCCGGACAGCATGCCTGGCAAGGCAGGCGATGATGCAGGAAGGCTCGATGGCCTGCTCAAGCTAGCAGAGGAAAAAGCACGGGACGCCATTTGCGACAAGATTTTCCGCCGCGATAGCATAGATGCCGGCGAGCCAGGCGAGATGAACTTGAATCGCAGCGGCAGCTTCAACTTCGATCAGGCCGTATGGATGCTCTACTATCTGGGATATCTCACCAGGGGTGAGGATCCTGGTGCAACGACATACCGTTGTCCCAACGAAAAAGCCTACCAGGCCTTTGCCGATTACCTTGCCGTCAAAGCAGGATTCAGCACAGCGCCGGCTGAAGATCTATACGCCATACTCAAGAAAGGCGATGCAGAAGGCCTGGCCATGGTGGCGGAGAATTGCATGTCGGAACTTCCGGACACAGCCTTCCCAGGGTTCAATGAGCGCAGTGTGCAGTTGTGCTTTCATTACATCCTAAGGTGGCGCGCGGGAAAATCGGCGGAATCCTGCCCCGAGGCTGATACCGGGGATCACAGCCGGGCTGATCTCTACGTCAGGAACCATGCCGGCGGGCCGGATCTCCTGCTTGAGTTCAAGTACATCTCAAAGTCCAAGGCCGACGATGCCAATGTTGCAAAGGCGCTTGCAGAGGCCAGATCCCAGCTTGAAAGGTACAAGTCAGCGCCTAGCTTCAGAGGCAATCGCAGCCTCAGAGCCTATGCCATGGTGTTCGTTGGCCCCAAGGCGATGAGGATCGAGGAGGTCTAGGGATCCTGCTGTCGCCAGGACCTCAAAACTGAACTTTCAGTTTAGCTGTCATGATCAGGCGGAGTATAATCACGCTGTTTTCATTGCTCCGCCGAGGGCCCGGATCGTAAATGCAGGTCGGATGCGGGGGATGGATTTCACTTCACTTTTACTGGAGCCCGGAGATGCGAGTATGCATCAGGGTTTTGAACATGCCTAAAATCACTCTTCCCAATGGCGCGGTCAAGGAATTTGACCATCCTGTTTCCGTTTTTGAAGTAGCCCAGAGCATCGGCCCGGGCCTTGCGCGCTCATGCGTCGCCGGCAAGGTCGACGGAGTGCTGCACGATGCGTGCGACACCATCGACCACGATGCCGCGGTGAGCATCATCACCCCCAAGGACAAGGAAGGCGTCGAGATCATCCGCCACTCCTGCGCCCACCTCCTGGGCCATGCGTTAAAGCAGCTCTGGCCGCAGGCCAAGATGGCCATCGGCCCTGTAATCGACAATGGCTTCTACTATGACGTCGACATCGACCACAAGTTCACCGCCGAGGATCTCGAGGCCCTCGACAAGCGCATGCACGAGCTTGCCAAGACCGACTACCAGGTGAGGAAGGAAGTCGTGGACTGGAACAGGGCGCACCAGATCTTCGAGGAGAGGGACGAGCCTTACAAGCTCCGCATCCTCGAGGAGAACATCGACAGGAACGACAAGTCGATAGGCATCTACCACCACAACGAGTACACCGACATGTGCCGCGGCCCTCACGTGCCGCACATGGGCTTCTGCCAGAACTTCAAGCTCACCCACTTCGCCGGCGCCTACTGGCGCGGCGACTCGAAGAACAAGATGCTCCAGCGCATCTACGGCTGCGCGTTTGCCACGAAGGACGAGCTCAAGGATTACCTGCACCGCCGCGAGGAGGCCGCAAAGCGCGACCACCGCATCCTGGGCAAGCAGCTTGACCTCTTCCACTTCCAGCAGGAAGCGCCGGGCATGGTGTTCTGGCACAACGACGGCTGGACCGTCTACCGCATAGTCGAGAACTTCATGCGCACGATGCTGCACAAGTACCACTACATCGAGGTCAACACCCCGATGATCATGGATCGCGTGCTCTGGGAGCGCTCGGGGCACTGGGACAAGTACGCCGAGAACATGTTCACGACCGAGTCTGAGAACCGCCAGTATGCGATCAAGCCGATGAACTGCCCTGGCGCCATCCAGATCTTCAACTCGAGGACCCGCTCCTACCGCGACCTGCCCATCAGGATGGCCGAGTTCGGCAAGGATCACCGCAACGAGCCTTCAGGCTCGCTGCACGGCCTGCTGCGCGTGCGCGGCTTCGAGCAGGACGACGCCCACATCTTCTGCACCGAGGATCAGATCCTCGACGTGGTCTCAGACTGCATCAAGATGGTCTACGAGGTCTATGACGTGTTCAACTTCCACCACGTCGACGTCAAGCTCTCGACCCGCCCGGAAAAGCGCATCGGATCCGATGCGGTCTGGGACAAGTCCGAGGCCGACCTCAAGAAGGCGCTTGAATACAACCACCTGGAGTACGAGCTCCAGCCCGGCGAGGGCGCGTTCTACGGCCCTAAGATCGAGTTCACGCTCCATGACTCGCTCGACCGCGCCTGGCAGTGCGGCACCGTGCAGCTTGACTTCTCCCTCCCGGGGAGGCTCGGCGCCCACTACATCGGCGAGGACAACCAGGAGCACGTGCCGGTGATGATCCACCGCGCGATGCTGGGTTCCCTTGAGCGCTTCATCGGCATCCTCACCGAGGAGTACGCAGGCTCGTTCCCGACTTGGCTGGCGCCAGTGCAGGCGGTGGTCATGAACATCACCGACGATCAGGCCGACTACGCAAAGAAGGTTTGCGACGAGCTCGACGAGGCGGGGCTGCGCGTGCGCTCCGACCTTCGCAACGACAAGATCGGCTTCAAGATCCGCGAGCACACCCTCATGCACGTGCCGTACATGGCAGTGTGCGGCGCCAAGGAGGCCGCGCAGGGCGTTGTGGCGGTGCGCACGAGGAAGGGCGCCGACCTCGGCCAGATGAGCGTCGCTGACTTGATAAAGCTCATCAAAGCGGATATCATACAGCGCAAGTCGATGCCGGACGCCGACCTCAAGATTGAGCAGGAACGCGCGGCAAAGGCAAAGAAATAGCTGTATTTTTCTGATTTGACTCAGTAAAGACACAGGGCCGTGGGAGCGCGGGAGGCCGCGCGTCCCACGGCCTTTGTCAGGTAATAAGGAGCCTTGCTATAAACAACAACAGACGTACCGGTAGAACGTTTCAGAAAAACCGGATAAACAATGACATCAGATGCCGCGAAGTGCGTCTTCTGGATCAGGACAATCAGGTTCTGGGCGTGATGGCCACCATGGAGGCCCTCCACATGGCCAGGGACGCTGGAGTCGATCTCGTCGAGATCAGCCCCAACGCCAACCCGCCGGTATGCAAGCTCATCGAGTACGGCAAGTACCTGTATGAGAAGAGCAAGGATCAGAAAAAGAAGAAGCAGAAGGTTGTCCAGGTGAAGGAAGTCAAATTCCGTCCCGGGACCGACGAAGGGGATTATCAGGTCAAACTGCGCAACCTGACCCGCTTCCTCGAAGAGGGCAACAAGGCCAAGGTGACGCTGCGCTTCCGCGGACGCGAGATGGCGCACCAGAACCTGGGCTTTGATGTCCTCAAGCGCGTAGAGCATGATCTATGCGAGGTGGCAGGCATCGCCCAGGTCGAAACCGCTTCCAAGATGGAAGGCAGGCAGGCCTCGATGGTGCTGGCCCCTAAAAAGAAACAGTAACAGGGTTCGAAGTCCGGCGGCCGCAAGGCCGCAGGCTCCTGTTTTGCGCAAAAAAGCCAAAAACAATGCGGAGTAATTGAACAATGGCTAAGAAGAAAGTCAAGGTCAAGATGAAGACCGACAGGGGCGTTGCGAAGCGCTTCAAGAAGACCGGCAGCGGCCACTACAAGTGCCGCCACCAGAACCTGCGCCACATCCTCACGAAGAAGACCACCAAGCGCAAGCGCAGCCTGCGCAAGATGATCTACGTCAAGAACTGCAACCTGCGCGCGATCGTGCGCCAGCTGCCTTACGCGTAATTCCGGAGGAGATGGAAAATGGCTAGAGTCAAGCGCGGTGTCACCGCTCACGCACGTCATAAGAAGGTTCTGAAGGCAGCCAAGGGCTACTACGGCGCACGTTCGCGCCAGTACCGCTCTGCCGTCCAGGCTGTGACCAAAGCAGGCCAGTACGCCTACCGCGATCGCCGCCAGAAGAAGCGCCAGTTCCGCGAGCTGTGGATCGTCCGCATCAACGCGGCGGCCCGCCAGCACGATCTGAGCTACAGCCAGCTGATCAACGGCCTCCACAAGGCCAACATCGAGATTGACCGCAAGGTCCTCTCCGACATGGCGATCAACGACAAGGCCGCCTTCGAGGCAGTCGCCAAGATGGCAAAGGAAGCCTTGGGCGCTTAATCAAAGCAGTTCAATGGGATGTCAAAGGGCCGCGGATGCGGCCCTTTGTGTGCCTGCCGATGCTGGTCTTGCCAAGTTTCAAGCCTCCGCAGCTTATTTGAGATGTGCGAGGATCTTCTTCAAGCGCCTGCTCCGTTCTGCAAATTCCTTCCTTCTAACGCCGATTGCGGCAAGCAACTTGAAGATCTCGCGCTTGGCGCTGAGGGAGAGCTTGAGCATCGCGCTCGACCTGAGAGAGCCTTCAATCATTTCCAATTCATTCTGGTGGCGCAGCGCCTCAAGCTGCCAGCAGAACCTGGACTGCATCACGTGCTGCGTCCAGGGCAGGGCGTATTCCTCGTCATCGCCAAGCCATGGCTTGAAGTTTCCCGCATAATGGCAGCACCAAGGGTCGCGAAGGCTTTTGAAGTATTCCGAAAACAGTGGATCTCCACGGGCAGCAGGATTCTCCAAGGTAAAGCCCATGAGGACGTTCCACCTTGGGTCCAAGGACTTGCACCTGTTCCAGAAGAAGTGGTTTAAAAGATCCTGATCAAGGTACCTAAGGTTGGGGTTTTCAGAGAGCCAGGAGATTGCCTTGCCGAGGAAGCCTTCGTCGTGGAGCATGCGCGGGCTGAATAGAAGCACTCCGGCGTTGAAGTATGCCGCAGGATCCGCAAGCCCCACCGTTTTTATCAGATACTCATCGCGGCTTTTGTATTGCCTGCGCTCTGATTTTGATGGCCGGCCGCGCCTCCATGAGGCGATCCCGGGATCCTTTACAGCGCCAATCGGGAAACCCTGCAGATCCGTTTCCTCAAGCACAGCCAGATCGCCCATGACGCTCAAGTCACAGTCAAGGTAGATTGCGCGCTCAAGCGTTGGGAAAAGTTCTGAAATGAAAACCCTGAGCCAGGTCGGCGTGAGCGCAATGCCGCTTCTTTTTTCAAAATCCGCAGTGAGTTTCCCTAAATGCGCTGACGAGGCATCGATGAAGCTTATCTGGGCATCTGGCACTGAGTCTTGCAGCGCCTGCCTCATCGTCTCGGGAACAGGCTTCATTGAAAGGACATGGGCCCTGATCCTGGACCCGCTTCTCAGCTTTGATGAAGCAGAGATCAGCGTGACGCTAGCGAACTTCAGATACGCGCTGTTGACGCAGAGGAAGAGGTCGATTTCATCAGCCATGCTGTTGCACCCAGGGCAGGAAATGATCAAAAAGATCGGAAAGGAAAGCCGCGGCTTTGAGGATCCGCAGAAGGCCTCGGCACAGGGATCTTACCAAGCGCAGCACCTGGAAGGGGAGAGGCTGCGCTTTAACTTGGCAGGAATGCCGAGAACAGGATCAGCGCCTGCTCATCGCCTTGACGTTGCGCAGCTCCTTGCCAGTGTAGATCTGGCGGGGCCTGCCCAGGCGCGAGTCCTTGATTGTCTGCATCTCGTTCCAGTGGGAGATCCAGCCGATGGTTCTTGCCAGCGCGAAGATCACGGTGAACATCGAGGTCGGGATCCCGATGGCGTTGAGGATGATGCCCGAGTAGAAGTCCACGTTCGGGTAGAGGTGGCGCGAGACGAAGTAGTCGTCGTTGAGGGCTATCTTCTCAAGCTCGGTTGCGACATGCAGCGCTGGGTTGTCCGTGATGTGCAGCTCGTCGAGCACTTCGTGGCAGGTGTCGCGCATGACTATGGCGCGCGGATCGAAGGTCTTGTACACGCGGTGGCCGAAGCCGAAGAGCCTGAACGGATCGTTCTTGTCCTTGGCGCGCGCGATGTACTCGGGGATCCTGTCCACGGATCCTATCTGCTGGAGCATGCGCAGGCAGGCCTCGTTGGCGCCGCCGTGCATCGGGCCCCAGAGCGAGGCGATGCCGGCAGCGATGCAGGCGTAGGGGTTGGCCCCGGAGGATCCTGCAAGCCTAACCGAGGAGGTGGAGGCGTTCTGCTCGTGGTCTGCGTGCAGTATGAAGATCCTGTCAAGCGCCTTGGCGATGACGGGATTGACTTTGTACTTCTCGCACGGCGTTGCGAACATCATGTGCAGGAAGTTCTCGGCGTAGCCCATCGAGTTGTCGGGGTATACGAAAGGCTGGCCTATCGAGTACTTGTAGGACATGGCGGCCAGCGTCGGCATCTTGGCGACCAGGCGCACGGCGGTGAGCTCGCGCAGCTGCGGATCGTAGATGTCCATGCTGTCGTGGTAGAAGGCCGAGAGCGCGCCTGCGACGCCGCAGAGCACCGCCATCGGGTGGCTGTCGCGGCGGAAGGCCTGGAACAGCGACTCCATCTGGGTGTGCACCAGGGTGTGGCGCTTGACCCTCTTCTCGAAGGCGGCGTACTGTTCCTTGTTCGGGAGCTCGCCCTTGAACAGGAGGTAGCAGACCTGAAGGTAGTTGGTCTTCGTCGCAAGCTGGTCGATGGGGTAGCCGCGGTAGAGCAGGATCCCCTTGTTCCCGTCGATGAAGGTGATGCGGGACATGCACGACGCGGTGGAGACGAAGCCCGGATCGTAGGTGAAGTAGCCTTTCTTGCCGAGCTCGCGGATGTCGATGACCTCAGGCCCCATGGTGCCCTTGAGGATCGGCAGCTTGATGGGATCCTTGCCTGGGATGTTGAGCACCGCATACCCGGTCTGGGTAGGGAGATCTTCCTGGTTTGACATGTGTGCGTCCTGAAATTGCAAATAGGTTGTTGATGCTGTGTTGAGACCAAATATAGCCAACGCCCGAGCAAAACTGAACTCAGGCCGCGCCTGCCGCCAAATGCACCGCCATGGAACAGCGACAGATCGTGCAAACGTCCCTGCGCTCCATTAAAATCAACTCAATCAAAAGCAGCATGGCCGCAGCCGCAGCAAAGTGCGGCAGGAGGACATGAGGGTGGATGCCGCAGGCATCCACCCTCATTAAAGTCCAAGCGGACTTTTGATCAACCAAAGGCATTGAAGACCTTGTCGAAAAGCGCGTGGCCATGCAGCTGCCCAAGGAGCTTGGGCAGCATTTCACCCTTCAGATTCAAAAGAAGCCAAGTTTCAAAGATGGAAAAAAGGATCCTCCTCACCGAGTGCGCGGACGCCACCGGACTTATCGCCAAGATCACCGACACCTGCTTCAGCCACGGGCTGAACGTCATACGCCAGGATCAGTTCGCCTCGCGAGAGGACAGCAAGTTCTTCATGAGGTCGGTGCTTGAGGGCGATTTCGCCAATTCAGGCGAGATCATCTCGGAGATCAAGGCAAAGCTCCCCGAAGGGGCCAAGGTGTCGCTCAACGATCTGCGCCGCCGGAGGCTCTGCGTGCTGGTGACCAAGGAGGCCCACTGCCTAGGCGAGCTGCTCATGAAGAGCTACTCCGGGGCGCTCAACGCCGACATCGTCAAGGTCATAGGAAACCATGACGATCTCAGGGGGCTTGCCGAAAAGTTCGACGTGCCCTTCGAGTGCTATGAGAACGCCGACTACTCAAGGGAGGATCAGGAGCGCAAGGTGATGGAGGCCATAGACAGGTGCGATCCCGACTACGTGATCCTTGCCAAGTACATGCGCATCCTCTCGCCAGGCTTCATCGGCCACTATCCATTGGGCAAGCTCATCAACATCCATCACTCGTTCCTGCCGGCTTTCATGGGAGCCAAGCCCTACTACCAGGCCTTCTGCCGCGGCGTGAAGATCATCGGGGCGACCGCCCACTTCGTCACCGACAACCTGGATGAAGGTCCGATCATCGAGCAGGACGTCATCAAGGTGAACCACCGCTACGATCCGGACACCCTCGCCAAGGCAGGCCACGACGTCGAGCAGATGGTGTTGCTACGCGCCGTGAACAAGGTCCTGGACGACAAGGTGTTCATTCACGGTAATAAGACGGTTGTGTTTTAAATAATGCTTAATTTAGCAAAAAAATCACAAATCTAATACTATAAAATTACAGGTAGACAAAAATGGTAGAGAAATTAAAAATTAGTATAATAATGCCTGTATATAATGTAGATAAAAATTATCTAATTAAAGCAATTCAGTCAATTTTAAATCAAAGTTATAAAAATTTTGAATTGATTATAATTGATGACGGGTCAAAAGAAGATATAAATCAACTGCTTCAAGAATTTGAAGATCCTCGAATTTATATTTATAGAAATGAAACCAATAAAGGGGTCGTTGAAGCAAGAAATATAGGACTAAAAAAATCATCAGGTGAATTTATTGCATTTATGGATTCTGATGACATTTCTTTACCTTCAAGACTAAAAGATGAAGTAAATTTATTGATTAATAATCCAGATGTAGGAATTGTCTTTAGTAACGCAAGATGCATAAATAGTCAAGGAAAAGAAATAACAAATGTATTTCCGAATATTTCGTCAAATATAGAACAATATTTGTTGTTTTTTGGTGACTGCATTTGTATGTCTTCTGTAATGTTAAAAAAAAATTTGATCGACAAAAATGGCATTTATTTCAGAAAGAAGTATGAAATTGCAGAAGATTACGCTTTTTTGCTATCTCTTTTAAAAATTGGTAGATTTAAGAAGATCAATAAACCTTTGGTTGAATATAGAGTCCACGAAAAAAATCTTTCTCATACAAAAAAACATTTACAGAAATCAGTTGCATGCAGGTCACAGGTTGATTTTATAAATTTAATTTATAATTTGAATATTAGTTTCTCGAACTGGGCTAAAATTCAATATATTGATCCAAAAAAATATTCATATAATGATTTAAAACAAGTTGTTTTTGTTTTACAGTCTCTTTTTTATGCTTCTAAAGAACACGAAAACACGACGATAGAATTGTTTTTTAAGAAAAAAATCAAGAATCTGTTTTATAGATCTTACGGGCTTAAAAAGCAGTTCTTTCTTATACGACAAAATTTTTCTAATAAGTTCGATCTAAATTTGCTAAGAAAAGTTTTCTGCTTTTTAACACGATTTCATTACTTTAAATTCTGAACTCCATTAAGGAGCAAGACGTTCTGGCTTCATCCATTTGTTGGCGTCTCCTAAGTGATATATGAAGCGGTCGTGCATGCGGTTCTCGCGCCCCTGCCAGAACTCGACCGTGTGGAACTTGACCCGAAAGCCGCCCCAGAAGGAGGGCAAAGGGATCTCGCCTGACTTGAACTTCTCCTTGAGCTCCTGGAACTTCGCCTCGAGGATGCCTCTCGATGACACGAGGTGCGACTGGTGCGACGCCCAGGCCCCGATCTGGCTGCCGCGCGGGCGGGAGTGGAAGTACTTGAGATCCTCGGCAATTGAGAGCCTGGTGGCAGTCCCCAGGAACATCACCTGCCTTTCAAGGTAGAACCAAGGGAAGAGCATGCAGATTTTCGGATTCTGCTTGATCTGCTGGGCCTTGCGGCTCCCGAGGTTCGTGTAGAAGACCAGCGACTCCCGGTCATAGTTCTTCAAGAGCACCATGCGCGAGTAGGGTTGCCCTTCGGCATCCACGGTGCTGACCACGACTCCGTTTGGATCGTAGAGCCCTGACTTGATGGCCTCGCCGAGCCATTTTTCAAAAAGATCCATGGGGTGGGCGGTGAGATCCTTCTCGTCAAGCCCCGACATGGTGTAGCTGCGCCTGAGCCCTGATACGTCAATCATGTTCAATCCTCCTGCCAAAACTCTAGCACGGGCCGCTCCCGGCCGTAAGGGTTTGCCGTCCTTGATCCCAAATGAGCCGGGCGGGCCGTGCTCCGTGCCGCAAGGGGCGGCAAAAACGCTAAAATATGCCCTGCATGGCACAGGACTGCCTACGGGGAGCCCCAAGCCCGATTCAAACAGCATTATCAGGACACAACAGCATTATGAACAAGTACGGTGAGACCACCCTGGTCATCAACTGCGGAAGCTCTTCTGTGAAATTCGCCATCCTCGATCCGAAGGACGGCCATGTCTTCCTAAGCGGCATTGCCGAGGCGCTGGGGCTCCCCGAGGCCAGGATCTCCTGGAAGTTCGACGGACAGAAGGAGAAGTCCAAGGCAAGCCTCAACGGCGGCGATCACGAGAAGGCGCTTGAGTTCCTGGTCAAGGAGATCCTCTCCAAGGACCAGGATCTCCACGACTCGATAGTCGCCTGCGGCCACCGCATCGTCCAGGGCGGCGACATCTACAGCGAGCCTACCCTCGTCAACGACGAGGTCGAGGCCAACATCGCCAAGGTCATCCCGTTTGCGCCGCTGCACAACCCGGCCCACCTCCAGGGCATCCGCGCAGCCCGCAAGAGCTTCCCGTCGATCCCGCACGTCGTGGTCTTCGACACTGCCTTCCACCAGACCATGCCGCCCAAGGCCTACCGCTACGCGATCCCCGAGGAGTACTACACCAAGCTCCACATCCGCAAGTACGGCGCTCACGGCACCTCCCACATGTACATCTCGCAGAAAGCCGCGAAGATGATGGGCAAGAAGCCTGAGGAAGTTAACCTCATCACCTGCCACCTGGGCAACGGCGCCTCGGTTTCCGCAGTCAAGGGCGGCAAGTGCATGGACACCTCGATGGGCCTGACCCCGCTCGACGGCCTCGTGATGGGCACCCGCTGCGGCAGCATCGACGCCTCGGTGGTGTTCTTCCTGTGCGAGCGCGCCCACAAGACCCCCAAGGAGGTCGAGGAGATCTTCAACCACCAGTCAGGCCTGATGGCCCTCTCCGGCATCTCCTCCGACATGCGCCCGATCTGCGAGGGTTACGAGAAGGGCGACGAGAAGTGCACCCTGGCACTTGAGATGTTCGCCTACCGCCTGGCTAGGTTCATCGCCTCCTACTACGTTCCGCTCGGGCATGTCGACGGCATCGTGTTCGCAGGCGGCATCGGCGAGAACTGCTGGGAGGCCCGCAAGCTCACCTGCGATCTGCTCCGCGAGCCCTTCGGCGTCGAGCTTGACGAGGAGCTCAACAAGAAGGCCCTCGCCCGCCTGGGCTACGAGGGCGGCGTGATCTCCAAGCCCGAGTCCAAGGTCAAGCTCTTCATGATCCCGACCAACGAGGAGCTCGTGATCGCCCGTTCGGCCATGAAGTTCGTCAAGCGCTGATAGCATTCCGCATCAGCCAAAAGCCCCGCCGCAGGCGGGGCTTGCCTAAAGGAGCGTCCCGCTCTGCAAATCAAGCCACAATAAAACCAACAAGCTTTTCAGGACACCCTTTTCCCATGAAATCCCCATCAAAAGGCCAGCCGCGCCAGGAGCCGGCAGCTCAAGGCCTGTCAGCAGGGTCCCAGCGCAAGGCGCATCTGATCCTCTCCAAGGTCGACGAAAATCCATCCACGAGCTTCTTGCGCGGCTACCGCCAGTTCTGGCGCTTCCTCAGGCCCTACGCGCTGCTGGCGCTCCTGGGGCTGTTGCTCACCATCCCGGTGGGCGCGCTCGATGCGGTCATGACAGGCTTCCTCAAGCCCTTCATGGACAAGGTGATGGTGGGGCAGGATCGTGAGTTCGCCTCGATGGTGCCCATCTACATCATCGCCTTCACCGTGGTGCAGGGACTGCTCTTGTACTTCTCGGCACTGGTAAACGGCTATGTCGGCGGCAAGATCGCCCTTGACATCAAGGCCGCGCTCTACAAGAAGCTCCTGGGCATGGACACGGCGTTCTATGACTCTAACAGCTCAGGCAGCGTGATCTACCGCTTCTCGAGCGATGCCGATGCGGCTTCCTCGGGCCTCATCACCAACATCAGGCTCTTCCTCACCAAGTTCTTCTCGTCGCTCTCGCTCGTCTGCGTGCTGCTGTACAACTCATGGCAGCTCTCGGTGCTCGCCATCGGCGTGCTCGTCTGCCTCGTGCTCCCGATGTCCGTGGTGCGCAAGCGCATCAAGAAGATCATCTCAAAGTCGATGAAGCAGAACACCAGGGTCATGACGATCTACAACGAGACCACCGAGGGAAACCGGGTCATCAAGTCCTTCTGCCTAAAGGATCTCATGTACTCGCGCTTCATGGAGGTGATGGGCTACCTCTTCTCGATGAACATCAAGCTCGTGCGCGACACCAACTGGCTGGCCCCGGCGATGCACCTCATCACCGCAGCAGGCGTGGCCGGAGTGCTCTACTTCGGCATGCACCTCATCCTCACCGGAGTCATCACCTCAGGCGCGTTCGTGGCCTTCCTAGCAGCGCTCATCATGCTCTACACGCCCATCAAGAGCATCGGCAACAACTTCATCAACGTGCAGCAGGCGCTGCTGGCGCTTGACCGCATCTACCAGATACTTGATGTCCACAGCTACGAGGAGGACAAGGAAGGCAAGGCGCTTTCAGGCATAGGCGAGGTCAAGTTCGAGGACGTGCGCTTTGGCTACACCGATGATCGAGAGATCCTAAAAGGGGTGAGCTTCAATGTAAGGCGCGGCACCAAGGTCGCGTTGGTCGGCAACTCAGGCGGTGGCAAGACCACGGCCTGCGCGCTGATCCCAAGGCTCTACGATCCTGACAGCGGAAGGATCACCATAGATGGCACCGACATCCGGGACTTTGCACTCGACTCGCTGCGCTCGAAGATAGCCGTGGTCTTCCAGGACAACTTCCTCTTTGAAGGCAGCATCAGGGAGAACCTTATGTGCGCAAGGGAGGGCGTGACCGAGGATGAGATGCGCAAGGCCGTCTCCGAGGCCTGCCTTGACGAGTTCATCGCCTCGCTGCCCGAGGGGCTGGACACCCAGATTGGCGAGCGCGGGCTCAGGCTTTCCGGCGGGCAGAAGCAGCGCTTGGCGATCGCAAGGGCGATCCTCAAGGATGCGCCGCTTGTGATCCTGGACGAGGCCACCTCGGCCCTGGACAACAAGTCAGAGAAGGTGGTGCAGAAGGCCCTCGACACGCTGATGCGCGGCAGAACCACCATTGTGATAGCCCACCGTCTCTCGACCATCATGGACTCAGACGAGATCCTGGTCTTAAACGACGGCGTGGTGGCTGAGCGCGGCACCCACGCGCAGCTGCTCGCAAAAGGCGGGATCTACTCGGGCCTCTACCGCTCGCAGTTCCAGAACACCCGCGCCAGCGCCACAGGAGAGCCTGAAGCGCAAGGCTGACTTTTGCAACAAGGCAAAGACAGGAACGGGGCCGCATGGCCCCGTTCCTGTTCAAGCTCAAGCGCAGGAGCTTATTCCTGCTTCGCGTCCTCGTGCTTATCGGACTTGCTGTTGCAGACGATGAGCGTCGAGCGCGAGGGCAGGGTGAGCGTCCTGCCTGCGCAGAGATCCTTTATGAACCTGCGCTGCAGATCCTCGGAGCTGCGGGTCGCGCCGTAGCATGAGACCTTGAGGGTCTCGCGGCCGAGCATCTCGTAGAGGGCGTCGAGCCCCTCGCCATGATCGGTGCGCCTCACGTTGCGCCCCGAGAGCGGGATGAGCAGCGTCTCGCCTGAGTCGCTAGAGTGATCCTCGCTGCAGTCATCGGGCAGGTACATCGCGCACAAGAGCGGGAAGAGCATCGAGCCCTGGGGCAGGTGCACCTGCTGGTGCGAGGCGTTCACGAAGACAATCGAGAACCTGCGCCCGTAGATCCTGATGAAGGCGAAATAGGCCCCGCCTGCGGCGATGAACACCATGGTGCCGCGCGAGAAGGCCGGGTTCTCCCGGCGCATCGCGGCAAGTTCGGAGAGCACGTCCTGGAAGTCGGCGCTTGAAGGGCTGGCGTGATGGTCGCGCAGCGCGGCAAAGGGGATCATCGAGCGCGGGCCGATGGAACCCGACGCGATGACGTCGGCAAGCTCGTCGCCCTGGTAGACGCAGGGCACGCCGCGCCAGGCGTACATGGCGGCGGCAGCCGCCATGTACAGGTTGCGGTCGCGGCCGATTATGGAGTAGAAGCGCGGCAGATCGGGGTTGTCGAGTTCATTGATTAGGCAGACCTTCTCCTGCTGGGAGAGGCCGACGGCGAACTCCTCGCAGGCGCGGCGCAGATCCTCGCCGGTGTAAGGCACGGGATCCCCCTCCAGGCTCACTCCCCCGAAGAAGGCCCTCACCGGGCGCAGGAAGCCCGTGTAGTTGATGGTGCCGTCGACGTTGTTCGCGGAGTTGAGAGCGTACCTGGGGTCGGACTTGAAGCTTCCGATCATCAGGCAGTCGATGTGGGTCTCGCGGGCTGACTTGCAGATCTGAGCCACGCGCTTCTGGTTTCCGCGCGCGCTGCCGTTGTCGCCGATCTCCGCAGCCTGGTCGATGATCCAGCCGTCGATGGCGTAGGGCGCGCGCAGCCACTTGCGGGCAAAGCTGTTGGGGCCCTCGAACATCGCGTAGCGCACCTCGTGGCTTGCGTAGTCGAGCTTTGGCAGCCCGGCGCGGCCCAAGTCATAGCAGGGCTCGCCCTGGGAGTTGAAGGTGTAGTACTCGCGGTAAGGCGAATCCTGATGGTGGAGCGCGCCCTTGCCGGTGCGCTCCTGGCGGTCGAACCAGGGGTGCGAGTCGCCGGTGTGCGCGAAGCTCCCGTGGAGCAGGATCTTCATCTCATAGCCCATGGTGAGGGCGCGCAGGCGCTTGAGCGCCCCGTTGCCGCCGAAGTGCGGATCGACGGTGTCGAAATCGGAGGAGTCCTCCTTGGTCACCGATGGCGCCTTGAAGATCTGGTTGAGCACCACGCAGTCGCAGCCTAGGTTTCTGATGTAGGGGAGCATGTCGGCCACGCCGTCGAGATCGCCGCCGCAGTGGACCTCGTTTAGGTCCGTGTACTCGAAGTCGCGCTCGCGCACCGGCTCCAAGGCCGAAACCTTGGTGCCGTCCACGGTGAAGCAGCCCTGGGAGGAGGCGAAGCGGTCAGGCAGGATCTCATAGCAGATGAGATCGGGCGCCCACTGGGGATGGGTGTTGAAGGCCTCGTAGGCAAAGCAGTGCTGCAAGAGCGGGATCTCGCGCGACATGCCAAGCGAGCTGTACCAGACCACGTCCTGAGCCTCCTGATCCCCGCCGTCGTCAGGGGAGGAGAGCAGGCTGATGCGGAAGCAGTAGCGCTGGAAGTTGAGCCCGCCGCCTGCGTCCATCGGGCAGGAGTAGCGGTGGATCCCCGAGCTTGATCCGGTGTAGGACATCGCCTTCAGCACCGGCTCGTGCAGCGGGAAGGTCGCGAGGCTTATGCGCAGTCGCTTGTGGTTGGCCCCGCGCACGTAGAGCACGGCGCTGTTTGAGAGCCTGCCAGGTCCGGTGCTCGTGTGGAAGCACTGGAAGGGAAGGCAGGCGCGGGGCGAGGAGGTGTTCTGTCTCATTTGCTACTCCGATAGCGCTTCAAGCGCAAGTCCCAGGGCCTTGAGCACCATGGCCGCGTCCTTCGCAGACGCCTGCTCCATGGGGCTGTGCGGGCTCTTGATGGTCGAGCCAATCGATGCCATCTGCAGCTTGGGGCAGATGGAGTGGAAGCGCGCGCACTCAAGCCCCGCGTGGATCACGGCGTTTACAAGCGGGGATCCTGCGACCTTTTGCCAGGCAGATGACAGGGACTTCACCAGTGGCGAGTCCGCAGGCGAGAGCCAGCAGTCGTGGCGGTTCTTGAACTCGTAATCCGCGCCCGCGAGGCTTGCGCAGGAGGCGATGGACGACATCGCGCCCTCAAGGCCCGCATCGGTGAGCGAGCGTGGCATGAGCAGCAGCGAGGCCTCATCAGCGCCAAGCTTCACGCAGCCCAGGTTGCAGGAGGTCTCGACCAGAGTTCTCGCCTCATCGTGGAAGCGCATGGCGTTTGAGGGCAGCGCGTTTATGAGATCGAGGAGCACGGCGGTGCACTCGGAGGAGAGCGCATTGCCAGAAGATTCTTCCTCGGAGATCCCGACCTTGATGGCAGGATCGGCATCCTGGTACTCAGAGGCGATGCGCTGTGCCGCATCGCCCAGGGCGGACTTGAAGTTCTCGATGCTTTCGGAGGGCACGTTGACCGTGGCAGTGCAGGATGAGGGAATGGAGTTGCGCGCCCTTCCGCCTTCAAGATCCACGATGAAGAACTCGTGGTCGGCATAAACGGAGAGCAGTGCCTGCGCCGCGGCCTTGATGGCGTTGGCGCGTCCGAGCGCGATGTCAGAGCCGCTGTGCCCGCCGAGGAAGCCGGTGAACGAGAGCCTGAGCGTCAGGCAGCCCGGGGTTGCGACATGCTCGAGCGGAAGGGCAAGGTTGGCATCGCAGGATCCGGCGCAGCCTGTGAAGACATAGCCCGAATCCTCGGAGTCGAGGTTTATGAGGCAGGAGGCATCCTTGAGATCGTCTTTGGTGATCGCAAGCGCCCCCTTCATCGTGGTCTCCTCCTCGACCGTGAAGATCGCGGTGACGGGGCCGTGGCGCAGCTCCTTGTCATCGAGGATCGCGAGGATGGTGCAGACGCCAAGCCCGTCGTCGGCGCCCAGCGAGGTGCCGCGGGCCTTGAGCCATCCGTCCTCGGCATAGGCCTCGATCCCGTTCTTGAGGAAGTCGTGGGACACGCCGGATGCTGCGGCAGGCACCATGTCCATGTGGGCTTGCAGGATCACCCCGGGCGCGCCCTCGCGCCCGCGTGAGGCTGGAGCCTTTACTATCACGTTGCCCGCGCCGTCGCGGCGGCAGGGCAGGGAGCGCTCCTTGGCAAAATCCATGATCCACGCCGCGGCGGCGCCTTCATGGCCCGAGATCCTCGGGATCGACACGAGCTTGGCAAAGCGCCCGAAGAGGGCCTTGGGCTCCAGGGAGGAGATCGACTCTTGCGCCATGGCTTGCCCTCAGGCGCGGGCCTTGGCAGCTGCCGTAGTTGCGGCGGCTGCCTGGGTGATGTAGATGAGGCGCAGCATGTCGCGCTCGTCGTCGCCCAGCTGGAGCAGGTGGATCACTGCGTTCTTGGGCTGTTTCCTTTTGGCAGTCGCCTTGATGCGGCTGCGGTTGTCATTTATTGACATCTTTGCACCTGGCCTCTCAGTCCCTTTGGCGGCACTATGCCGCCAAAGGCTGCTTCTTTGACAAAGCCGTATTTTACAGTCTTTGCGCGGACATATAGGCGCGCTCGGGGATTTTTGCGTGGCGTTGCGGGGCGCGCGGAGATGGCAAGGTGATCATGATTGCAAAAGCGCCTAAGATCGTTCCATTGCCGCAAGGCGGCAGGAATATTGCGGTGGCAAGAATTAGGAGGGCTTCATGTCATTTGACGGCTTCATGGAGGATGCGCTTTCAAAAATAGAGGAGCGCGGGCTCATGAGGAGGATCGCTCCCTTAAGCCAGCAAGGCGGCAGGGCCTCGGTGGATGGACAGGATCTTGTGAACCTGGCGTCAAACGACTACCTGGGGCTTGGCCAGGATGACGCGCTGCGCGACGAGTTCATGCAAATCCTCTTGAAGACGCCCGAGTATTTCTCATCCTCCGGATCCCCGCTGCTCACCGGGGCGCATGAGAGCTGGGGCGAAGCCGTCGAGGCCATGGAGGATCTCTATCCTGGCTATTGCGCGCTGCCCTTTAACTCAGGCTATGAGGCCAACAGCGGCGTGATCCGCGCCCTGGCGTCGATCCCCGGCACCCTGGTAGTTGCCGACAAGCTCTCGCACGCCTCGATTATCGACGGCATGACCGCAGGCGGCAAGTTCAGGATCATGCGCTTTGCCCACAATGACGCACAGAGCCTTGAGCGCATCATCAAAGGCCATGGCGCTGATTATGACCAAATCCTCGTGGTGACCGAGTCGGTGTTCAGCATGGACGGCGATGTGGCGCCCCTCAAGGAGATAGCCGAGATCAAGAAATCCAATCCCAAGATCTCGGTCTATGTGGACGAGGCCCATGCCTTCACCGTGTTCGGGCCAGAGGGGCGCGGCATGCTCTCTGAGATGGGCCTTGGCGGCATGGCCGACTTCGTGCTCTGCACCTGCGGCAAGGGGCTGGGGTCTGAAGGCGCCTTCCTCTTGTGCTCCAAGGCCGCCCGCGACTATTTCATCAACACCGCAAGGCCGCTCATCTTTTCAACGGCGATCTCGCCTGAAAGCCTTGCCCACGCAGCCTTCATGATAGGGAAGGCGCGCGCGGCCGACGGCCGCCGCGCCCGCCTTGCCAGGATCACATCTGAAGTTCATGCAACGCTCAGGGAGTGCGGCCTGCAGGATCTCTCGTCGACCCAGATCGTGCCCTACATCGTGGGGGAGAACGAGAAGGCCATCGAGGCAGCGGAGATCTTCCGGGAAAACGGCTTCCTCGCCATGCCGGTGAGGCACCCCACCGTGCCCAAGGGCACGGCCAGGCTGCGCCTGTCCTTGAGCGCATCGCTGACAGACGATGACGTGGAAAGGCTCTGCTCGCTCATCCGCAGGATCTCAGGGAGGGCTTGATGAGAACCTGCTTTCTAAAACGCGGGGGCACTAACCTCGTGGTGTTCTTTGAAGGCTACGGCCAGGACGAAAGGCCTTTTGCCAAGATGGCGGAGATCATGCCCAAGTCCTCAGCGCTATTGTGCTGCTATGACTATGCAGAGAAAGGGGATCTTCCAGATCTGAGCTCGTATGAAAAGACAAGGCTCATCGCCTGGTCGATGGGCGTGGCGCTGGCGCCGCATTACGCCAAGGGCCTTGCTGGAATTGTTGAGAGGATCGCCGTGAACGGCACCGTGGAGGGCATCGATCCAAAGTACGGGATAGATCCTGCGCTTTGGGACAAGACTGCCGCCTCGCTTGACGAGCGTGCCGCGGCCTCGTTCCGCCTTGCGATGTGCGGCAAGCAATACAGAAACTACATGCGCTCTGGAATTTCGCGCAGCGCGGGGAGCATGAGGGCAGAACTCCTCTGGATCAGAAATTTCCTAAAAGAAAATCCTCCTTCACAAGGGCGCTTTTATGACTGCGCCTATGTCTCAGGCGCCGACCTCATCTTTCCGCCCAAGGCGCAGCGCCTGAGCTTTAACCAGAGGCATGTGGAGATCCGCGAGGTTGAAGGCGCCCACTATCAGCCTGATCTTTTTGCAAAGCTCATCGCGGAGCCGTTCTGATGCGGGATCCAAAGAGCATGCGCGCAAGGCGCTTTTCCCGCGCCGCCGCGACCTACGATCAGGGCGCGGCGGTGCAGGCCGAGGCTGCGCGCATGCTCTTTGAAATGTTCAAGGAGCGCTTGAACGGCAATTGCTCAGGCCTGAGGATCCTCGAGGCAGGATGCGGCACCGGCACCCTCTCCAAGATGCTCCTTGAGCTTGCCCCGGCGCGCCTTGAGCTTTTTGACCTCAGCGAGGGCATGCTTGAGCGGTGCCGCGAGAGGCTTGGCGGGGATCCTGCCATCCATCTTGCTGTTGCCGACTGCGAGCGCGATCCGCTTCCAGGCGGATTCGATCTCGTGGCATCCAGCAGCGCCATGCAGTGGTTTGAGGATTTCCAGCGCGGCTTCATCAACTTGAGAGCAGCGCTGAAGCCTAATGGCTTAATTGGGATCTTCGTGTTCACCGAGGGGACGTTCGAGGAGATCAGGGAAGTCTCGGGAGACGGCATAAGCTATCGCACGGCCGCAGAGGTCGAGGAGATTGCAAGGAGGGCGCTTGCTGATGTGCAAGTGCGCAAGCTTGAGCGCACCACGCATTACAAGGATCCGCTTTCAATGCTCAAGAATCTGCGGGGCTGTGGAGTCAGCGGCACCGGCGGCAGGGCCTGGACCCGCGGCAGGCTCAAAGCCTTCAGCGAGGAATACGCCCGCAGGTTTTCAGACGAGGATGGTGTGCGCCTGAGCTGGCGCGGGATCTTTGCTGCGGGCAGGGCGCCGTAAGCAGACGGGCAGGGCGCTGTGGAAACCACCGCGCCCTGCGGATCAAGGATTGCATGCAGGAGACGGTATTCCCAGGCGGCGCAATGCCGCCTAGGAACTCTTGCTACTCAGCCTTTCCTGAATCCTCTTTCTTGGCATCAGCGCCGCCATTGCCTTCGCGCGCGGCCATGGCCTTGTCGTTCACCACGATGAGGTCGCCCTTGATGTAGTCCACGACTTGCTCGCAGGTGTTGCCGATGAGTGCGGCCATCATGCCGCTCCTGCCTGCCGATCCGAGGAACACCACGAAGGCGTTGAGCTCATTGCAGGCGCTGGGGATCACCTCGTCGGGCATGCCTTCCTTGATGTGGCAGTTCTCCTTTGGGATCCCGTGTAGGCGGGCAAACTCGTAGAGCCTGCGCTCGTGCTCCTTGACTATGCTCTGGGCGTAGATCTCAGGGGAGTAGTGCGGAACCTCGAGCATCACCGCCGGCAGCACCACCGGAGCGGAGTTCACGAGGTGGATGGGGGCGCCGGTGATCTTGGCAAGCTCCTGTGCCTCGCGCAGCAGCATGACGTTGGCCGCCCTGCGGCCTGAGAAGGAGAAGTCGACTGCGACGACGATGCTGCCGTTCACGGTCCACTCATGCTCCTTGGCGATGATCACCGGCACCTTGGCATTGCGCAGGATGTACCAGTCGATCGGCGTGAAGAGAATGGAGTCGAGCACCTTGTGGTGGTTGGCGGCCTTGATGATGAGGTCGCATCCTGAGTGCTCGGCCTCGGCGAGGATCCCCTCGCCGATGTCGCGGGTGAACGCCGTGCGCGGGGTGATCCTGGCTTTTGAATCGCCCGCGGCATCGGCGATCGTCTTCTTGAGCTGGTCGAGCGATGTCTTGAGGACGTCCTCGCGCGTGGACTGCTCGCTCATGCGGTTGAGGATGTGGATGTCGTATGAAAAGTCATAGACAAGCCTGAGCGCGATTATCTCGGCGCGCGGGTTGTACTTGGCAAGCTCAAGGGCGCGCTTTAGCGCCACCTGCTGATCGCGCCTGGGCTCAATCACTGCCAGGATCTTGTTGTACTGTCTCATATGATGCTCCTTAGCATGAAGCGGACAAAACCTTTTCTTGAAGTATATTCAAGAAAAACAGCAGATTTTTTGCGCTAGTGAGCAAAATTGCGCAATGTTTGCGCCAAGGGCTGCACGCCCTGCTCAAGCAGGCCTGATCTGGGACGGCCTGATCCCAAGTGCAATTGATATTGCGCCGTAAGCTGCGCCGCCTGCGGCGATGAACAGCGCAAGATAGCCTATCGACTCCAAGGTTCCCATCGCAAACCATCCTTCAGGGGCTGGGGAGAGATAGCGGAGCAAGACGGCCATCGCCGTGCCGGCAATGGCGATCCTCAGGATGAAGGCAAGCGTTTCACCTGACGGGGTGTAGATACGGCGGCGGTGGAGCAGCACCAAGAGCAGCGCGGCGTTCACATAGGCGGCAAGCGCGGTTGAAAGCGCAAGGCCAACATAGCCCAGGGGCTTTATCAAAATGAGGTTGAAGACGATGTTCGAGGCGATGGAGGCAAGAGAGCAGCGCACCGGAGTTTTGGTGTCCTGGCGCGCGGCAAAGCCTTGCACCAGCACCCTTACGAGCATGATCGCGCAAAGCCCGCTCACCGAGGCGAGGAGCGAGGATGATGAGAGCAGCACGTTCTCTCCGGTGAACGCCCCTCTCATGAAGATCACCCTGAGCATGGGCTCGCGCAAGGCGATGATCCCGCACATCGATGGGATCCCCAAGAGCAGCACCAGCCTCACCCCCCAGTCGAGCGTCCTGGTGTAGCGCTCGGGATCAGCTGCCGCATGGGCCTTGGAGAGCGCAGGCAGGATCACCGTCGAAACCGCCACGGCAAAGATCCCGATCGGAAACTCGAGGAGCCGGTCCGAGTAGTAGAGGTAGGAGATCGCGCCGGTTGCGAGGAACGAGGCGAGCACGGTGCTGACGAAGAGGTTCAACTGCGAGGCGCTCACCCCGATCACCGCAGGGATCATGAGGCGGCGGATCTTGGAAACGCCCGGATGGTTCCACGAAAAGGCCGGGCGCGCGAGCATGCCGATCTTGTAGACGAAGGGAAGCTCGAACAGCAGCTGCAGCACGCCTCCTGCCACCATGCCCCAGGCGAGCACGCGGTTTGGATCGGAGCTTCCCCTCCCGAAGATCAGCACCGCCGCGATGAGCGTGATGTTGAGGATGCAGGGGGTCATGGCCGGGATCCCGAACTTGCCGAACACATTGAGCACCGACGAGCACAGCGCGGTCATGGTTATGAAGAAGAGGTAGGGGAAGGTGATGCGCAGAAGCTCGGAGGCCTCGACGTACTTCTGCCCGTCAGGCGAGCCATTGAGGCTCGCCTGGAACCAGCCCCACCCGAAGATCGCTGTCAGCACGGGCGAGAGCAGCATGCCGAGCACCGTGACTGCGAGCACCGCCCCGCCCAGGGTTCCGGCGCTCCTTGACACGAGGTCCCGGAGGTCCTCTTCGCTGCCATTCTGCTTCTCCTCCGACATCACCGGCACGAATGACTGGGCGAATGCCCCTTCAGCGAAGAGCCTGCGGAAGAAATTGGGGATGCGGTTTGCAAAGAAGAACACGTCGGCCGACATCCCGGCGCCGAGCACCGATGCGATCACTATGTCGCGGGCCATGCCGAGGATCCTCGATGCCAGAGTGGCGGCCGACGTGACGGCCCCCGAGCGCAGCAGTCCTGATGCCATTGGCGCCTCCAATTCAAAAGATGTGCTGATGATACCAGCATGGCGGCGCGCGGGCCCGCATGGCGGGTTTCAGATCTGAAAACGCAGTCAAAGGCAAGTTAAATTTTTTTTTAAAACTTGCGTCTTGTGGGAAAAGTGGTCGCTTGCTGTGGAAAATGTGGGAAAAGCGCATGGGCAAGCGCTCCAAACCCTGTTGAAAACTTCAAACAGGCTTGCTTGCTTTTTATAAATGCCTTCAATTTCAATAAAAACGATTAAAACCGTGTTACCTATGGAAAATCAGGTCGAAAAACGCCGGTTCAGCGCGTTTGTCGCAACTTTACGATCAGCGCCATCAGGCTGGCGTCAGCTCGAAAATAAACTGGCTTTAACAAAAAATATTAAATATCATATATATAAATTTAAGCATATGAATAATGATTTTTCGTCCTTGTCCAATTTCAAACATGAAAGTCAACTCCGATAAAATTTAGCCTTCACTCCTTGTTGGAAAAACGGGGGATCGCGGTGGATGAAAAAATTTTTTAAGGCGCTGCGGAGGCGCCGCATCTGAGGGATTTAGAGGTCGCCCTTTAAATTATTCATTTTAAGATCAATGTGCATTCGAGCAAGGAGAACGGCATGGCCTTGAGCTTGATCAGGCAGTTTGCACATCTGTTTGGCATGGCCCAGCTTGTGGGAAATTTGACCTGATTTGGCCATGGCGGTCTGTTTGCTCCACGCTTTTGAGCTTATGAGGGCCTTGTGGGAAAAGCTGCCCTAAGCGGAATTGAAAAATTATGCTCTTGACACTGAAGTTGGCAGATCGCGTGGACAGCCGCGCCGCGTCTTTGATGGATCCGATGCCAGCGTTCAGCTCAGCCCGACGTCGAGGGCCATCATCAGCAGGAAGCCTGCTAGCACGGAGATCGTCGCCAGATCGTTCTCCCCGTTGCCCATCTCGTGCGACTGCGGGATGAGCTCCTCGACTACAACATAGAGCATCGCCCCTGCGGCAAATGAGAGGAACCAGGGAAGCATCGACACCACCCAGCCTTGGAAGATCACCACCAGCAAGGCTCCCAGGGGCTCGACGATCCCCGAGAGCGCGCCGAGCATGAACGAGGCGTTCTTGCTGCGGCCTTCTGCAAAGTATGGCACCGAGACTGCAGCCCCCTCGGGGACGTTCTGGATCCCGATGCCGAGCGCGAGCGCGGCGAGGGCGCCTGCGCC
This sequence comes from uncultured Aeromonadales bacterium, assembly GCA_902776275.1. Classification (GTDB taxonomy): domain Bacteria; phylum Pseudomonadota; class Gammaproteobacteria; order Enterobacterales; family Succinivibrionaceae; genus Succinivibrio. Next base: position 25,423 of record CACYPI010000020.1, read on the forward strand.
CTCGGCGCCGCTGCCTGCGGCGGCGGCGACCACGCCGACGGCCATGCCTTCGGGGATGTTGTGGATGGTGATCGCAAGGAAGAGCAGCGTCTGCCTGCCCCAGCTCGTGTGCACGCCTTCAGGCGACTTGGCCATCAGGTGGATGTGGGGAAGCAGGCGGTCCAGGGCGATGAGGAAGGCAACCCCCAGCGCGAACCCGCCGCAGGCGGGCCACAGGCCGTCGCCTGCGTTCTTAGCCTCGTCAATTGAGGGCAGCAGCAGTCCGAACACCGAGGCTGCGATCATGATCCCGCCGGAAAAGCCCAGCGACAGCTGCGTGAAGATCTTCTTCTTCGAGGAGCCCAGGACGTAGACGAAGGCCGCGCCCAAGGCGGTGCAGAGGAAAGTGAAGCCGGTGCCGGCGGAGGCAAGGTAGAAGGCGTCCATAAAAAGCTCCGAAGGGCGGATGCGGCCGCCGCATTAGAGTGCGGAGGATTCATGGTTTGCACCGTGCCGCCCATGTGCGATCATGTCAGAAACACAGGAGTTTTAAAAGGACGACCCATGGCTTTGGAAGATACTCAGGACAACGGCTCCCTCAACTTGAGCGAGGTGCTCTTCAAGCCCAAGTTCAAGTATGCGGAGACCTCGGTCATCTCAAATTCGGGGGCGCAGCTCCCAAAGCTTGAGCGCAAGGACGTGAGCCTAGGCTTCACGCCGCAGTGGTACCGCCCGATCTCCCGCTTCCTCTGGACCTGGCAGGGCGGCAACCTCATGGACATCGACGCCGCGCTCTCGGCGATCGCTTCGTCGGATGCGCAGCGCTCGCGCGATGAGTGCCTCGACACCGTCTCCGATTACGGCGGCGGCAACTGGATCTTCGAGTTCTCGTCCATCGCGCAAAAGCGCGCCGTTAAGGGCAAGGATCTTGAGCAGCAGGGCGATCTCGCAGGAGCCGGGCACCAGTACCGCATGGCCTCGCGCTACTTCGCGCTTGCCGCAACCCCGAGGCTCAAGGGCGACACCCTCGCCGCCGACGCCGCCCTCTTGGGCATGCGCTGCTATCGGAGCATGTGCAGGTGCGAGGAGCAGTACGGGAAGCTCATCGACCTGCCGTTTGAAACCGCAGGCGGGGCAAGCAGCGCGCTCATGCACGTGCCAGACCAGCTTTCGCCACATCCCTGCGTGGTGGTCATGGCCTCATACGAGATGAACGCCTCAGACTTCTACCGCTTCTATGTGAGAAGGCTTTATCCCAAGGGGATCGCGCTTGCCGTGGTCGAGATGCCGGGGATAGGCATGTCCGAGAAGCTCACCCTCACCGCCGACCAGTCGGCGGTGCTCAAGGCCGCGCTCGCGGCCGTGAGGGCGCAGCCTTTCATCGACTCGACGAGGATCGGGCTCTTCGGAGTCAAGCTAGGCGGCTCAGCGTGCATCCGCGAGGCGCTGTTAGAACCTGGCGCAATCAAGGCGCTGGCGCTGGCAGGCCCTGCGGTCCACAGCTTCTTCACTGACTCAGAGGTGCTCAACTCGCTGCCATTGTGCATCCGCTCGCTCTACGCCAACAGGCTCAACCTCGATGCCTCTAAGTGGGATCTCGTGATCCCGCTCTTAAGGCAGCTCTCGCTCAAGGAGCAGGGCCTGCTCGGGCGCGGCAGGTGCGTGGACGTCCCGTGCTTCAACTTCTACTTCTCAAGCATGTTCACCACGAAGGAGGACCGCGATCTCTTAAAGTCGGCCTTCCGCGGCTACGAGGAGATGGGGCAGGAGGAGGACGAGTACTCCAAGAGCCTCTCGGTTGCCATTGAAAAGGCGGCCGACTTCTTTGCAGGGAGGCTGCTCTCATGAAGTCGTCCAAAGGCAGGATCGTCATAAAGCTCGGCTCGAGCACGCTCACGCGCGGCGGGCGCACGCTCAACCGCGCCCACATGCTCGAGATAGTCCGCTCAGTCCACGCGATGATGGAGGATGGCTGGGAGGTGGCGCTCGTAAGTTCGGGGGCCATGGCCGCCGGGCGCGAGATCATGGGCTTCCCCAAGCTCCCGCCGGAGCTGCGCGTAAAGCAGATGCTCTCCTCGGCAGGGCAGGTGAGGCTCTTTGAGATCTGGGCCGATCTCTTTGACATCTATGGCCTCAAGACCGGGCAGCTGCTGCTGACCAAGGCCGATCTTGAAAACCGCGAGCGCTACCTGAACGCCCGCGACACCTTGGGCGCGCTCTTCGAGTACGGCGTGGTGCCGGTCATCAACGAGAACGACGCCGTGAGCACCAGCGAGATAAAGATAGGCGACAACGACACATTGGCTGCGCTAATCGGCGTGCTCGCCGAGGCCAGGCTTGTGATCCTGCTTACCGATCAGAAGGGGCTTTACGACGCAGATCCGAGGAAGGATCCCAAAGCAAGGCTCATCCGCCGCGTGGGCAAGGTCGATGATTCCATCTTGAAGCTCGCAGGCGGCGCGGGGAGCGATCTAGGCACCGGCGGCATGCTCACCAAGATCCGCGCCGCCGCCATCGCCCAGGAAGCCGGAGTGGGGCTGGTCATCGCATCAGGCGACCGTCCCCAGGATCTGCCTGCACTGGCATCAGGCAGCGGCGAAGGCACCTACTTCACACCATCTGATCACCCATCGCTCTCGCGCAAGGCCTGGCTTTCGAGCGCCACCATCTCGCAGGGGCTGATCACGGTCGATGATGGCGCCGCCAGGGCTTTGGAGCAGCACGGCTCAAGCCTGCTGCCTTCGGGGATCAGCAAGGTGGACGGCGACTTCGTGCGCGGCGCCACCATCGACATCGCCGATGCATCAGGCAAGGTGATAGCGCGCGGGCTCTCGCGCTACAGCTCAGGCGAGCTCAGGCTCATCGCCGGGGCCCACAGCGGCGACATCGAAGGCATACTGGGATTCACCCATGGGGACGTGGCGGTGCACCGCGACGATCTGGTCTTGAGGCAGTAAGAGGGCAGGAGGAGAACATGGAACAAGCCTTGACTTTGGAAGGACTGGCCAAGATGGCCAGGCAGGCCCGCGACGCAGCCGAGGGCTGCAAGTGCATGGGAACGGCGCAAAAGAACCGCATCCTCATGGATCTTGCGGAGCTGCTTGAAAAGCGGCGCAAGGCGATCATGGAGGTCAATGCCCGCGAGGCTGCCAAAGCCAGGGAGAACGGCCTGCCCGAGGCCATGGCTGATCGCATGACGCTTACACAGGCGCGGTATTCGGAGATGGTCTCAGGCGTGCGCGCCGTGGCCGCGCTGCCAGATCCCGTAGGCAGGGTGCTCGACGGCAGGACGCTGCCATCGGGACTTAAGCTGATGCGCCGCACCGTGCCCTTGGGGGTCATCGGAGTGATCTTCGAGTCGCGGCCCAATGTGACGGTCGATATCGCCTCGCTCTGCCTAAAGTCGGGAAACGCCTGCATCCTGCGCGGCGGCTCGGAGTGCCTTGAGACCAATGTAATGCTGCATGAGGCCGTCTCCGATGCGCTTGCGCAAAACGGCGCCGATCCTGCCGCGGTGTCGTTTGTCTCAAGTCCGGACCATGCACTAGTCAAGGCCATGCTCTGCATGGACGACTGCATCTCCGTGATAATCCCCCGCGGCGGTGAAAAGCTGCAGAGACTGTGCAGGCAGGAAGCCACGGTGCCTGTGATCACCGGAGGCTTTGGCATCAGCCACATCTTCTGCGATGAGAACTGCGACATGGAAAGGGCGGCGAAGGTCATCGTGAACGCCAAGGTCCAGAAGCCCTCCGCCTGCAACGCCCTCGACACCCTGCTCGTGCACCAGGCCATCGCCGACAGGATGATCCCAAAGGCGCTTGAGGCGCTGCGCCCGTTCAAGGTCAAGGCGCATGCCCACGGCGGCGCGATGGTGATCGCAAGGGAGTGCGGGTACCCAGATCTTGAGGAAGGGAATGAGAAGGACTTCTCAAGGGAGTTCCTGGCCCTTGAGATGAACGTTGCGATAGTCGAGGATGTGAAGGCGGCCTGCTTGCACATGAGGCGGCATGGCGCCAGCCACTCCGATGCCATTCTCACCGACAGCGTCGCGCATGCCGAGTACTTCGTGAACCACGCTGACTCCGCCTGCGTCTATGTGAACGCCTCCACGAGGTTCTCCGATGGCGGGCAGTTCGGGCTTGGCGCCGAGGTCGCCATCTCGACCCAGATGCTCCACGCCCGCGGCCCCATGGGGCTTGACGCCCTCACCACCTACCAGTGGGTGCTGAGCGGGGACTACCTCTCAAGGCCCTGACCTCTATTGCTTTAGCGCAAGAGGCCGCCAATGGCGGCCTCTTGCGATTCAGGCAGGGCAATTCACATTTTTTGGAGCAGCTTCTCCTGCACGATGTCGTAGCCTTCGCCATCCTTTGACTTGATGAAGCTCAGACGGTTGGTGAAGCCCTCGGGGATGTCCTCCTCGTGGTGGGACACGAAGAGCACCGAGGTCTCGCCGTTCTTCATGATGTAGCTGATGAAGGCCTTGACCTGGGCGCGCGCGAAGCCATCGAGGCCCTGCAGCGGCTCGTCGAGGATGAGCAGCAGCGGGGTCTTGACGAGCGACCTGATGATGAGGAGCATGCGCTGCTGGCCAAAGGAGAGCTGGCGGAATGACACGTGCTCGCGGTCGGCAAGTCCCGCGGCCTTGAGCCACTCGCGCGCGCAGGCGATCTCCTCGTCGCCGGGGTGCGTGTAAAGGCCTATGGAGTCATAGAAGCCTGAGAGCACAACGTTGATGGCAGGGGCGCTCACGCGGTAGTCGAGGTGCAGCGATCCTGAGACATAGCCGTAGCACTTCTTGATGTCCCAGATGCTCTCGCCGCTGCCGCGCTTGTAGCCGAACACCGTGACGTCGTTGGCGTACACGAGCGGGTTGTCGCCGGTGATGAGCGAGAGCAGGGTGGACTTGCCTGCCCCGTTGGGGCCCATGATGTGCCAGTGCTCACCGCGGTTCACCGTGAAGTTGAAGTGGTCGAAGATCACCCTCTGGTATTCGACGTGGATGTCGCGCATCTGCACGATCGGGCCTGGCGCCATGGGCTTGAGCGCGAACTTCGCAGGAGTCTTTGGAACCTTGACGTCGGGGATCGCGGCAAAGCCCAGCAGCGCCTTGGCATCGGGATCCTGCTCGATCTCAGCGCGGCTTGCGATCTTGGTGATGGCCATGTCCTGGATGATGCCCATCTTAGTGAGGGAAGAGGGGATTTCCGAAGGCCTGTTCACGATCAGCACGACCGGAGTCTTGTAGCGGGTGTGCACCTCGTCGATGAGTCCCAGCAGGGCCTTGCGGGTCTGCACGTCCAGGGCATCGAACGGCGTGTCGAAGACTATCAGGTTGGGCTTTGAGCACAAGGCTTGGGCCAGCAGGGCCTTGCGACCCTCGCCGCCTGAGAGCGTGCGCAGTGGCTTGTCCAAAAGCTTGCCGAGGTTCATGCCCTCGACCACCTCGTCGCGGATCGCAGGATCGGCGCCCTCGAGCAGATCGGCTGGAGTGAGGCCGATTTCCTCCTTTGCCGTGGTGGCATCGGAGTTCCTCATGTTGTAGTCATCCTCAAAAAGCTTCATCTGCTTTTCAAATGACACTAGCACGGGGTGGTAGTTCTCCGGAGCGATGCCAGAGATCTTCTCAAGCTCTCCTGCAAGGGCGCGCGCGACCGAGGTCTTGCCGCTGCCGTTGCCGCCGATGAGGACTAAGAGATCCTCGGGCGCTATGGTGAGCGAACCGAGATTCACCGCTATTTGCTCAGCGGCTGCATCCTTGCTTAACCGAAATGACGCTTTCTCCCATGCGATGGTGCGGCTTGTCATGATCCCTCCTCAAAATAGCAGGGCGTGCGCAAGGCGCACGCCTGCGCCTGCGGCGCAGGTGCATTTTACTCCGGCGCTGCTGTGGGCTGGCGCTCACACATTTGCGTCATCTCGTGCAAAAAATTGCGATCAGTGCTCCAACTGCGTGATTTACCATTGAATACAACGCAAAAAGCCATTAAAGTTGAAACCAACGCGCAATTGCATGCGTTCCAGCCAGTTCATCGTGCAGTTGGGAATGCGCGATGGATCAAGGATCCGTAAAATTGCGCTGCGGCAGATCCGCAATTTGGGATCGCAACCCAAGCGCCGCGCCAGGGGCTGGCTAGAATCAACGTTAATGGAATGAAAATGCTCCGCTTTGAAGAATGGGGAGGAGATTATGAGTACAAGCAATGACAATTTCGCAGTACTGCTCAAGCCAGGCGAGGTGCAGCCCGCTATAGAAAGGGCGGCGCAGTATGCCAGGTTCGCCCCTGAGATCAGCGTCACCGCAGTGAGGATCATCAACAACTTCACCGATCAGAACCGCGAGGACAGCGAGAGGCGCGTCAAGGCCGAGTTCGAGGGCCTCAAGCGCAGCTTCCCCGCCATCAAGAATCTCAAGCTCAAGGTGCTGTTTTCAAAGAACGTGCCAGAAGCCTTCATCAAGGAGTGCGGCGAGGGCGGCTACAGCATGGCCATCATCTCCGCCAACAAGCGCAACACCATCAAGGATCTCTTTGTGAGCACCATCGACAGCACCGTGATGCGCAACTGCCCGGTGCCGCTCCTGGTGGTCAAGGACGTCAACAGCGCCTCGGCTCAAGGCAAGGCGATCCTGATCGCCATCGACTTTGAGGAGAGCTCCCACTTGCGCGAGCTTGACGAATACCTCTTCAAGTCGGCGAAGGATTTTGCCGATCGCTTCAACGGCGAGGTGCATGTGGTCAACTGCGTCTCACCGCTCAACCGCGGCCTCATGTCTGGTGATACCGGATTGTCGAAGTTTGTGGCTGGCGGTACTGTAAGTCGCATGAACATCCATCAGAGCATCGTTGAGGAGTTTGCCAAGGCTCACGACATTCCGCTCGATCACACCCACGTGGTGGAGGGCAGGATCGACGAGGAGATCCCCAGGCTCTGTGACCGCCTTGAGGCGCGCATGGTCTGCATGGGCAGCAACCCCAAGTCGAGCTTCCTCGGATCCATAAACTCAAGCGCGTGCGAACTTGTGCTCGAGCAGATCCGCGGTGATGTGTTCATCGTCAACACCGCGCATCTGGGCGATTGCAAATAGTAGGTTTGAGGGTGCTGGTTTAAACAACACGAGGCTGGGAGCCAGGCTTCCAGCCTCTTTTTTGATAAGCTAAGTTCAAAAGCAGGGGTACCGAAGTTTCATCGCAAGTTGCCCTTGTAAATGCTAACCCATTTCGATCATGACCTGCTCCATGACGCAGGCCTTGATCCTGGATCTTTTGACCTGTGGCTCTGGACTTGCCACCTGAGAGAGA
>CACYPI010000021.1 GCA_902776275.1 uncultured Aeromonadales bacterium
CTGCTCGAGGGAGAGCAGGAGCTTGGTCGCCGAGTTGGAAGTCGGCCAGATCTCCTTGGGGAAGCCCTTGGTCTCGTAGAGCCTGGTGCCCTTCGCATCAACTAAAAGGCATCCTGCGCCGCCGACGATGAGCAGGTAGGGCACCTTGGCCTTCCTGGCCGCGCCCACAATCGAGTCCTCGCCCCTGGCGTAGTTGGGTCCGATGTCCTGGGTGGTCCAGCCGGGGTGGTAGGCGGACACGATAGCATCGAAGCCCTCGAGCTTCTTTGCAAAGTCCGGGGCGTTCACGTCGGCTGCTACGGCGCGGACGTTCGGATTCTTTTCAACCTTCTCGACATGACGCGCAAAGGCAGTCACCTCGTGGCCGCGGGAGGCCAGCTCCTTCACCACAGCGCTGCCCACATATCCGGTCGCTCCAATCACTGCAAATTTCATGATGTCCTCCTGGGATTTTCTTAAATCGCTTTGGCTGGAACCCTGCGTCCCAACCGATGGCTAAAGGATACCCATTAAACTTTTAAAAAGTAAGTACTGTGCAAATGGTAAGTAATGGAAATGTTTTGCAACAAATTGTTATACAAGGATATTAAGTTTGATCTTTTTGAGGCTAAGGATGAGGAGGGGAAGGCATGGCTGGGGGGCTGCTGCGAGGATCCGGCCCCGATCATGAAAAGCGGCGCTCCGGACTGCTTGGGAAAGCGCGGTCTTGTAGCAAAGCTGAAAGCCCCGCGCACGGGCGCGGGGCCGCGCCTGCTCAGGCGTGCTTGAGGTGGCCCTCGGAGGGCACCGAGACCCGCTCGCCGGTGACGCAGTTCCAGGCGGTGAGGGAGCCTCCCCAGACGCAGCCGGTGTCGAGCGCGATGATGTCGTTGCGCGGGCAGCGGGCGTTGAGCGCGGCCCAGTGCCCGAAGCAGAGCGTGAAGGGCTGCTTGTGGCGCTTGAGCTCGGGCACGGACTCGAACCACGGGCGCAGCCCCTCGCCGCGCGCGGCCTCGGGGCTCACCGAGCTGTGGCCGTAGTCGAGCTCGAGATCGGAGGTGACCAGGCGCATGCGCGTGAACACGTTCACCGCGTAGCGCCAGCGCACCATGCCCGAGGACGCGCAGTCCCAGGCGGCAGGCTCGTCGCGGTACATGTTGCGAAGGAGGAGCGGCCGCTGCACGTCGTCGCGCAGGATCTTCGAGAGCTCCTTGGAGAGCTTGCGCGCCGTCGCCAGATCCCAAAGCGGGTGGATCCCGGCATGGCAGATCGCAAAGCGCATCTCGTCGTTGAAGTCGATGAAGGGCAGCGTGCAGTAGAAGTCCAGGATCTCGGGCAGCAGGTCGGACTTCAAAAGCGGATCGAGGTTGTCCTTGGGCCGAGCCTCGCGCTCGCCTGCGGCGACTGCCAGGAAGTTCATGTCGTGGTTTCCGAGCACCGGGCGGATCTCCGCGCGGTGCTGGAGGATGAAGCTTATGGTCTTCAAGGGCTCGGGGCCGCGGCCTATGAGATCGCCCGTGAGCCAGAGCATGTCGCGCTTCTCGTCGTAGCCGAGCTTGTCCAAAAGGCGCATGAGCTCGCTGTAGCAGCCGTGGATGTCGCCGATGCAGAAGTCCGTCATTTCTTCCTCCTTGCGGCAATTATTGCACGCTTGGCAACGTTGCGCGATTGACGTGCAAAACGGCAGCGGCCGCTTTGCTAAAATCAGCCTGGGGGGGGGTCCTGATGCCGCACATTTCACGATCTTTCATTTCAGAGCGCCTGCTTCCGGCAGTGCCCATCGAAAAGCTCATCGGCAGCTTCATCAAGCTCAAGAAGTCAGGCTCGAACTATGTCTGCTGCTGTCCGTTCCACCACGAGAAGACCCCGTCTTTCACGGTCACGCCCTCGAAGAACATGTTCTACTGCTTCGGGTGCAAGGAGCACGGCGACGCGCTGGCCTTCCTGATGAAGTACCGCAACATCGAGTTCCCCGACGCGGTGAAGGAACTTGCCGAGTTCGCGAACATCCCGATCGAGTACGACGAGGGATCCTCCGGCGGATACGAGGACCGCTACGCCCCGATGTACGAGCTGCTCGACCGCTGCGCCTCGGCCTTCACCCGCGAGCTCTTCAGCCCCGAGGGCAGGGAGGGGCTCGAATACTTCGTCAAAAAGCGCGCGCTCACTCGCGACACCATATTGAAGTGCCGCCTGGGCTATGCCCCTCCGGGGTGGCACTTCCTCGAGGAGAAGGTCTGCCGCAGCGAGGCTGAGGCAAGGATGCTCGAGCAGCTTGGCATGATCGTCGACCACGGCGGCGGGCGGCGCTTCTCGATGTTCCGCGGCAGGGTGATGATCCCGATCTTCGACCGCAAGGGGAGGGTCATCAGCTTCGGCGGGCGCACGCTCGGCGACGACCAGCCCAAGTACATGAACACCAAGGAGACCCCGGTCTACCGCAAGCGCAACGAGCTCTTCGGGCTGTACGAGGCCCTGAAGGCATCGAACAACCGCCCCAAGCGCCTCGTGGTGGTCGAGGGCTACATGGACGTGATCTCGGTGCGCCAGGCCGGGATCGAGGGCGCGGTGGCCTCATTGGGCACCGCGACCACGCCCGACCAGTTCAAGCAGATGTTCCGCTACACGAAGAAGGTCATCTGCTGCTACGACGGCGACGCGGCAGGCCGCGCCGCAGCCTGGCACGCGCTTTCGACCGTGACGCCAGTGCTCACCGACGACGTCGAGGTGCGCTTTGCATTCCTCCCCGACGAGCAGAAGGTCGATCCCGACTCGCTGGTGCGCACCAAGGGGCCCGGGGCCTTCCTAAAGTTCCTCGACGAGGCCCAGAGCTATCCCGAGTTCCTCATCGCCCACTGCAAGGCCTCGCACAACCTAAGCGATCCTGGCGACCGTGCCCGCTTCCTCTCGGAGGTGAGCTCGCTCATCCGCGCGATCCCGCTTAAGGCCCTCTCCGAGGTCTGCATGCAGCAGCTCTCGCAGGATCAGGGGATCAGCGCCGCGAGGGTCGAGGAGATGGTGGGCGCGGCGGCCGGGCCCGACGAGGGCCAGGCGTCCTCGAGGCGCGACGAGCAGGGCGATCCGCTGCTCACCACCCCGATGCGCAAATTCATCGCCTTCTGCCTCCAGCACCCGATGGTGGTGGCGCGCGCGAGCGACAGCTTCAAGCTCTCCGAGTTCATAAGGCTCTGCACCTTGCTTAAGATCCCGGGGAGCGAGCAGGCGCGCGCGCTCGTCGAGGACATCAGCAGGGTCAACGGCGCCAAGGGCGGCGGCCCTGCGGTGATCACCACCGCGGTGCTGCTGGCCCGCCAGGAGGATCCGCGCGTGCGCGGCTACTACGACCGCCTGGCCAATGCGGATCTCGGAATGGGAGATGACAGTTCGATGGAGATGCAGCTGCGCTGCCTCTCAAGGCTGCTCCCAGAGGTGCTCGAAAAGCCCTTCTACGACCGCGCGCAGAGGCTGGCTGCCTCCGAGGAGTCCTTGAACAAGAGCGGGCTTTACGAGTCATCAGTGATCTCGCGCGAGCTGGGTCGCCGCGCCCGCAGGCAGGGCTGAGGCAGGCAAGGTTTTCAGACGGCGCGGCGCTGCCGCGCCATGATTGCAGGATTTTGAAAGATGAGTGATAAGGGTGAAAAGGGTGCAAGCGCCGAGGGGCGCATGACCGATGCCGAGCTTGCCGCGCTCCAGGCCCAGCTCGGGCAGGATCTGCAGGCGCGCTTTGGCGCGTCCATGGAGGCTTTCAAAAAGTACCTCCCGGATGTCTACGAGTCTTTCAAGGACTACCGCCCCAAGAAGGCGCTGCAGTTCTTCTGCGCCGAGAACGGCGAGCCCAACCTGATGTTCCCCGACGAGGGCGGCAGGATGTTTTACGACACAAACGAGCCTGCCGAGGAGACAGGGCGCCAGGTTCAGGAGCTGCTCGACTCGGAGAGGCTCCTGGGGACCGTCGGGGTCAGGCAGTACGACCCTTACGGCCAGATCACCATCCGCTATGCCAATCTGATGCTCAAGGCCTCCGAGGACATCATCAACTCCCAGCCAAAGCTCGTGTACTCGCCCTCCGAGCTTGGCGGAGTGCCGAACCTCATAGTGCTGGGGATCGGGCTTGGCTATCCGCTCTCCGAGATCCTAAGTCGCATCGAGGTTGGCAGCCTTATAGCGATCGAGCCCGATCCCGATGTCTTCTACGCATCTCTTTATGCCTGCGACTGGACGGGCATCCTCGGCTTCATTGAGAAAAGCGGCATGGGGTTCAAGCTCATCGTGGGCAGAAGCGGCGACGAGCTTGAGGTTCTGCTCAAGGAATTCTACATGACCCACGGTGAGTTCCTCTCCTGCTTCAAGGTGACCTACGTCCACTACGCCTCGCCTGAGATCAAGGAGAGCGCCGACTACGTGGTCAACAAGTTCAACGCCATCCACGAGGCCATGGGATTCTTCGACGACCACCTCTTCGGGGTGTCGCACGGCTTCAAGTCGATGATCGCCGGCAAGCATTTCGTGCTGCGCGACGCCAAGCTGCCAGAGAAGTACCGCCGCTGGCCCCTGTTCGTGGTGGCAAACGGCCCCTCGCTCGACCATGACATCCCCTTCCTGCGCAGGAATCAGGACAAGGCTGTGATAATCGCCTGCGGCACCGCGCTCGACACGCTCTACCACGCGGGGATAAAGCCTGACTTCTATGCCGCGACCGAGCGCACCCCGGAGATCTCTGAGACCATAGACGCGATCCCCGATCAGGAGTTCAAGGACTCGCTGACGCTCATCGCAGGCGACGTCATCCACCCCAAGACCTCCTCGCGCTTCAAGCGCACGGCCATCTTCGGCAAGCCCGACGAGCCGTTCTTCTGGTTCTGCGCAGGCCGCCCCGATCTATTCCCAAGGCTGAGGCCCATTGACGTGATGAACCCGCTCGTCGGCAACCTCGGCGTCGCCAGCATCTTCGCGTTCGGATTCACCGAGGCCTACCTGTTTGGATTCGACTGCGGCCGCAAGATCAAGCTCGGCAGCGCCATGCACTCGAAGTACAGCTCAATCTACGGCGAAGCCGGGGTCTCAGACCAAGGCGCCAACTACGCCGTGTCGGACAGGAATGCCGTGGAAGGCAACTTCGGAGGCCTGGTCGAGAGCAACGATCTGTTCAGGCGCTCGCTGCAGTTCATCGAGCTGGTTTTGAGGGAGCACCGCTTCTTCCGCGACGACAAGTTCAGGATCCGCAACTGCTCCGACGGCGCCAGGATCGAAGGCGCGCCTCCAGCGCATTCGGAGGATCTCGACTTTCGCAGACGCACCGTTCTGGATAAGGCCGCCTTGTCGGACTTCATCGAAAACACCCTTACCGTCAGGATCCCAATCGACGAGGATGGCGCGCGCAGGATCCTCTGCCCGGAGATCTTCAACGAGATCCAGGATCGCATCCTCTTGTTCCTCAAGACCAAGCCAGAAAGCCGCATGGCGCTGGTAAGCCACATGATGCGGATCTCCGAGTACATAGCAATGCTCTCGGACAAGCTTCAGACTGCAGGATACGGCAGCTTCGAGTCGGGCAACGCGCAGATCGCTTTCATGATCATGGTGCTCACCCTCTACCATGTCGAGGATGACCGGCGAAGTGTCGATCTGGTCTGGGATCGCCTCGTCAAGTACTACAGGTGGTTCCTGGAGGACTCAAAGAAGCTGTTTGGCTTCCTTCCAGACTACGTGCTCGGCGAGCACTACCGCTTCATGGACGGCAAGGTGGGGTGGCCGCACGAGGGATCCGAGCCGCCCAAGGCTCCTCCTTACCCGCACCTCTTCAGGACGGAGTTCAACGATCCGATGAGGAGGTTTAAAAAGCGCTATGAATGAGGCCTCCGCGCGATGGCTCTGTCGCCTAAGGCGCATGGATAAGGCTTGATCTTGCAACGGCCAGACTATATGATGTTTTGCTGTGGCCCTTTAGCTCAGTTGGTTAGAGCAGGCGACTCATAATCGCTTGGTCCCCCGTTCGAGCCGGGGAAGGGCCACCACCCCGGGCGCCTCATGGCGCTTTTTTCGTCACCGCGCTAGGCAGCGCAAACCGCGTCTGAATCGCTTTCCCCCGCCACCTCGCTAAAGCCGTGGAAAATCTGTGGCAATGGCTCACGGCCGGTGTGGAAAACTGTGGGAAATTTTACTTAAGATTCATCAGGCGTGCGCGCAACCCCTCATGTACCAATGGATGCAGAGAGACACCGCCTTGTGGGAAAACTGGGGAGATCACGGATTTTACACGCGCAAAGAATGGGGCTGGCATTGCCAGCCCCATTCTTTGAGGCAGCGGAAGCGTTTGAGCATCCGCATGTTCTACTAGGCAGGATCAGTCATGGAAGCTGAATGCTGCCGTTTCATCTTTTTTTGTCGAGAACTTCGCTTCCATCTCCTCAAGGCAGTGCTTGAGGTAAGAGGTGATCTGCTCGACGTCCTCTGCGGTGTAGACGTAGTTGACGCGCGAGGAGAGATTGCCGATGAGGCGGATCTGGTTTGCAGCATTGTCGACGCGCTTCTTGGCGATGCGCTTGAACTTCTCGTGCTTGCTTTCCTTGGGCTTGGATTCGATCACGTCTTCTGCCATTTCTTATATCTCCTGAAAATTTGATTCCTAATCTATCGTACAGAATAGATTGCAAAATTGAATTGTCAAGAATGATTTATTAATATTTCATGCATTTTTAATATATAAAGAGAAACAATCAGGTTTATGAAAGTAAAAGACCGATCGCCAATTGCCATTGAGCAGTGCAACATATGCAAATGGAATCGCACTAGTAGTATTAGGAATTGGCAAAAGTCATAGTGAAGTTGCAAGGCAAGTCCCCGGGGAATGTCGAAAAACATTTTCAGGATCAGCGCGCAACGTCACTCGGCAGCGGTCTATACTCCATGCAGTTGCATAAATTGGTTTTTGCGGAGGCAGATTATGGACGGAGACGAGGAAGAATAACCAAGGATGATGCGCCCAAATGCGGCGCGCCATCTTGTGCTTGTTTGATCATGAAGAAGGGATCCCGTTTGCCGGGATCCCTTTTTAAGTCCCAAAGCATGCTGCTACTCAGCAGATGCGCCGACACCGGCCTGGAACTTGCGGTAGGTCGAAGGGCAGGCCGAGGTCTTCTGGGCAGTGGCGGTATGGTAAGCGCCGTTGCGGTAGACCTGCAGCTGCGCCCCGTTTGAAGAGGTTACGACGCGCACCTTCTGGCCAACCTTGTAGCTGCAGTTGAAGGCCACGTCGACGAGCATCGGGCCGTTCTCGGAATCAATCGAGATCCTCAAGCCTTCCGAGCGGTTGAGCGCCTTGCTGCCGAGGTTGCCTGCCGCAGCGCCCAGGCCAGCACCGACCAGCGCGCCGCTGGTGTGCTTGTTGAATAACTGGCCCAGTATGGCGCCGCCTACGGCGCCGACCACGGTATTGGTGGTCGAGTCATATTTCTGGGAGTCGATGTCGACGACCTCGATCCCGGTGATCTTGCCCGAGTAGTAGGCGCTGGAAGTGCCAGCGGTGCTGACGGGGTTAGTGCAGCCGGCTGCGATGGCCGCAGCTGCGGCGATGGCGATGACGGAACTTGCTTTCATATAGGCTCCTCTGTTCTTGCAGCGCCGCCAAGGCGGCGCCCCCATGGTCATGGACTTTTCTAGAATATACTACATGCAGCCGCGGCCTTGCCCCGGCACGGAGAGTGATCGGAGGACCGGATGGACGCAGCGCGGAGTTCAACAAGGCTGGAGGCGCAGGCCTCGGGCATCACCGCCGACGGGTGCGGGATCTTCCATGCCGCAGGGATGGACATCGAAGTCCCGGGCACTGTGCCAGGGGACTTTGCCAAAATCGAGGCCCTGCCGCACGGCAAGGGCCGCCGCTGCAAGGGGAGGCTCATGGGCCTCATCACGGCCTCTAAGGATCGCGCTGCAGCAGAGCCTATCTGTAAATTCCAAGGCAGCTGCGGCGGCTGTCCGTTCGGCCTCATGTCCGAGGCCGCGCAGATGAGACTTAAGCGTGAGATGCTTGCCTCATCGCTTCGCAAGGCAGGGATCAGGAAGCTTGAACTGCCCGCTATAGTCCCATCCGCCCCCGGCGTCTCCCGCTTCAAGGGGATCAGGTTCTTCTCGCAGGAGGGGGAGAGGGTGATCCAGGGCTTCTACCGCCGCGCAAGCCATGAGGTTGTCGAAGTCCCATCCTGCCCGCGCGAGTGCGCGTGGTTTGGCGCGCTCGCAGATGCCGTGGCGGAACTTGCATCCTCCATGGGCGTGCGCGCCTATGACGAGGGTGCGTGTTCAGGCACGCTGCGCGCGATCGCCTTGCGCGACTGCGGCGATGGCGGGACCATGGCCGTGCTGACGCACGCAGGGGATTTGGCTCCCTCATTTTCAAAGGCGCTTGCGGATCTCATGCAGGAGCACGGCATCGCCTCGGCGTGGACGCTCAAGAACGACTCTGAAGGCAACAGCATCATGGGCGGCACGCTCTCGCACCTTGCAGGCGCTCGGTCTGTAACCGCGAGGCTCAACGGCTTTGAATACAGCGCAGGACCGCGCACCTTCCTGCAGGTGAACTACCCCGTGGCCCAGCGCCTCTACGCTGCGGCGCTCTCCTGGTGCGGAAGCGATCATGAGGGCACTGCGCTCGATCTCTGCTGCGGCGCTGGGGCGATGACGCTGCCGCTTGCCCGCGCCTTCAAGAACGCGGTGGGCGTTGAGATCGTGGAGGAGGCGGTGGAGGCCGCGCGCGAGAACGCCCGCATGAACCATGTGGGGAACGCCTCGTTCATCGCGGGGGACTTGGCAGAGGAACTGCCAGGCTTGATCGACGATGGCGTCTCAGCCGCCATAGCCGATCCATCGCGCCGCGGCCTAGGGACGCAGGCCTGCCGCGCGCTCTCAAGGATGCGCCGCGGCGCGAGGCTCGCGCTGGTATTCTGCGGGCTGCAGGCGCTGGAGCGCGATCTCCCGGCGGTCGTAGAAGGCGGCTTTGCGGTGCGTTCGGCACAGGGTTTTGACATGTTTCCAGGATCATCGGCGCTAGAATCGCTGGTGCTTTTGGAGAAGGAAAAATGAAGGTGCGCAAGGACATGGAGTGGCTGTGGTTCGCATCGCTGTCGGCGCTATTTGCAGCGCTGACCGCGATCCTCGCCAAGGTGGGGATCGAGGGTGTCAACTCAAACCTCGCGACGGCGGTGAGGACCGCAGTCGTGCTGGCGCTTGCCTGGGGGATCGTGATCTGCGACGGCAGCGTGCACGGCATCGGGGCTATCAGCACCAAGTGCTGGGTCTTCCTGATCCTCTCGGGGCTTGCCACCGGGGCCTCGTGGCTCTGCTACTTCAGGGCGATCCAGCTTGGCGAGGTCTCGAAGGTGGTGCCCATAGACAAGCTGAGCACGGTGCTCACGATCATCCTCGCGCTCGTGATCTTCCACGAGACTTTCACACTCAAGACCGCGCTTGGGATCGTGCTCATCACCGCAGGCACGCTGATCATGACGCTGTAGGAGGGAGGACTTCATGAAGGGAGACATCAGGATCAAGAGGGCCTACGAGACCCCAAGCCCCGATGACGGAGCCAGAGTGCTTGTAGACAGGCTGTGGCCGCGCGGCCTTGCCAAGGACAAGGCCGCGCTTGACCTGTGGGCCAAGGACATCGCGCCGTCAAACGATCTGCGCAAGGCCTACCACGCCACAGGCGACTACGGTGCCTTCCGCGAAGCCTACTTTGAGGAGATGAAGTCAAATCCCGCTGCCGCAGGATTTGTAGCATCGGCGCGCGCGTCCCTCGCAAAGGGGCCGCTCACGCTGGTGTGCGGCTCGCGCGAGCCGATGCGCAGCAACGCCTCGGTGCTCAAGGAGTGGCTGGAGGATCAGGAGTGAGGCGCCCCAAGATCCGCATCACGCTCATCGAGCGCAAGGGCGCGCGCGGATGCCATCGCGGCCACCGCGTGGGCGACAGCTGGGACTTTGACACGCAGCGCGGCGCACTCTGCCCAATGGCCATGCACGTGGCCTTCATCTACGCCGACATCCTGCGCTACGGCGGCAAGATCCCAGGAGAAGAGGAAGGCGTCGCGCGCTTTTGCTGCCCCGATCCGGACACGATCAACGTCTTCCGCATCGAGGTGGTCAAAGACCTAGCGGAGGAAGTCCCGTTCAGGCAGGAGGGCTGAAGCCTCCTCACCATTGCATCCCATGGCAGGACATCCTGCCGCAAACCAAAAAGCAGAAGGCCACGCAATTGCGTGGCCTTCTGCTTCATCAGAATCTCGGTTAATCCTTTGACTCAAGCCCGTTGTACTTGAGCACGGTGTCGCGGGTGAACTCGCGCTCGCAGTAGTGGCAGCGCATCATCACCGTGCCGTTCTTGTCGGTGCGGATGAGGAAGCGCGGGGTGGCGCCCTTCTCGATGTGGGTGATGCAGTTGCTGTTGGGGCAGCTGAAGTCGCCCACGGTCTCGCGCGGCAGCCTCAGGTTGTACTTGTCGATGACCTTGTAGTCCTTGATCTCGTTGATCGTGGCGTTGGGAGCCAGGATCGCCAGCTGCTCGGTCTGGGAGGGCGAGAAGGTGACGTTCGCGATCTTGATGAGATCCTTCTTGCCAAGCTGGCCTGAGTGCAGATTGAAGCCCACGGTCAGCTCGTTGTCCTTGCTCAGGAACTTGAACATGCGCAAGATGTTGATGGCCTGGCCGGGGGCGATGTGGTCGATCACGGTGCCGTCCGCGATGGCCTCGACCATCAGCTTGTCCTTGGAAACCCCGGTTTCTTTGGCTTTGTTCTCTGACATCTCAAATCTCCTTGTTCATTACCAGAGCCAGAATGGCTTCGCGCGCGAAAACGCCGTTTGCGGCCTGCTTGAAGTAGTAGGCGTGCGGGTTGCTGTCGACGTCGGTGGTGATTTCGTCGATGCGGGGAAGCGGATGGAGGATCTTCATGTTCTCGCGGGCGCCGTCGAGCATCGATGAGGTGAGGATGAACTTGGAGCGCAGGTTCTGGTACTCGGTCTCGTCGAAGCGCTCCTTCTGGACGCGGGTCATGTACAGGATGTCCACCTCGGGGATAACTTCCTCGAGCGTGCTGTGGAACGAGTACTTGATCCCCCTCTCGTCGAGGATGTCGAGGATGTACTGCGGCATCGCCAGCGAGTCCGGGGCGACGAGCATGATCTCGGCGTTGTACAGCGACAGTGCTTCGGCAAGCGAGTGGACGGTGCGGCCGTACTTGAGATCGCCTACGAAGGCGATTTTGATGTGGTCGAGGCGGCCCTGGGTCTCGTAGATGCTGAAGAGGTCGAGCATGGTCTGCGACGGGTGCTGGTTGGCGCCGTCGCCTGCGTTGATGACCGGCACCGGGGAGATGTCGGCGGCGAGCCTGGCGGCACCCTCGCGGTTGTGGCGGATCACCAGAGCGTCGGTGTAGGAGGTGATGATGCGGATGGAGTCCATCAGCGTCTCTCCCTTCTTGCCAAGCGAGGTGTTGGCGGCATCGGGGAAGCCTATGACCTGGCCGCCCAGGCGGTGGATTGCAGTCTCGAACGAAAGGCGGGTGCGGGTCGAGCCTTCGAAGAAGGTCACGCCGATGAGGCGATCCTTGAGGAGGTCGTTGCGCGGGTGCGCCTTGAGCTCGCGTGCGGTCTTCAGGATGAGCTCTATATGCTCTTTAGTAAATTCCGAGACCGAGATGATGTCTTTTTGGAAGAGAGGATTGGTCATTTATGTCCCTTTTAACTGGCTTGTGAAACAGTTGGGAACGGGACGCTCGTGCTTTCAGGAGACAGCGCTGTTCCTGAAAGCCGCATTATACCAAAGGCCCGGCGCGATCCTTATGGTCGCATGATGGCTGCATTGAAATCGAAAGTAAAAATAAGGAAACAAAAAAGGCTCCCAAAACCGGGAGCCTGAGCAGAGACCCCGGCTCCAATTTGCAGGAGGAAGCCGGAGCCGGAGTCGTTGCAGCTTTTGCAGTTAGCCGAGCAGGGACAGGGCCAGCTGAGGCAGGCTGTTGGCCTGGGTGAGCATGGAGGAGGCAGCCTGCTGCACGATGCTCTGGGCAGACAGGTTGGAAGCCTCTTCCGCGTAGTCGGTGTCGCGGATCCTCGATCTAGCGTCAGACTCGTTGTTGGCAACGTTGGTCTGGTTGTTGATGGTGGAGCTGAGGCGGTTCTCAAGGGCGCCGAAGTCGCCGCGCTTCCTGTCGATGAGGTTGATGACCTTGTCGATTGCGCCGAGCGTGGCCTGTGAGGCGGATGATGTGCTGACATCCCAAATGGCGTACTCGGTTCCAGCAATATCGGCCTTGTTGCCACTGGTCGTTACCAGAGTCTTTTTGTCACCGACTTCTAAGCCCACAGCCTTTGCCAAGGACGCGAGGGAGTAGTCTTTGGTGTCAGTCTTGTACGCTCCCTTGTCGTCCATGAGCCTCATGTCGAGCTTGAGAACGTCGTTCTGGTTGGCGCCAACCTGGAAGTTGACCTGGGCGTCTTTGTTCGCCTTCTGAACGACGGACTTGGAGCCGTCGCCGAAGTTGGATAGGATGGTCTTGCCGCCATAGGTGGTCTTGGAGGCGATGCGGGTGATCTCCTTGGACAGCTGGGTGACCTCGGCCTGGATGGAGGCGCGATCCGACGAGGTGTTGGTGCCGTTTGCAGACTGCACGGCCAGAGTGCGGATGCGCTGGAGCATGGTGGTCATTTCGTCCATGGAGCCTTCAACCGTCTGGGTCAGGGCGATGGCGTCATTGGCGTTGCGGTTGCCCTGCTTGAGGCCGTTGATCTGCGAGGTCAGGCGGTCGGAAATCTGGAGGCCTGCGGCGTCGTCCCTGGCGCTGTTGATGCGCAGGCCGGTGGACAGCCTGTTGTAGGTGGTGGCCAGGCTGTTGGTAGCCTTGTTAAGGGAGGACTGGCCCCTCAGGGAGGTCACGTTGGTGTTTACATAAAGTGCCATAATTCTTTCTCCTGCAATGTATTTGGGGTTTCTTGCCCCTTGCAATTTGATTAACGGCCCTCCCGCCGGCTTCTTTAAGGAAATTTTCTGACCTCTTCGTTTTTTTGAAAAAGTGAATTTATCAGATTGATTTAAAATTGATTTATTCGAAAGGTCATGCTGAAGCCTCCTGCGGCAGGTCGCTTTTGACGCTAAAAAAGGCTTTGCCGCACACTACCCACAAGATCCAACACCTTTCCCACAGAGTCGCCTCAAGGGCGGGGGAAGGGCATTCTTCCGCTAGCGGCCGGGATTTTGGGAGGCAGGCGGCAGAGTTTTGATGCAGGCCTTTGCAATCCCTTTACAACGCCTTATTTATCCGATATCATGTTGCGCATTCACCAATAGGGGCGTAGTTCTAGCGGTAGAACAGCGGTCTCCAAAACCGACGGTCGAGAGTTCGAATCTTTCCGCCCCTGCCACTCTGTGAATACTCCTCTATCAATAACTTCAAACGCTTAAGCCATCCTCGCGATATCGACATGGAGCGCGGTATGGAAAAAGTCCTGTCCGATGACACCTTCCTTTTCTGGGATCTGCGTCCAGGCGGCCTGAAGCCGGCCATCTCCCCTGATAGCGCTGCGTCTGAACTGGCAAAGCCAGATGAAAGCCCTGCTGCGCCGCAGACGCAGGGGGCGCCATCTGCTAAGCCCGCCGCAAAAGCGGCTGAGGCTCAGGGCTCGCAGGCGCATGCCCAGCCTGCGGGCGCATCGCCCGCACCCGCGGCATCAGCCATGAAGCCTGCCTCAATGACGGCAGCATCTCCCGCGCCCGCAGCAATGCATGAGATTTCAGAGGAGGAAGGGCTTGCAGGCGTAACCCCTAACGAAAAGGCTCAGGCGCCATCCCCGATGCCGCAGAGCAAGGTTGCAGCTCAAGCTTCGCAGGTTCACATTGAGCAAGCCCCGCTGCCACAGCGCGCGGAGCCTCAGGGCATGGACGCGCACCAGGGCGGAATTGTCCATGAGGAACCGCAGATGCGTGAGGCGGCTGCCACGCAGCCTCAGGCGGCCGTGCCGCCTGCTTTTGGAGATCCTTCCGGAGATCCTTCTGCTCCTTCCTATCCTGGCTGGCACCTTCGCAAGAAGCGCGCCGACGTGTTCGTCGATCTGCAGTCAGGCGCCCCGTTTCTAAAGCCCCTGTGCAACTACCTCAAGTCAAAGGGCCTGTCAGTGCTCGGCTACGATCCAAGGCTCCACTACCTGCCTTACGACGTGATCCTCGCCGACAAGGCAAGGCTCGGAACCGAGGGCCGCTGCGCGGCCCTCGATGGCGGCAAGGCCGCCGTTTGGGCCTTCCTCAAGCGCTCCTTTGCAGGGAGGCTCTGATGGGCGCCTACATCCTTAATCGCGCCAGGGATCCCAACGTGCGCTGCGAGACTGTCACCGAGGCCCGGGTGAGCATGATCGACGCGCTCGAGCTCATCGAGCAGCGCACCCAGAAGAACCCCTGGAGCGCGCAGTCGCTGGGGGAGTGCTTCTCGGACTCCTACCGCACCGCAGTGCTCTTCGTGGGCGGGGATCCCCAGGGCTTTGCGGTCATCTACAACACCAGGTTCACGACCGATCTGCTCAGCATCGGCGTCGACCCGATGTACCAGGGCCGCGGCTACGGCAGGTTCCTTTTGCGCTGCATCCTGCAGGAGGCCCTGGCGGCAGGTGCCGATGAGTGTTTCCTCGAGGTGCGCGTCTCAAACGCGCGCGCGATCTCGCTGTACAAGAGCTTCGGCTTTGAGAACGCGGGGCTGCGCAAGGGCTACTACGGAGCATCGTCCGCAGGCCCCGCCGAGGACGCCTACACGATGGTCCTGCACGACATCAGGAAAAGCCCAGGACTTGCCGGGGCGGCTGACGCTTAAGCGATGGCAGGGAAGGCGCCGTGGGCGCCTTCCCTGCCGCAGATGCCGAATCTTATGGCATGGGCATTCTCATGCCCTTTCAATTTCGCCATTTCATTCTTCTTATCAAAGAATTGCTCCTATCCCACCGCCCGTCTGCCTTCTCTTTCTCCCCTCATTCCCTGCTTCACCGCTTCTCGCCGTCTCTCGCCCCGAGCACTGCATCGCCGTTCTCATGCCTCCCTGGCCTGCGGCTTGAAAGGCGCCTGCGCCTTTTTTTCGCATTCTTCGGAAAACGTTTGCGGCATTGCGCCCTAAATGGCTCTGACAAGGTGCCATTTGTCCCGCATTTTCAAAAAATTCCGCTCCTAAGTGTGATCAATGCGGCGTTTACTCCATTACTTGCGCGCCCGCGTCCGAGGGATCGTCCCAATGCCTTAGAATAATGGGGTCAGGGCATGGCCGATATCGGCCATGCCTGTCAATGAACATGAAGGACACAGGACATAGCCATGCTGATAGGTATTCCCAAAGAGAGTCTGGCCGGTGAGAAGAGGGTCGCGGCGACCCCGGACACCGTGGCCAAGCTGAGGAAGTTAGGATTTGAAATCCAGGTGCAATCCGGCGCCGGCGAGGATGCCAGCTTCAAGGATGCAGCTTACGAGGCCGCCGGAGCCAAGGTGGTCAACCCCAAGGACGTCTGGAACAGCGACATCATCTTCAAGGTCAACGCGCCCAACGATGATGAGATTGGCTACATGAAGGAGGGCCAGACCCTGGTCTCCTTCATCCGTCCGGCGCAGAACAAGGACCTCGTCGACAAGCTCAACGCCAAGAAGGTTACGGTCCTGGCGATGGACATGGTGCCGCGCATCTCCCGCGCCCAGTCCATGGATGCGCTCTCCTCCACCGCCAACATCTCCGGCTACCGCGCCGTGATCGAGGCGGCCCACGCGTTCGGCAGGTTCTTCACCGGCCAGGTGACCGCCGCAGGCAAGGTCCCGCCTGCCAAGGTGCTGGTCATCGGCGCCGGCGTCGCCGGCCTTGCGGCCATCGGCACC
Source organism: uncultured Aeromonadales bacterium (assembly GCA_902776275.1). Taxonomy (GTDB): domain Bacteria; phylum Pseudomonadota; class Gammaproteobacteria; order Enterobacterales; family Succinivibrionaceae; genus Succinivibrio. Next base: position 15,863 of record CACYPI010000021.1, read on the forward strand.
GCCCACTCGCTGGGCGCCGTGGTCCGCGCCTTCGACACCCGCGAGGTCGTCGCCGACCAGATCAGGTCGATGGGCGGCGAGTTCCTCAAGCTTGACTACAAGGAGGAGGGCAAGGATTCCTCCGACGGCTACGCCAAGGTCATGAGCGAGGGCTACATCAAGGCCGAGATGGACCTGTTCGCCAAGCAGTGCAAGGACGTCGACATCATCATCACCACTGCCGCAATCCCGGGCAAGAAGTCGCCGCTGCTCATCACCAAGGCGATGGTCGAGTCCATGAAGTCCGGCTCGGTGATCGTGGACATGGCCGCCGCAGGCGGCGGCAACTGCGAGTGCACCAAGCCCGGCAAGGTCGCGACCACCCCTAACGGCGTGACGGTCATCGGCTACACCGACCTGGCCTCCCGCCTGCCGGCGCAGTCCTCGCAGCTGTACTCGACCAACCTCGTCAACCTTGCCAAGCTCCTGTGCAAGAACAAGGACGGCAAGATCGACATCAACTTCGACGACGTGGTGATCCGCAACATGACGGTCGCCCGCAGCGGCGAGGTCACATTCCCGCCCCCGAAGATCAGCGTCTCCGCCGCCCCTGCGGCCAAGAAGGCCGAGGCTCCCAAGAAGATCGAGCAGCACCACGTCTCCAAGGGCTTCAAGATAGGCTGCGTCGTCATCGCGCTGCTGTGCTTCCTGCTCATCGGCCTGTACGCGCCTGCCAAGTTCCTGCCCCACTTCACCGTGTTCGTGCTGGCGGTCGTGGTCGGCTACTACGTGGTCTGGAACGTGACCCACGCCCTCCACACCCCTCTGATGTCGGTGACCAACGCCATTTCGGGCATCATCATCGTCGGCGCGATGGAGCAGCTGGTCTCAGGCTCCGTCATCGTCGGCATCCTCGCCTTCATCGGCACGATGATCGCGTCCATCAACATCTTCGGCGGATTCGCCGTGACGCGCCGCATGCTCGGCATGTTCAGGAAACAGGGCAAGTAAGGAGCCTCAAACAAAATGATTCAAGCCACAGGTCTTACCTACATAGCCTACATTCTCGCCGCGCTGCTGTTCATCCTGGCGCTGGCAGGGCTGTCCAAGCAGGAAACTGCAAAGATGGGCTGCTACAGCGGCATCGCCGGCATGGCGATCGCGCTGATTGCGACCTTCACTAAGCTGACCGCCGCGGCGATCGGCCTCACCATCTTCGCGATGGTGATCGGCGCCTGCGTCGGCCTCTTCGTGGCGCGCAAGGTGCAGATGACCCAGATGCCGGAGCTGATCGCCTGCCTGCACAGCTTCGTGGGCCTGGCCGCCGTGCTCGTGGGCTTCAACACCTTCTTCGAGCTGGGCGTCATCCCTGATGCCGCAAACGGCGCGTCAAACGCCGTGCTGATGGACCAGGCCGGCGAGCTTGGCATCCACTTGGGCGAGATCTTCATCGGCGTCTTCATCGGCGCCGTGACCTTCACCGGGTCGATCATCGCCTATGGCAAGCTCAACGGCACCTACAAGCTGCGCATCTTCAAGTCCGCGCCGCTCGTGCTGCCGGCAAACCACTGGATCAACTTAGGCGCGCTCGTGCTGTGCGTGCTGCTGATGGTCTGGTTCCTCCACGGCGGCGTTGACGCCCCGGCCGTCCCGCTGGTCATCATGACCATCATCGCGCTGGCCTTCGGCGTCAACCTGGTCGTCGCCATCGGCGGCGCCGACATGCCGGTCGTCATCTCGATGCTCAACTCCTACTCGGGCTGGGCGGCAGCGGCCTCGGGCTTCATGCTCGACAACGATCTGCTCATCGTGACCGGCGCGCTGGTCGGCTCCTCCGGCGCCATCCTCTCGTACATCATGTGCAAGGCCATGAACCGCTCGTTCATCTCCGTCATCGCCGGCGGCTTCGGCAACAAGCCGCAGCAGAAGAAGGACGAGGAGATGGGCGAGTACCACGAGATGAAGACCGCCGAGGTCGCCGAGCTCCTCAAGAACTCGTCCTCCGTGATCATCGCCCCGGGCTACGGCATGGCCGTCGCCCAGGCGCAGAACGCGGTCGCCCAGCTCACCGAGAAGCTGCAGAAGCGCGGCATCAACGTCCGCTTCGCCATCCACCCGGTGGCGGGCCGCCTGCCCGGCCACATGAACGTGCTGCTGGCCGAGGCCAAGGTCCCGTATGACATCGTCTTCGAGATGGACGAGATCAACGACGACTTCGAGAATACCGACACCGTGCTGGTCATCGGCGCCAACGACACCGTGAACCCGGCCGCGGCCGAGGATCCTTCAAGCCCGATCGCCGGCATGCCGGTGCTCGAGGTCTGGAAGGCCCGCAACGTCGTGGTGTTCAAGCGCTCGATGAACCCGGGCTACGCCGGCGTGCAGAACCCGCTGTTCTTCAAGGACAACGCCTACATGTGCTTCGGCGACGCCAAGAAGTCGGTCGAGGAGATCGACGCGTTGCTCTAACGGCTGAGCGAAGCGCCAGAAGGCCCCCGGGAGCGATCCCGGGGGCCTTCTTGATCAGTGCATCTGAAGCCGCCTGGTCATGACGCGCCCGGGACACCACAAGGCCCCGGGCAGCCAAGGCCTGCCCCTCAGGCCTTGGCAGGAGCGTCCTTGGACATGGGCGCGGCCTCCTGCCTGTAGTAGACCCAGGCGCAGGGCGTCGCGCCGGCCTCGGCGTGCCCCGAGGCGCTTGCGACCCTCAGGATCGGGGCGCTCGAGCTTATGACGATCATCGTCGTGATCGACGACTTCCCGGGGTCGGGGATGCGCGAGAGGTCGAACCTTAAGATCTCATCTCCCTGATGCACGCTGTCGCCTTCCTTGAGCAGGCACTCGAAGCCCTTGCCGGTGAGCAATGACGTGCCGATGCCCACGCGCAGGTAGATCTCGGTGCCGTTTTCAGCGCGCACGGTGGCCGCCGATCCTGACGAGAGCACGCGGGAGAGCGTCCCGTCGCAGGGGGCGAGCAGGCTGCCGCCTTCGGGGACGAAGGCGCAGCCATCGCCTGCGATCTTCTCGCTGATGACCGGATCGGGAACGTCCTTGAGCGGGACTATGGTCCCGGTCACGGGGGAGGTGAGCACGAGCCCCGCCTCCTCCTGGGGATCCGCTTCCTGCTCCTCGCGCTTGAAGAGCCTGCTTAGCAATGACATCTCAAAAAACCTCTTTCTTGAAATCCTGAATGCTCAGCCGTTGAGCCTGCCGATGAGCCTTGCTATGTCCTCCCCCCTGAAGATATTCATGATCTCAGAGTAGAGGCCCTCGTCAAAGCGCGGCTTGGCCCCGCCAAGATCCATGCGCTCGACTGCCTGGCGCAGCTTGGGGATCTCATAGCTGTCCACGGTGAGGTACACGGCCCCGAGCTTTAAGAAGAACGGGATGAGCTCGACGCGCGAGGCGAAGCGCCCGGCGACGCCCACTGGGATCCCCGAGTTGTCGGCGGCCTTGGCCGCCATCGCGATGAGCTTTGCCAAAGGCGGCGTGAACGAGGCGTCGGCCGGGCGGGGCGCCGAGGCGTACTCGGCAAGCGAGCTCGTCCCGATTATGAACATCGAGAACTTGTCTGCGAAGGCCTGGGCCGAGAGCACGGCGGCCGGGGTCTCGATCATGAGCGCGGTGTCGTAGTCCGAGCAGGGGATCTTGGCGTATACGAGCTCCTGGTGGCAGGCGTCGGCCAGGCGGTTCAGGTAGCGCGCCTCGGAGAGCCTGGTCACCAGCGGGAAGACGATGCGGATCTTGCGGCCGGGGGCTGCTGACATGACGGCGCGCAGCTCCTTCTTCAGGAGGCGCGAGCTCACGCAAGCGCCGTAGCCGTGCATCGGCCCCATGGGATCGGTCTCGCAGTCGAACATCGGCTGCTTGTCGTCTGCGAAGTCGAAGGTGCGGATGTTGAGGGGGCGGCCCTCGGGCACCAGCGAGAACACCGACATGAATGCCTGCCGCATCTCCTCCTCGGAGGGCTCGTGATCGCAGCTTAGGAACAAAAACTCCGAGCGCAGGAGCCCAAGGCCCATGCGCAGGAACGCGGCGCTGAGCTCAGTGTTGCGCGTGGCGCCCACCGAGCAGAGGATCTCCACGGGTTCCTGCGCATCGTCGTCGAGATCGCCGCGGAACAGGTCCTGCCTGGCTTCCATGACCTCGCAGGCCTCGCGGGGCGGATCGACCGTGGCGACCCCGGTGTTGCCGTCGACGAGCACCAAGGTGCCGGACTTTATCTGGCAGGCGCCTGCGGCCGAGAAGACCGAGGGGATCCCAAGCTCGCGCAATGCCAGCGCCAGGTGGCCGGAGGCGCGGCCCTCCTCAAGCACCACGGCCTTGACGAAGCGGGTGTCGAGCGAGAGCAGCTGCGCCGGGGTGAGGGCGCGGGAGACGATCACCGCGTCCTCCTTGAGCCTTGGGAGAGATGAGATGGTGATCCCGCGCATGAAGAGCGACTGCACGAACTCGCGTAGCAGCAGCTCGAGCGCGCGCAGCTCCGAGGTGGAGCTGGAATCGTCGAGATCGTATGAGAACTTGAAGCGCGAGAGCCCGCCGATGAGCACGGTGCGCGCGGCCATCGGGGCGGTCTCGCCCTTCCTGATGAGCGCGATGACGTCGCGGGTGTTCTCCGGTGCGGTCATGTAGCCTGCGGCGGCGCCGTAGAGGTCGCGCTGCTGGTCGAGCGCCGGGTTGGCCGTCTGGCGCAGCCGCTCGGAGAAGAACGTCAGGCTGCGGCGGTAGAACTCGGACTCGGCCTCGGGGTCAAGCGCCCATGGGCGGTCGTAGTCCGGGTTGTCGGCCGAGCGGGTGAGCGTGATGGCAGGGGCGGAGGCTATGCCGGAGGATGCGGGAACTCCTGATAGAGAGTACATGTCAGGCCCTCCCCTGCAAGGCAGCCACTGCCGCGCCGCCGCGGCGCAGCTCCACGTAGTACCTGGTGCCCGCGCACACGGCGGCAGGCGGGATCACTAGGTTGAGCACCGGCACTGCGGTGAGCAGCGCCACGGCCGCGCCGAAGGCGAAGGTCGCCATCTTCGAGGAGGCCAGATCGGAGCGCATCACGGCGAATGGCACCTTGTGATTGTCGTAGGCGTAGTCGGCGTACTGGAGGCAGCCCATCCAGGACCCGAGGAGGAACCAGGGCACCGGCGAGATGACGTTCAGCACCGGCACCAGGGTCACGAGCAGGCACAGCAGCGCCCTGGGCAGGAAGAACAGCTGCTTCTTGAGCTCGCGCTTTAGGCAGCGGGGGATGTCGCGGACCACCCCTGCAAAGCCCATGTCCTCGGACTGGGTGCCGCAGATTGCCATCTCGGCGCGGTCGGCGAGCAGCCCGTAGAAGGGGGATGCGATGATCGTCGCGACGGCCGAGAAGAACCAGAAGCACAGGAAGATGATGAGCAGCGCGGCGATCGCCGCGAGGATCCACCCAAGCCAGGCCAGGAACCCCGGCAGCGTGTCGGTCCACCCGAAGATCCAGTGCTTGACCCCCAGGTAGGCGGCGATGCCGCCTGCCGAGAGGAGGATGACGTTGACGATGATCGGGACTATGACGTAGGCGCGGCACTGCGGCGAGAGCGCCAGCTCCAGCCCCTCCCAGAGGCATCTTGCGGCAAAAAGCGGTGAAACCCTGGCTGCCATATCCACTCCCCTTGTCAGACATGCCTGCCGCACCTGCGGCCTGCTCATGGCATTTTAACCTGAGCCGGGGCGCGTGCGCCTTGCGCCGCGCTCCATTGCGGGCGCGATTTCCGCAGGAGGAGTCAGAGGAGAGACGGCTCCTTGTTCAGGAGGAAGTCGAAAAGGTTCACGAAAATGATCCCGTCCTCGTCATACATGGGGAGGGTGCTGTCCTTGGTGACGATGATCTTCCTGAAGCTGTCGCCAATCTCCATCAGCGGGCGCTTCTCCTGGATCATCTTTTCCTCATCGGGGATCGAGAAGGCTGACTGGATGTAAGCGCGCCGGTTGCCCTTGCTGGCGATGAAATCCACCTCGAGCTGCCTGGCCCCCATTTTCCCTGCGCCGTCCCTGAACCTTTTCTGGATGTTTCCGACATCGACGCAGTATCCGCGCAGCCTCAGTTCGTTGTACAGGATGTTCTCCATGATATGGGTCTGCTCGAACTGGCTCATGTTGATCCTGACATTGCGCAGCCCGACATCTTCGAAGTAGTACTTGTACGGAGTCCCGATGTATTTCCGCCCCTTGATGTCGTAGCGCTTTGCCTTGCTGATGAGGAACGCATCCTCGAAACTTGAAAGGTAATTCTCGATGGTGTTGACGCTGATGTCCTTGCCCAATGCGCTCTTGAAGGTCCGCTCCAGCCTTGGCGGATTTATTAGGGATCCTATGCACGAGGCCAGCACATCGGCCAAGCTGTCCAAGGTGCCGGGATCCCTGATTTTTCTGCGCTCCTTGATGTCGCGCAGGTACACGGCATCGAAAAGCTGCCTCAGGTATTCGACCTTGTCGAAAGGATCCTTGATGGAAAGGATGAATGGCAATCCTCCGTAGGTGCAGTATTCCAGCCATCCCTTTGCGGCGTCGCCGTCGTATTCCTGCATGAACTCGGAGAATGAGAGCGGGTGGACGCGGATCTCGTCTCCCCTGCCTCGAAACTCGGTGATCACATCGGATGAGAGAAATTTGGAATTGCTTCCTGACACATACACATCGAGGTTGCCTAGCGACACGAGGTAGTTCAAGACAGACTCGAATTCCCCCATCATCTGCACCTCGTCGACAATGACGAAATAGTTGCCCTTGTCCTTGAGGCGGGATTGCACGTAGTCTATGAAAACTTGCGGATTGCGGAGCTTTTTGTTGGGAAACAGATCCAGCTTCGCCTCTATGACGTGATCCTCCGGCACTCCGTGACAGAGGAGATAATCCTTGAATAATTTGAAAAGAAGGTAGGATTTGCCGCAGCGCCGTATTCCCGTCACGATTTTCACCAAGCCGTTGTGCATCCTGCCCACAAGTTTTTGCAGGTAGTATTCCCTTTTGATTTCCATCGCTTCCATTTTGAATCCAGAACGGTTTGGCCATGCGTCAATGCCACGCGTCAGGTCTCGGCGTGCAGACAGGCTGTAAGGAATTATATTGAAAAAAACATGTAACTTTACGTGTTTTATTCAGTACAGGCGAGGCGGCATCCTATCTTTCTTCAATATTCAGATCCATGTGCCGAAGCTTCTGGGTATCCATGTCAATGCAAACGCTTCATTTCATCAGAGAGGCACAGGGATTGCCGGCCTGAGATCGCCTGCGGACCGGCATCACGCGTTTCAACTGAATATTTTATGTACATTAACGTATTTTATTCAGTTAAGACGAAAAGGCACCCAATCGGCTGGCTCCCCAAATGCAGTTCCATCTGTTGTCGCCACCGATGCAAACGCTTGGTTTCATCGGATTTGGTGGCAAGGCCGGACTGCCGGACATCGCCTGCCGTCTGTCATCATGCAATTGAATTGAATATTTTGTGCACATTTGCGTGTTTTATTCAATGAGACGTCGTAGTCCAATGCGCCTCTCAGGATCTGGTCCGCACGCCCCAGGCCGCTGAAGGCGCCATTGCGCACTCGCCTGCTCCATTGGCCTGAGCGGTGGCTCTCGAGCTTGGACGCCGCTGGTGGGCGGGGCTGGCCCAATCTTGCTAAAATGGCTGGGCGCGGCCCAGCGGGGCGCGCGCTTTTTCGAGCATGGTTTTGCGGGGGTTGAGATGTCATTGAACGATTCGAGCGCCATCATTCTTATAGTGGGCGCCCTTGCCGTGATCGCGTTCGTGATCCACGGGCTTTGGTTCTCAGGCAGGAGCTCCAACCGCCGCCTCTCCAAGACGAGCAAGGAGGACCAGGCGCTCGAGAAGGCGCCGGGCCTGGGCAAGGTGCGCATCGTCACCCCGGAGATGCCCTCCGAGGAGCAGGCCGCGTCCTCAGGCGGCTTCCGCATCCAGGACAGCTCCGTGCACGAGGAGCCGCGCGTCGAGTTCGGCGACGACGGCAAGGCCAAGGGCGAGAGCGCCATCCGCGTCACCCGCAAGCTTCCGCCGAGCACCGAGATCAACCTCGCGGCCCCCGAGGGGCGCGAGTACCGCGGCGAGGACATCGACGCCATAGTGCGCGAGCTGAGGTTCAGCCGCGATCCCTCCGGCAAGATCTTCATAGTCTCCGAGGGCGCCAACGGCGCCGGGGCCAGGGTGTTCGCGCTCTGCCCGCTCAAGGAGCCCTACGCCTTCCCCGCCGACATGGCAGGCTTCACCACCCCCAAGCTCGCCTTCTACATGAAGCTTCCGCAGCCTGGCAAGGCCAGGGACTACATGATGGTGATGCGCACGGCCGCGCAGATGTTCGCCGACCGCCTGGGCGGATCGCTCCAGGACAACAGCGGGCGCCCGCTCACCTCGGAGATCCTCGACAAGATGGAGGAGGACTTCCGCAAGTACGACGGCCAGGATCCCGATGACGCTGGCCGCCAGCCCGGGCAGGGCGCGCCGCGCGCCTGAGGCCGCAAGGGCAGTCTTTTTTGGAAAAACGAAGGCATGGCCTTCGTTTTTCCATATATGGGGGCGGGGAGCGCCGTTTGAGATGGCGCCAAGGCCCCCGCAGGCATGATGGAGGATTCCAAGATGGCAGACGAGGCGCACTACCGCGAACTCATAGACACCCTAAACCGCTACGCGAGGGCCTACTACGTCGACGACAGCCCGCTGGTGCCTGACGCCGAGTACGATCGGCTCTACCGCGAGCTTGAGGACATGGAGCGCGCCGATCCCGCGCTCGCCGCCCCCGACTCGCCCACCCGCCGCGTCGGCGGCGCCGCGGTGAGCGCCTTTGCAAGCGTCGAGCACCGCGTGCCCCTGATGTCGATGGGCGACATCTTCAACGACGAGGAGCTATCGGACTTCGACCGCCGCATGTCCGAGTTCCAGGACGGCGCCGAGGTCGAGTACTGCGCCGAGCCCAAGCTCGACGGCCTGGCGCTCTCCATCATCTACCGCGACGGCATGCTCGAGCGCGCCGCCACCCGCGGCGACGGCCGCGTGGGCGAGGACGTCACGGCCAACGCCAGGACCATCAAGGCGATCCCGCTCAGGCTAACCGGGGACTTCCCCGCCTACCTCGATGTGCGCGGCGAGGTCTTCATGCCGCGCGACGGATTTGAGAAGTGGAACGAGCGCGCCCGCGCCCGCGGCGGCAAGCCATTTGCCAACCCGCGCAACGCCGCGGCAGGCTCGCTGCGCCAGCTCGATCCCTCCGTCACCGCCTCAAGGCCCCTGACCTTCAACGCCTACTACGTGGGGCAGTTCGAGGGCGGCAGCCTGCCTGACACCCAGTACGGGCGCCTCCAGGCGCTCAAGGCCATGGGTTTGCCCGTAAACCCCAACGCCAAGGTCGAGCATGGCGCCAAGGGACTGCGCGAGTTCTACGAGGACATGCTCGCCCGCCGCCCGACGCTCAACTACGACATCGACGGCATCGTGCTCAAGGTGAACTCGCTGCCCGTCCAGGAGCGCATGGGCTTCACCGCCAAGAACCCGCGCTGGGCGATCGCCTACAAGTTCCCGCCCGAGGAGATGATGACCAAGCTCCTGGGCGTCGAGTTCCAGGTGGGGCGCACCGGCGCCATCACGCCGGTGGCCAGGCTCCGCCCGGTCTACGTGGGCGGAGCGACGGTCTCAAGCGCCACGCTGCACAACGAGGACGAGATCAGGCGCCTGGGGCTCAAGCTCAACGACACCGTGATAGTCCGCCGCGCCGGCGACGTGATCCCCCAGGTCTCGGGCGTGGTGCTTGAAAAGCGCGTGCCCGAGGAGGCAAAGGACATCGTCTTTCCGGCCGTGTGCCCGGAGTGCGGCTCGAAGATCGAGCGCCTTGAGGGCGAGGCGGTGGCCCGCTGCACCGGCGGCCTCGTCTGCCCGGCGCAGCTGCGCGAGGGGGTCTTGCACTTCGTCTCGCGCGACGCCATGGATATCGAGGGCTTCGGCGACCGCATCGTCGAGGAGCTGGTCTCCTCTGGCAAGGTGAGGAGCGTGGCCGACCTCTACCGCTTAAGTGAGCACGATCTGGCCTCGCTCATGCTCGAGGGGGAGAAGGAGGGGCGCAAGGCGCGCTTTTTAGGCAGCGTCGTGGCGGCCAAGCTCGTCGCGTCCATCGACAAGTCGCGCACCGTGCCGATGAACCGCTTCATCTACGCCCTCGGGATCCGCGAGGTCGGATCCTCGACGGCGCGCACGCTTGCAACCCATTTCAAGAGCCTCGATGAGTTGATGGGAGCCGATCTCAACGCGCTGATGAACCTGCCGGACGTCGGCGTGGTGGTGGCCGAGCACATCCTCGATTTCTTCAGGGAGAAGCACAACCAGGAGATCATCCGCGAGCTCACCGACCAAAGCGATCTCTTCTCGGCGCACATCACGCTCACCCCTCTTGAGCAGGCATCGGCAGGCGGATCGCTTGCCCCGCTTGCCGGGCGCACCTACGTGCTCACCGGCACGCTCGATTCGATGGACCGCAACAGCGCCAAGGAGCGCCTCCAGGCCCTGGGCGCCAAGGTCTCAGGCTCGGTCTCAAAGAAGACCTACGCGGTGATCTGCGGCAGCGATCCTGGCTCGAAGCTCACCAAGGCGACCGAGCTTGGGGTGAGGATCCTCTACGAGGACGAGTTCCTAAAGTCGCTCGCGCAGCTTGAGGGAAAGGCCTAGGGGCGATGCTGCCCCATGAGGGGCGGCATCAATGAGGCCCAAGGACCCCGACACGCGAAAGCCCGGCAAATGCCGGGCTTTCGCTTGCCTGGGAGGGAGCGCTACATGCTCTCCCTGGCGTTCTGGCCCTGGGCGTCCTTGAGATAGTTGTCCGTGACGCTCTCGGAGCTGTAGGAGCCCAGCACGTGCTCGAGCTTGGAGGCGTGCTCGACCGGGACGTAGAGTCCGCGGGAGGCCGAGGATCCGAGCTTGTCGGAGCGGTAGCCGTTGTTGAGCTTCTTCAGCGTGCTGAGATCGACGCCTGAGAGGGCGGCGGCCTCGCTCATCGAGGAGATCCTGCCTGCGACCTCGACCTTGCGGAAGGCCGGGCGGTTCTTGACGTCAGGCAGCGCGACCCCGTACTTGGAGGGGTTGTGCAGGATGTCGGCATAGGCGTGCAGGCGCTGGATGTAGGCGCGGGCGCCGCGTGAGATCCTGACGTTCGAGGCGTCGGGGTGCGACACGCCGCGGGAGAGCGCCGCGTCGACGGCGCGCTTGATGCCGTACTCGCCCTGGTTGTAGGCGGCGGCGACGAGATCCCAGTCCCCGAGATCGCGGTAGAGTTTGCCCAGGTAGCGGATCGAGGCGTCGGTGGACTCGACGAAGTCGTAGATCTCATCGAAGTTGCCATTTGAGCTCAATCCCACCGAGGCTCCGGTCTGGCGCTTGTACTGCCAGGCGCCGTGGGCGCCGCCGTTGGCGCGGACGTTGGGGTTGAGGCCGCTCTCCACGAGCGGGATCGCCGCCAGCTCGATCGGCATGTTGTTTTCCTTGAGCCTTGCCAGCAGGTAGTGCACGAAGAACCTCGAGTTGCTGAGGTTGCGCACCACGGTGCGGGCGGACTGCCTGGCGATGCGCTCCTCGGCGGGGGTCGGGTTGATGTTCATCTGGAAGCGCGACTCGCATGCGAGATCGCTCTCCCAAACCGACTTCTGCATCTCCTGCGCCTCGCGCAGCGCCTCGAGCCTGGCCTCGCGCGCTGCCCGGTCGGCGGCGGTCTCGCCCGTGCTCGTGGAGCTACAGGCGGTGAGGCTCATGGCGGCCGCCGCGAACGCGCCGGCCAAAAAGATCATTGCTTTTCTAATCATCGTCTTCCTTTCGTGGGACGCACGCGAGCGTACATCTTGAACGTTAGCTGACAATTAGGAGACAAAGCCCGTGTCAGGTATCTTTCGGTCTCCGAGGGCGGCCGAGCGCGCAAGTTCGTCGCAGCGCTCGTTCTGCGGGTGTCCGGCGTGGCCCTTCACCCAGTTCCATTTGATCCGGTGGCGCGAGCACTCGTCGTCGAGCCTCTTCCACAGATCCTGGTTCTTCACCGCCTGCTTCGTGCTGGTCTTCCAGCCATGGCTTTTCCAGCCCTGGAGCCATGAGGTCATTCCGTTCTTCACGTACTGGCTGTCGGTTGTGACAGTGACGCTGCACGGCTCCTTCAGGACCGACAGCCCCGTAATGACTGCCAGAAGCTCCATACGGTTGTTGGTCGTACGGACATAGCCCTGAGATATTTCCCTGACGTGCCCCCGGTATTCGAGCACGGCGGCATAGCCGCCGGGCCCTGGATTCCCCAGGCATGAGCCGTCAGTGTACAAAGCGACTTCCTTCATGCCCGGGTTCCCGTTCCAGGATGGGGGAAGCGGCGCGCCTGATTGGCGCCGCGCCCCTTTCCCCCATTCCGCCGCCCCCTGTCAAGGAGGCTGGTGCAAAACACAAAGCCTTCCGTCTTGTGCCAAACGGAAGGCGCCATCAGGTATGTTTTGATTATAGCAAAAGAAAATTTCAGGGCCTTTTGCTTGAATAACAACATATTGGCTTGAAAAACGCCCGATCGCGGCAAAAAATTGGTTGCGAAAAGCTGTGATCGCCGCCTCATTTGGCCAGGATCCGGCGAAAAAAAAGAAAATAATTTTTAAAGTCCTTTAATTTCAGTGCATTTGAAAATTGTTCCATGCATTTATGAGGCATCTGTCGAAAAAACGGAACAAATTAGCATGACAGGCGGGAACTTTGACGCAAATCACGCTGTGACAGGCGTTTGAGGCGGTTATTCGCGTTCTTGCCGCACCGCGATTACGCGAATAGTGGCATTTCAGGTGCGCCCCGCCGCACGCTTTGGCGCCGCCTGAGGCGCTTCCAAGTTCAATGCGCCGGCCTTTCAGGGCGAGCTTGGCTCCGCCCTTTGCTAAAATCCCCAATGCGCGCTTGCGCGCAAGAGAGGAGGGCATGGCATGAAGAGGTACGTGGCGCTTGACACCGAGACCACCGGCAAGAGCGATGATGGAGGCCCTGGCGATCACAGGATCATCGAGGTCGGCTGCGTCGAGATAGTCGACCGCAGGATCACCGGCAGGCAGCTTCAGCTCTATGTGGATCCGGAGCGACCGGTGGACGAGGAGGCCGCGGCGATCCACGGCTGGACCTGGGAGAAGCTCAAGGGCAAGCCCAAGTTCGCCGAGGTCGCCGATCAGGTAATCGACTTCATCCGCGGCAGCGAGCTTCTGATCCACAACGCCAAGTTCGACACCTCGTTCCTCGACAAGGAGTGGACGCTGATGAACCTGCCCGAGCGCACAGCTGACATGGCCCACGTCGTGGACACCGTGGCGCTGGCGCGCAAGCTCGTCCCCGGCCACCAGGTCAACCTCGACAACCTCTGCTCGATCTTCGACATCGACTCCTCGGCAAGAACCCTCCACGGGGCGCTCCTGGACGCCCAGCTCCTGGCCGAGGTCTACCTCGCGATGACCGGCGGCCAGGCCGAGCTCTCCTTCTCAGACACCGAGGCATCATCGCGCCACTGGATCAGGCCCCAGGGGGTCAGGCTGCCCGTCATGCAGGTCGAGCGCGAGCGCGAACTTGTAAACCGAAACGAGATGCTCAAGCTTGCGCAGGTCCACAAGGTCTCCGACGGCGACGACGGCAAGACCCCGACGGCAGGCTCCGACTGGGCGCCCGGGTTTGAGATGCCTCTGCTCATAAAGGGCGAGGACGAGGGCAAGAAGGATTTCAAGAAGCGCCTTTCAGACGAGTACGCCCAGATGAGGGACAAGCTCTTTTCAAAGGAGGAGCAGGGGATCCTCGACGGGGTGCTCGCCAAGGAGAAGGCGGCCCACCAGCACTGGGTGGACCGCGTGCTCGGCAAGTGCGTGGACGACGATCCGCGCAGCCCCCACAATCCCAAGAACATGGCGCGCCTTGCGGCCATGGCCGCGTCCCAGGGCGCCAAGGGCACCCCGGGCGGACATGCCTGAGGGCCGCCTGGGAGAGTTTTCAAGTCAAGCTTAAGGATAGAGATGATGGCAATTGAATTGGGCTTCAGCGTTCTTGACGATCTGCGTGAGTCTGAGAACGTGCTCCACAACTTCATCAAGGCGCCGGGGACGGCGGATCTCATCGAAAGGGCGATCGCGCTGATGGCGGACTCCATCAGGGACGGCGGCAAGGTGATCTCGGCGGGCAACGGCGGGAGCATGTGCGACGCCCAGCACTTTGCCGAGGAACTCACCGGGCGCTACCGCGGCGACCGCCGCGCGCTGCCGGCCGTCGCCATCTGCGACCCCAGCCACCTCACCTGCGTGGGCAACGACTACGGATTTGAGAGCGTGTTCTCGCGCTACGTCGAAGGCATGGGCAGGAAGGGCGACGTCTTCCTGGGGATCTCGACCTCGGGCAACTCTGGCAACATCGTCAAGGCATGTGAGAGCGCCCGCGCGATCGGGATGAAGTCGGTGTGCCTTCTGGGCAAGGACGGCGGCAAGCTCAAGGATCTCTGCGACATCCCGATCATCGTGCCGCACGACGGCTACGCCGACCGCATCCAGGAGGTCCACACCATGATCATCCACATCATGATCCGCGGCATCGAGACGCTCTGCGCCTGAGCCACAGGCGGCAGCCAGGCCTCGCGGGCGCCCATTGATTTGGGCTCAGTTATATGAAAGGGGTCATGAAGGTCGGAATAGCCAACAATTCTTGATCCCTGGCCAGATCTCCTTCCCATATCATGTACCTTTGCCCGACTCTGGACGAGAACTTCCTGCAGAATTCATCCATGGATTTATGCCTCGTCTGCATGCCGGACTTAACTTCGATGGGACATATCTTTGCGCCCTTTGAGATCAAGAAGTCTATTTCGTAAATGTGATTTCCAGGGGCCTTAAATGTATAGAAAAATAGACGGTTTCCGGAAGCAACGAGCATCTGTGCAACCGCATTTTCATAAACATACCCAAGATTGACGTCGAGTTTTCCTCCCAGTAATTTTTTATAAATCAAATTTTCGGTGAACGACTTGTCCCAAAAAGCCAAGGTGATGAATAATCCCGTGTCGCATATGTACATCTTGAAGGCACTCAAGTCTGCTGATAGTGACATTCCGACATTTGGGTCATTTGCGCGCCAGGCGACATCAACAACCTTGCTTTCAGCCATGAGTTGAATGATCTTGCTCGCTCGATTTTTAGATATTGATTTATTTTCAGCTCCTTCGGTTAATGAGAAGCGATCGCGATTACTTGAGAGTTGCGCAGGGATTGACATGAAAAGAGCCGATGTTAAACCAGAAGCATCGAGTTTGTTGAAGTCTTGTTGGTAGAGGCGGATGATGTCCCGCTTGACTTGATCGACTTTCTCAAAATTGTGCGAATGAAGATATGCTTCAATGGCTTGAGGCATGCCGCCGAGCAGGAGATAAAGCCTGAAGCGCCTCAGCATTTCGCGATAGATTGCATCTCCTGAACCACCTGCATTGAAAGGTTTTCTCTTTTCAAAAAATCCTTTGATCAGAGGATATGTTTCATCGAAACCGAGTGCCCAGCAAAACTCCTCATAATCCAAAGGGTTCATATAGAGGCACTCCTCCTCGCTGGGGATGAGGATGTCTTTCACGTTTCTATGGATGCTGATCAATGAGCCGGTCTCAATAAAGTCGTAGCGGCCATCCTTCACAAGATACTTTATTGCCTGCCTCGCTTTGGTAAATAACTGGACTTCATCGAAGACCACAACCGACTGGCGTTCAACCAAAGGTTTGGAATCGGTCAGTGCGACTAGGGCGGCAAACATCCAATCCAAATCATATGTATGGGAAAAAGCCTCCTTGACGCCTTCGGGGCAATTGGCAAAGTCTATGAAAAGGCAACTTTTATCAAAAAAGCGCCGTAAAACCCCGGGCTTCAGCCCGGGGATATAAGGCGCCTAATCGGGGGTATTCTGGTTTTCAATGTATTGTCTGATGATAG
>CACYPI010000022.1:0-33521 GCA_902776275.1 uncultured Aeromonadales bacterium
GTGAATCACATTGGTGGTCAGCAAGAGGAACCCGCCGAAGATCTCCCAAGAGATCGGTAGGGATCCCCTCTCTTTAGAGAGGGGAGGATGTCAAGCCGTCGGAATATACAACAACAACCTCGCAGGAGCAGCGCTGCTCATTTCCAAAGATTTGGAGGAGCGGGCGAAGGCCAGGAGCATTGCAGACTCGGCAGGCCTCAGGCGCGAGGCCTTCGACTATGCGCTGCTTTGCGCCTGGGCGCTCAGGCTCCGCCACGACAATAACCCAAGCCCTGAGGATGAAAAGCTTTTCCCGGAGGCAAAGCGCCAACTGCTCTCCTGCCGCCGCAAATCAGGCTTGCTGACGCAGCAGGACGAAGGTCTGATCAAGGCCGGGGACTTTGGAAAATTCCTCTTACTGGCGCTCAATTCCCAAGAGGGCAGGACCATGATCGCGACCTTCATCCAAAAGGAAGGCGCGAGCGGGTGGCTGTCCCTGAGGTGGAGGAAAAACGCCGGCGAGGAGGCCGCCCCTGCGATCATCACCTTCTGCCCAGAGATATGGTATGCAGGCGCCAAGCCTGCGGTCTTGCTCGAAGCCACCTCAGGCAAGCTCATTCCAAATGGCGCCGAGGAAGAGCCTGTAGTCGAGTTCGACGAGATCCGCGGCACGGATCTCATGCTGCACGGCTGCAAGACTGGATCGATTGAAGGCGAGTTCCTGATCACGGATTTTGGCAATGACAACTTCCTCATGCTAAATGATGAAGGGTCTTCAGGCGGCGGGAACGTTCCTGATGATGACGGGAAGAGCGGCAGCGCAGGTCCTGAAGATGGCGAGCCTTTCTCCATGCATTCAGAGGACATCCTCCAGTAGCCGGGTTCAAATTTGCATCTCAAGTGATCAAATTCGGGGGGACAGGATCGACAGATCAGGCTAGCAAAAAGAAATCAAAGTAACTGAGCTTCGACAGAATCATCGCCCCTCGATTTAAGCACTTGCTTTAAGGGATGGGATGACAAGGCGGCAGCGGGGGCGAAGGGGAGCCATTTGCCTAAATGCCTCCGATGCCGCATGGCCATCCTGCGGCGCTTTTCAGGCCTGGGGCTTGGGATCGTCTGGAATGGGCTCTGGCAGGCCGCAGAAGGTGGTGAAGCGGTTGTAGGCTGCGCAGAAGAGCTTGCACTCTACGGTGGTGTCGTAGGCCGCCCCATGGGCGTTCTTGCCGTCGTAGTCGATGCCGGCCCCGGCGCAGGCGCGGGCGAGCACGGTGTGCCCGTATACGAGTGCGCCGATGGTCGAGGTGTCGAGCACGGTGAAAGGGTGGAAGGGGCTCTTCTTGGCAAGGCCGACGCGGCGGCCGGCTGCGTTGACAAAGCCCAGGTCGAAGCTGCCGTTGTGGCCCACCAGCACCGCCTTCTTGCAGTGCGCGGCCCTCACGGCGCGGTGGACGAAGCGGAAGAGCTCGGGGATGGCGTCGCCTTCCTCGCGCAGGTTGCGGTCGGCGGCATAGGGGTCGATCCCCAGGAACTTGAGGTTCTCCTCGACAAGCTCGGATCCCTCGAATGGTCGGATGTTCGCCGAGAAGAGCTCGCTCGGGACCATCACGCCGTCCTCGCGCAACGACACCGGCATCGCGGCTATCTCAAGCAGGGCGTTCTTCTCAGGATCGAAGCCCGCGGTCTCGACGTCGACCACCACGGGAAGGAAGCCGCGGAAGCGCTGGCGGATGTCGCAGATGCGCGGCTTCTCGTCCTGCTTCTGATCTGCCGCCGCGCTGCTGTCCTGCTGTCCCATGATGATCTCCCCAAAATGAGCGCCGCCCCTGCGGCACTGCCGGGATCTTAAACCATTACGCCACGCGTCTCCACCCAATGGAGGCATCAAAGCCCCGGCGCCACCTCGGCGTCGGCGCCGTGCACCACGATCCTGCGCACCAAAAGCCCCTCCTCAGGAGGGGTGAGTACGATGAACGAGGCCTCGCCGCCAATGTCTCCAACCCCGGAAAAAACCGCGCCTGCGGCCCTGCGCGGGTTCACGGCCGCAGCCGTCACGGCAGACTCAAGCGGCACATGGGCGCGCAGCACCGCGTTCTTAAGGCAGGAGAGGAGGCAGGAGGCCGAGCCTGCAAGCGTCCCGTCTTTTAGCCTGGCCTCGCGGCCCTTCACGAACACCTCCTGCCCGCCTAGCGTGTAGGCGCCGTCCGACATGCCGGCTGCGCGCATCGAGTCGGAGATGAGGATGAGCTTCTCCTCCCCGAAGATCCGGAAGGCCATCGCGATCATCGGATCCTCGATATGGATCCCGTCGGCGATGAGCTCGGCGCTGGCGCCTGCCAGCGCGGCAGCCGGGATCGGCCCCGGGGCGCGGTGGAGCATCGGCGGCATCGCGTTGAACGTGTGGGTGAGCTCGCAGGCGCCGGACTTGAAGGCCTCGATGGCCTGCTCGTAGCTGCACGCGGTGTGGCCGACACATGGGCGGATCCCCATCTTGAAGGCGCCATGGGCAAACTCTACGGCGCCGTCCTCCTCCGGGGCGAGTACCGCAAAGCGCACGAGCCCGCCTGAGGCCTCCTGCGCCTTCTTTAGGAACTCAAGGGACGGGGCCATGACATGGCGCGGGTCCTGGGCGCCGCACTTTTCGCGGCTGATGAAGGGGCCTTCCATGTAGATCCCCTCCATGCGCGCAAGCGCCGCGCCATCCTCCCCGCGCCACGAGGACTCCTGCGCATGCCCGTAAAATTCTCGTGCGGAGGACATCGCATTTAGGATCGCATCGCCTGCGATGGTCATGGTGGCAGGGCAGAACGAGGTGGTGCCGTGGGCGGCCTCCCACTTGGCCATCTTGAAGAGGCCCTCCGGATCCCCGTCTGACATGTCCGCCCCGCAGGCCCCGTGCAGGTGGATGTCGCAGAGCCCCGGGATCACATAGAGTCCCTTGCCGTCCTGGATCTCGGCATCCGCGAGTGCATCGCAGGACTTTGGATCGGCATACGCGCCGTCCTCCGTCCAGGCGATGTCGCGCCGCTCAAAGGATCCGTCGTTGAATGCCATCGCGCCCTTTATCACGTGAAGTGCCTTGCTGCCCATGAGCCCTCCTAAGCCCAGGCCGCATCCTGGGGCTGTCTCCCATAATGCGGCCTTTGGCATTGTTTTTGCTTTGAACGCTGTTGGATAATATCAGCAATTGAGGCGACAGAATTTTGTCATGGGTGTCCGAATGCGTTTTGCTATGAAAACCGCCGTGCTGGCTGCGGCCCTGGCCGTGTCGGCGGCGCCCTGGGCGCAGATCCGCTACGAGCCCAAGATAGACGCAACGGCCAAGAAGCTCTGGTCGGTCCAGGACTCGAAGATCCAGTGCGATCTCGTAAACGACATCCCAGGCTACGGGACGGCGGTCTTCCGCACCTACTCGGGGAAGACCCGCAAGACCTCGCTCTCCATAAAGCCGCGCCTTGGGATCACGCAGAACTCGGTCATGCGCTTCATCGCAACGCGCCCGGAGTGGCAGTCAGGCGGCCCCGAGCACCTGCTTGGGCGCATCAAGCTCTACTCGGGCTTCGACGCCTGGGCGGGGCCCACGGTGGCCTGGAAGGTCTTGAACGCCTTAAGCCAGGGGCTTCAGATCTTCATGCCGTACACGAACTCGACCGTGGCCTCGGG
Source organism: uncultured Aeromonadales bacterium (assembly GCA_902776275.1). Classification (GTDB taxonomy): domain Bacteria; phylum Pseudomonadota; class Gammaproteobacteria; order Enterobacterales; family Succinivibrionaceae; genus Succinivibrio. Next base: position 3,643 of record CACYPI010000022.1, read on the forward strand.
GCAGAACATCATTCCCTCGATGAGCCCGCTTGGCTTCAAGCCCCAGTACGACAAGTACCTCGACTGCCAGCAGCGCCTGCTGCCGGTGAGCTACACCGACGTGCAGATGCTCCCGGTGGTCTTCAAGTTCCAGAAGGACGAGCTGACCGGGCGCTCGCTTGAGCGCATGAGGCAGCAGCTGGAGTACTTGAAGGAGGACAAGGCGGTGGACTCCATCACCATCCGCGCCTTCGCCTACGACATGACCTCCAAGGACGACAACATCTCGCTGGCGCGCAAGCGCTCGGATGCGCTCAAGAAGCTCTACACCGACGCGGGGTTCAAGGAGTCGATGATCACCGTCAAGGAGTTCAACTCCCTGACGCTGCCCGCGTACGCCGACGGCGAACCTGCCGACGAGTCGCCCCAGGCCCGCAACGGCCTGGTGACCCTCTCGCGCGACAGCGCGAAGGTCAACCGCGATCTTGAGACCGAGGTGCCGGACGTCGGCGCCGGGACGGGGGACTGATCATGGGCAAGAAAGGCAATGGCGCCGATGCCCCGCAGGACGGGCATTTCAAGTCGTTCGTCTCGCACCACCGCACCTTCCTTGCCGTGTCGCTCGCCGCGGCCGTGATGTTCTCGGCCGGCACGGTGTTCCTGGGCACCGGTGTCTCAGGCTACGTCGCCTCCGGGCGCGAGTCGGTAATAGTTGCCGGCATTAACGCGCTCTCCGACCGCAGGATCCCCGAGGCGACCAATTTCTTCGTAAAAGCAACCGCTGACGGCGAGCCGCTCCCGCTTGCCTACCTCTCGTGGATCGAGTGCGCCCGCGGCGACTTCCAGCACGCCGCCGAGCATGCGACCGCCGCGATGCGCAAGCAGGGCGGCAGCTACGTCTACGAGATCATGGGGGATCTGGCGCTGCTGGGATTCGGCAGCGCCAAGGGCGCGGCCGCGGCGGAAAGCTACTTCTCAAAGGCGGTGGAGGATCTGCCGGAAAATGAGCGCAAGGAGGCCTCCCGCGCCATCTACGACCGCGCCATGGACCTGTGCCAGTCGTTTGAGGACTACAAGGCGATCGTAGCCGACGCCTGCGCGCGCGACTCGGCCGAGGGCCTCGTGCGCCGCGGCGACATGGAGTTTCTCGGCGAGGGCCAGGTACTAAGCCCAAGGAGCGCGTACATGTCCTGGACCGCGGCCTCGGCTGCCGGGGTGGTGGAGGGCAGCGTGAGGGCCGCGGCGGCCAAGTGGTACGGCTACGGCATGAACCGCGACATGCAGGGCGCCTACGAGATCTTCAGCTCGGCCGCGCGCTCTGGCGATCCGGTGGCGATGTACGACATGGGGCTCATCACGCTGCGCAGCAATGACGAGAACGCCATCGACCGCGGCTTCTCCTTCCTGCGCGCCGCGGCCGACCGCGGGTACGGGCCCGCGATCAGCGCCGCGGCCATCCTCTCGCTCGACGCCGGGACCGACAGCGGGGGGCTCAAGGATGCCTACAGCCTTTTCAGGAGGGCCTACCGCGCAGGGGACTTCACGGGCTCGCTCTTCTACGCATTCATGACCTACGCCGGCATCGGCTGCCCAGAGCCCGACCACGATCTGGCCTTCTCGGTGATGTTCGAGGTGCGCCGCGACGCCAAGGACCGCGCCAGCGGCTTTTACGACTACATGCTCTCAGGCATCAAGCCCGGCGAGGAGATCTTCGCCTTGAGGCAGATGGTCTCGCTTTGCGCCTCGCAGCTCTACGGCGAGGTGTACTTCGACGACGGGGATCCCGCCGCTGCGGTCTACAAGTCAAAGCCTGCGCAAGAGCGGGCCATCTACTACCGCCCGATCAGCGGCGATCCCTCGGTCAGCGAGGAGGACCGCAACCGCTTTGGCAACAGCTGCAACGGCACGATCACCCCTCCGGGCACCGTGCTCATGAGCGGCAAGCCGCTCCTAAGCCAGAGCTTTGCCGAGATCCTCGAGGTATACAACCCCACCTCGGGGGCAAGGCCGTTCGAGCCTGGCACCGTCACCGGCTTCAAGCCCGCACTGCCCAAGCTCCCTCCGGAGTACGACCGCTACGGCATCGACCTTTCATATGTGAATGCGAAGCTCGGGGTGGAGGGCTTCTCCCTGAAGAACGGCAAGGAGGACTGAGGGAGGCTACTCCAGCCACAACGCCAATTCCTCCGATAAAAAACGAAACTTTTTATCAGAAAAGCCGGCCTTTAAGCCCTCCGATGCAACTTTGCGGCAACAAGTCTTTTTGAAACAATTCAAATCCGAACATCGCGAAACATTCAGGAAAGCTGAACTTTGAATTGACAATTCACGCGTATAGTTTAAATTAGTGACACCGAAACAAAGTCAATTCAACTGTGGTGGAGGAATACCATATATGACTATCAAGGTTGGCATTAACGGCTTTGGCCGCATCGGCCGTTTTGTGTTCCGTGCTTCGATTGCTCGCCCTGAGCTCGGCATCCAGGTTGTTGGCATCAACGATCTGCTCGCCCCGGAGTACCTGAGCTACCTGCTCCGCTATGACACCATGCACGGCCCTTTCAACGGCACCGTTGAAGTCAAGAACGGCAACCTGGTCGTGAACGGCAAAGAGATCCGCATCACTGCCGAGCGCGATCCTGCCAACCTGAAGTGGGGCGACATCGGCGTCGACTACGTCGTCGAGTCCACCGGCTTCTTCCTCAAGGACGAGCTTGCCCGCAAGCACATCCAGGCTGGCGCAAAGCGCGTTGTCATGTCCGCCCCTTCGAAGGACGCCACCCCGATGTTCGTCGTCGGCGTCAACGACAAGACCTATGCTGGCCAGGACATCGTTTCCAACGCCTCCTGCACCACCAACTGCCTCGCCCCTCTTGCCAAGGTCATCAATGACAACTTCGGCATCAAGGAAGGCCTCATGACCACCGTCCACTCGACCACTGCCACCCAGCTGACCGTTGACGGCCCTTCGAAGGGCGGCAAGGATTGGCGCGGCGGCCGCGGCGCTGCTGACAACATCATCCCGTCGACCACTGGCGCTGCCAAGGCCGTCGGCAAGGTCATCCCTGCCCTCAATGGCAAGCTGACCGGCATGTCCATCCGCGTCCCGACCCTCGACGTCTCCGTCGTTGACTTGACCTGCGTGCTCGAGAAGTCCGCCTCCTACGAGGACATCTGCAACGCCATCAAGGCCGCTGTTGCCGGCCCGATGAAGGGTGTCATGGACTACACCGACGAGCCGCTGGTTTCCTCCGACTTCCTCAACAACACCCACACCTCCATCTTCGACGAGAAGGCCGGCATCGCTCTGAACGACCACTTCGTCAAGCTTGTGTCCTGGTACGACAATGAGATCGGCTACTCCAACAAGGTCCTCGAGCTCATCAAGTCCATGGAAGAGCAGCACCCTGTTGCCTAATAGGCTGTCAAGGGCCGCTTAGGCCAAATTGATACGAATAAGGCGCCGCAAGACGCCTTTTTAACGCCCGGAGCATCATGCTCCGGTCGTTTTTCACCTAAACTTTGCGTGCATTTATACAACTATGCACGCTCATTGAGCGGGCGCCGATCGGCGCCCTTCCTCACAAGTCCAACTGGCCGGAGATGTTGCCGGCCTCCTCCACACCCTCGGCGTCATCCGCCCCGTCCGCATACTGATCGCATTCCGCCGCCGCCTGCTGCTTGTCGGGCACCGGCACGTTGAGCACCGAGAACAGCTCACGCCGCTTCCCCGCGATCTCGTCGAAGTACCAGCCGTCCCTGAAGCTGGTCATCATGATGTTGTTGAGCTTGTCGAACAGCCTGATGTCCGAGTCCAGGCGCACCGCGCACCCATTGCCCGCGCCGCCGCTCTGGATTTTGCCGTAGTCGGCGATGCGCGAGCGAGCCATGCTGGCGATGGCCGTGGCGATCATCTCGACCAGCAGCTTGCCCTCGAGGCAGCCTGGATCACAGACCCGGTTGCGGTTGCACCTGAGGCGCGACTTTAGTGTGTTGAATGCGGCCTCGACATGGCTGCGCTCCTCGTAGGCCCTGCAGCATTCGACCGGATCGGAGATTGCGCTTGAGATCAGGATCCTGACTCCGGTGAGCTTCAGCGGATCGCTGACCTTCCTCATGTTCACCGACGCCCGTCCGGCGCTGATGTCGCAGTAGCGCTCGACGTACGAGCGCCTGGCCGGCGACAGCGCGTCCGGGGCGTTGTTGTACATGGGGATCATGGCTGTCAGGTTCTCCTCGACGATGTTCACCGCGTCGTCGTGGATGTGGTGGTCGTAGTAGATGTGGGCCCACACCTGGCGCGAGTCGCGCTTGAGCTGGCGCTTGCCCCGCACAGGGAAGCTGTCGTACTTCCACTGGAGCGGCACCGTCACGACGGTCTGCCTGAGGAAGGGATCGCGCCGGTTCCAGTCGAGCAGCCTGCTGTAGTTTTCGGAGGCCAGCTGGCCGGCGATGCCGCCGGCCCTGGCGCGCATGTTGAATATGAAGTCGAGATCGCCGCGCAGGCAGTCGTCGATGTTGGAGACCGAGGCGTAGCCCTTGTCGGAGACCAGGACGAACCTGGGGTTGTCCAGCAGGCCCATGCGGGTGCAGTCGGCGATGGTGTTGCGGATTGTCGACGAGTCCGGGACGTTGCCGTCGAAGCTCCTGAAATATACGGGGGAGCCGGTCTTCTGGTCGACGACGAGCAGCACGTTCACCTGCGGCAGCTCCACGAGATCCTTGTTGCGGCCCCATTCGACCTGGGGGAGCTCCTGCGAATAGGAGGAGATCGAGGTAGAGTCGAGAGCCAGGAACAGCCGTCCCTCCGCGTCCTCCCTGCAGGACTTCCGGAACTCGCGCGAGAGGTGCCTGAGGAACGCCTCGACGTCGTCGTGGGAGATCCCCTTGAAGATCCTGCTGATGGCGCTGCCGGTCAGCGGCCGGCGGTACGGCAGCCATGTCGACTCGGCAAACTCCGTATAGCGGTACATCGCGTTGTTTCCCCGGAGGATTATGTAATAGGCCAGCGAGAGGATCTTGCGGTCGAGAGCGTGCCTGGGGAAGGCGCGGCTCAGGGCCCTGCCTATGGGCGAGTCCGCCGCGATGCAGTTGAGCGCCCAGGTGGCGCCTCCGTGGAGCTTCCTCACGGCAACGCGCTGCTCCAGGGTGAAGGCGGGGAGCCCGTCCCCGTCCCCGGCCTCGTCCTCCTCCCTTGGCTTGAACTCGAGCTTTCCTCCCTTGCGGCGGAAGACCCTCATGTGGTCGAGGCCCGGGTGGGAGTCGATGAACTCGTCCTTGAACAGCACCTCCATGAGGTCGTCCCTGCCCTTGACGGGGATGAGCTTCCCCACGGTCCTGGTGCTGGTCCTCCTTGGCTGCTTGAGGGCGCTGTCCCAGTGCGACTCGTAGGTGCAGAGGTACCTGCCCCTGCCGTTGGTGACGAAGGGAGGGAGGTCGGGGATTTCGAGCACTGCCATGGCAGGCCTCCATAGTTATATATAAATATATAACTATGATAGTGCGAAAAAGGGTATTCATCAAGGGAAATTCATGCTTTTCAAAAGATTTTTGCAGGGCATGAAAAAGCGGATCAAGTTATACAACTAGATCCGTAAAGTTCGGGTTTTTCACATCTTTCGCGCAATCTCCGCGCCCAGCTTCGGCGTCATCCGCTCTCCCTGCCTTGCCATCGCGGACGCTTTTCTGAAAATGCCCCTCGTGGGAAAAAACGCACGCCAAAGTTACAAGGGAATGAAAACCAACAGCAGCCGGACTTGCGTCCAAGGCCTGGGGTTTTAGGACCTAGGCGCGGCTTGCTTTCAAGCGCTCAGGGGCGCGGCGTAAGTCGGATGATGAAAGAGCTGCCAGGAATTTTAGCCGCGGATGCGAGCTCAAAAGCCTGGATGCGAGCCTGACCTGTATCGGCTATTGCAAGCAGGCCAACCAGCCTGCGGAAGCTGCAGACGCCTATGTGTACGCATGCAATCTCAATGACGCATCCTCCTGCAATGGCCTTGGAAAATTGCTGTACATAGGCGACTAGGACAAAGGCATCAGGCGAGATCATGTTTCGGCCGCAATTTACTTCTTCAAGTCCTGCGAACTTGGCTAGGGCCCTGGCTGCACGAGCACCGGCATGATGTACTTAAACGGCTCACCAGTTGCCCAGGATTTCGTGAATGCCGGGCGCTATCTCAGAAAAGGCTGCGACTTGAAGGATGCCGAGGGATGCATTGAATTCTCCTCGATGTACCGAAAAAGAGAGTGGGGTCCAGGAAAGCGGGGACATGGCAGGGTATTACGCCCTCAAGGCCAAGGAAATTTGCGAATGAGGCGTGAAAGGCCGAAGGCTTTGGAAACGTTCAAGGCGATGCGTCTCCTGCGTGCATGAGAGCGGCGCCATCAAGTGAGGCATTCCGGGTCGAAGGCGTGGCAGCCGTCCAGGTAGGAGACGATCTCCTGGCAGGCAAGGCTGCCGCACTGGGATGAGCAAAGCGCCCTCAAGGCAAACAGATCCCGCGCCCGGGCGCGCTCAAGCCCGGTGCTTCTGATCCTCGACGCCAAATCGAGGATCTCCTGATAGCGCGGCCCCAGCAGATCGCAGGCGGCTCCATCGCGCAGCGCCGACAATGAAGGCGCGTCCATGCCGGACAAGGCAGGGATCAAGGTTGCGCACGGGATCATCGAGAGCACGCCCTCGGTCATGGGGTTCGCGGCCACTGCCTTGATCCTCTCGTCATTGCATGCCGCCATTCCCTCAAAAGGCTCAAGATAGAGCTTGCCCGCCCGCGCCTTGCCGTCGTTCACCGGGTAGTTGTGCCAGATGACCGTGCGGCCATGGAACAGTGAGTCGGCGCGGCGGATGTCCCGCCTAGAAAATCCCTTGGAGAGCACGCGCGGCCCGGTCCAGAAGAAGCGCACCTCATCCCCGATCCCGTCCTGGAGCTCCTCAAAATAGGAGGACGGGGTGGGGCCGTAGAGCCTCGCCAGGATCGGATCGTCGCTGTAAGTGGTGGGGCAGGCCCAGATCTCGGTTCCTCCTCCTAAGGCCTCCTCCATCGCCCTTATGACCAGGTTCTGCCGACTTCCGAGATCGGGAAAGGCGTTTGGCACGTCGTCAAAGAGCAGGCAGGCAAAGTCCGCGTGCGATACTTCCATGAAAAAGCGCACGCGATCCTTGAAAACCCCGAGCATCGCCCCCAGATCTGATGAGAGCCCCAGCGGGGAGATCCCGAAGGCGAACTTGAGCCCCAGGGCATGGGCCCTGGCGCCTGCAAGCGCAAGAGGCTCATAGGCGCCGGAGGGCAGGGGCTCGGCCCAGCGCTTTCGCAAAGGTTCGTAGTTCTTTGGCGCAAAGGCGTAAAAGGACATCCCAAGCGCTGATGCCATCTGCATCATGGCAAGGCGGGTCCTTGAGCTGTACGGGGCGCCGTAGAAGCCCTCGATGATGCCTGACGGCGTTGAAAGTGCCATGGATGCTCCTCGATGCCCGCCTGGACACAGCGCGGGCTTGGATCGGACAGCCTATGAAATTGCCAAGCCCTTGACGCAATGAGTATAATACTCAAGTTTTGTCAAATGCCCGGACTGGCCGCCAAGGCGCGCCTGCCGCGGGGGTCAATGAATCTATTTTCTGCTGCCTTAACGAGGAAAAAATGCAGGTTTCAACTGAGAAAAAAGAAGGCCTCAAGTACCTTCTGACCGTTACGATCTCCAAAGAAGAATTCGCCAAGGCTTATGCCGCGAGCTTCAAGAAAGTCTCCAAGAAGGCCCGCATCGACGGCTTCCGCAAGGGGCACATTCCTGCCAACCTCCTCGAGCTGCACTTCGGCAGCGACATCACCTTCGGCGCCGTCGACGATCTGATCGACCAGACCCTGTTCGCCGCCATCAAGGAAGCCAAGCTCGACGACAAGGTCGCCGGCCGCCCGTCAGTCGATCTCAAGGGCACCCCTTCCAAGGAGAACGGCCTTGAGTACACCATCACCGTCGAGGTGAACCCTGATATCGAGGTCAAGCCCCTCGAGGATCTCAAGCTCAAGAAGATCGCCTCCTCCGTCAAGGACGAGGACATCGACAAGATGATCGAGACCCTGCGCCGCCAGCAGGGCAAGTGGTCCACCAAGGACGGCCTCGAGTTCGGGCCGGGCACCCTCGCGCGCATCGACTTCACCGGCCGCACCGACGGCAAGGAGTTCGAGGGCGGCAAGGCCAAGGACTTCTCGCTCGAGTACGACAACGCCCAGATGATCCCGGGCTTCCTCGAGGGCATCAAGGGCCACAAGGCCGGCGACAAGTTCACCATCAATGTGACTTTCCCGAAGGACTACAGCGCCAAGGAGCTGGCTGGCAAGCCTGCCGAGTTTGACATCTCCGTCAACGCCGTCGAGGAGCTCAACCTCCCTGAGGTGAACGCTGACTTCGTCAAGATCTACGGCGTCAAGGACGGTGATCTCGAGAAGTTCCGCCAGGAGCTGCGCCGCAACATGGAGCGCGAGCTCAAGCGCGCTGTCGAGGCCCGCAACGAGGATCTGGTGTGCGATGCACTGATCAAGCAGTACGGCGACTTCGAGGTCCCGACCGCCCTGGTCAACGGCATGATCAAGAGCCTCAAGGAGCGCCAGCTCAACAACCTGCGCCGCTACGGCTTGAAGGAGCTGCCTTCGCAGCTCAACAAGGACGAGCTCTACCGCGACGATGCCCTCAAGCAGGCCCGCCTGTCGCTGATCCTCCGCGCCATCTCCGAGAAGAGCGGCGAGAAGTTCGGCAAGGACGAGACCGTCGAGGAGCTCATCTCCACCGCCGCCTCCGCCTACGAGGATCCCGAGGAGTACAAGAAGGCTGCCCGCAAGGACAAGCAGACCATGGCCGCGATCCGCGAGTCGGCTGTCACCACTGATCTCTTCAACTACATCGAGGGCAAGGCCTGCGACGGCGAAGAGCAGAAGACCTTCGACCAGATCGTCAACGGCAAGGAATAACCCAAGGCTTTTTCAAGCACCAGCCCGCCCCAGTTGGGGCGGGCAAGTTTTCAGGAGGAACAGCAAGCACATGGACAACACCGTGGCATCTTCGCTCATCCCATACGTGGTCGAGCAGACCGGACGCGGCGAGCGCCAGTACGACATCTTCTCAAGGCTCCTCAAGGATCGCGTCGTGTTCTTAACCGGCGAGGTCGAGGACCAGATGGCCGATCTGGTCGTTGCCCAGCTGCTGTTCCTCGAGTCCGAGGATCCGGACAAGGACATCTACCTCTACATCAACTCCCCGGGCGGATCGGTGACTGCGGGCCTTGCCATCTACGACACCATGCAGTACATCAAGCCTGACGTGTGCACGCTGTGCATCGGACAGGCCATGTCCATGGGCTCGTTCCTGCTCGCAGGCGGGGCCAAGGGAAAGCGCTACTCGCTGCCCAACAGCTCGATCCTCATCCACCAGCCTTTGGGCGGGTTCAAGGGGCAGGCGTCCGACATGCTCATCCACGCCAACGAGATCCAGAGGATCAAGAAGCTCCTCTCGTCGATCCTGGCCGAGCACACCGGCAGGACCGTGGAAGAGCTGCTCAGGGACACCGACCGCGACAACTTCATGACCGCCCAGCAGGCCCTCGAGTACGGCCTCATCGACAAGGTGATCACCAGCCGCGCCGAGATGGGCAAGGACGGGTCCAAGGACCACCAGGAGGACTGACGAATGGCTGACACCCATGCAAAGTGCATCTTCTGCGGCAGGGGCAGCTCGCCCACCCGCAAGCTGCTGCGCTCCTCGCGCGATGGCTACGCCATCTGCTCGGAGTGCATCGAGAAGTGCCATGAGATGCTGATCTCCCAGGGCCTGGCGCGCAAGGACGGCTCCTCGCAGAAGGCAGGCGGGCTCGATCTCGAGCACATCCCGACCCCGCACGAGATCGCAAAGCACCTGGACGAGTACGTCATCGGCCAGGAGGACGCCAAGAAGGTGCTCTCGGTCGCCGTGTACAACCACTACCAGCGCCTGCGCCACACCGGCGTCGACACCGACGTCGAGCTTGGCAAGTCGAACATCCTGATGATCGGCCCCACGGGCTCTGGCAAGACGCTGCTCGTGCAGACGCTCGCGCGCTTCCTCAACGTGCCCTTTGCCATGTCCGATGCTACCACCCTCACCGAGGCTGGCTACGTAGGCGAGGACGTCGAGAACGTCATCGTGAGGCTGTTGCAGAACTGCGACTTCGACGTGAAGAAGGCGCAGAAGGGCATCGTCTACATCGACGAGATCGACAAGATCGCCCGCAAGTCCGAGAACCCGTCCATCACCCGCGATGTCTCAGGCGAGGGCGTACAGCAGGCGCTGCTCAAGCTCGTCGAGGGGACCGTGGCCTCCGTGCCGCCCAACGGCGGGCGCAAGCACCCCCAGGAGAAGATGATCGAGGTGGACACCTCGCAGATCCTCTTTATCTGCGGCGGCGCTTTCGACGGATTGGACAAGATAGTCGAGCGCCGCGTCGACCAGCACTCGGGCATCGGCTTTGGCGCCGAGGTCGTGGGCAAGGACAACCGCATGACGCTCACCGACAAGTACCGCAAGGTCGAGCCTGACGATCTGGTGAAGTACGGCATCATCCCCGAGTTCGTCGGGCGCATGCCGGTCATCACCGCGCTCTCCGAGCTCTCGCGCGACGAGCTCATCCGCGTGCTCCGCGAGCCCAAGAACGCCATCATCAGGCAGTTCGAGGCCATGCTGGGCTTCGAGGGCGTGGACCTCGAGTTCACCAAGGAGGCGCTCGAGGCCATCGCCGACGCCGCCATCAAGCGCCACACCGGCGCCCGCGGATTGCGCTCCATAGTCGAGAACTTGCTGCTCAACACGATGTACGACATCCCCTCGGTCAGCGACGTCGCCAAGATCGTCGTGGACGAGAGCGTGGTGCGCGACGGCAAGGAGCCGCTCATCGTGCGCAAGGATCAGCTCTCCTCGGTCTCGTAGGCAAAAGCCCTCTTGCTCCGGGCCCCGGGGATCACCCCGAGGCCCGATTTGTCAGGGCGGCCCAAAAGCCTTATAAAGAGATCAACAAGGGCCCAACAACCCCCCGGTCTTCCGGGCCAACTGAGGCATCACCATCATGGACAAGGACAAGGAAAACACAAAAGCCCAGGTTCAGCAGGAGGCCGCGCCCAAGGCGCAGCCTAAGAAGGAGCTTTCAGGCAAGGTCGAGCTGCCGGCAGTTACGCTGCGCGGGCTCACCCTGACCCCGGGCACCAAGATCAAGATGGCGGTTGGCAGGGTGCTCACCGCCAACGCCTTCAAGGCTGTGGCGGAGGGTCAATACCCGGACGTGCTGGCCTTCCTGCAGAAGGACGAGACCGTGATCACCCCCGATCGCTCCGGGATCTACGACATCGGCGTGATCTGCCATCTGGTCTCCTTCGAGCCCAAGCGCGAGAAGGACGGCCGCCAGATAGCCGTGGTGCTGGGCTACCGCCGCGTCAGGCTCATCGACTTCAAGGCCCCCAGGGACGGGGCGGGCTTCCCGCTCGCCACGGCCGAGGTGCTTGAGGAGAAGGCCGTCGACAAGGACAGGGAGGCCCGCCTCAAGGAGATCCTGCGCGCCAGCGTCGACGCCGCGCGCGAGAAGGGGCCTGAGCAGCTGCGCAGCACGCTCTCCGAGGTGCTGCCTCACGCCGTCTACGACAAGACCCTGGGCTCTGCGAGCCTCTCGACCGTCACCGACGTGCTCACCCAGGTCCTGGATCTCGATCAGGCCACCAAGGTGCTGATGCTCACCTCGACCGATCCGGTCGAGCGCGCGCAGACCATCATCACGCTGCTCAACGGCTACAACTACCGCGCCGAGCTGCAGCAGAAGATCTTCGCGCAGGCCAAGGCCGCCATCGAGCGCAACCAGAAGGAGTACTACTTAAACGAGCAGCTGCGCGCCATCAAGAAGGAGCTAGGCCAGGACGATGTCTCCGACGACGAGATAGCCGAGTACCGCCGCCGCGCCGCCGCGCTCAAGGCCCCGGAGTACGTGCACAAGCGCCTGGACCGCGAGATCAAGAAGCTCGCAGCGATGTCAGGCTCCAACTCCGAGAGCACGATGGAGCGCAACTACATCGACACGCTGCTCTCCATCCCCTGGGAGGAGCGCACCGAGGTCAGCCATGATCTCGTCCGCGCCAAGAAGTGCCTCGACGAGGATCACTACGGCCTCGACAAGGTCAAGGACCGCATCCTCGAGTACCTCGCCGTGCAGGCCAAGTCCGACCGCATCCACGGCCCGATCATCTGCCTGATGGGCCCGCCGGGCATCGGCAAGACCTCGCTCGGCCAGTCCATCGCCAAGGCCACCGGGCGCAAGTTCGTACGCATGTCGCTGGGCGGCGTGTACGACGAGGCGGAGATCCGCGGCCACAGGCGCACCTACATCGGCGCGCTGCCCGGGCGCATCATCTCGAACATCATCAAGGCCGGCGTCAACAACCCGCTCTTCCTCCTAGACGAGATTGACAAGGTGGGGCAGGACAACGTTCACGGCGATCCGGCCTCGGCGCTGTTGGAGGTGCTCGATCCAGAACAGAACAAGTCCTTCCAGGACAACTACCTCGAGCTCGACTACGATCTGTCCAACGTGATGTTCGTGACCACGGCCAACTCCTACTCGATCCCCGAGCCGCTGCTGGACCGCATGGAGATCATCGACCTCTCCTCCTACACCGAGGACGAAAAGTTCCGCATCGCCAAGGATCACCTCATCGGCAAGGAGATGAGGCTTGCCAGCCTCACGCCTGCCGAGTTCTCGATCTCCGACGACGCGCTCACCGAGCTCATCCGCTACTACACGCACGAGGCCGGCGTGCGCGGGCTTGAGCGCCTCATCAACGGCCTGTGCCGCAAGTCCATCAAGGAGGACCTGCTCTCGCGCCGCAATGGCTCCCGCGCCCGCCGCATCAAGATGCGCACCATCGGCGTCGCCGACATCCAGAAGATGTTCGGGCCGCGCCGCTACGACTTCACCTCGCGCCTCAAGGAGAACAAGGTGGGGCTCGTGAACGGGCTTGCCTGGACCTCGCTGGGCGGCGACATCCTCCAGCTTGAGGTCGCGGCCAACCCCGGCAAGGGCAAGCACATCCTCACGGGCAAGCTGGGCGATGTCATGAAGGAGTCGATCACCGCGGCCATCACGCTCGTGCGCACGCTCTCGCCTAGGCTCAGGCTCGACCCGTCCTTCTACGAGAAGTGCGACATCCACGTCCACGTGCCCGAGGGCGCCACTCCCAAGGAAGGCCCGTCGGCCGGTGTGGGCATGGTCACCGGCATCGTCTCAGCCATTACCGGCAATCCGGTGCGCGCCGACGTCGCGATGACCGGCGAGATCACGCTGCGCGGCGACGTGCTGCCCATCGGCGGCCTCAAGGAGAAGCTCCTGGCCGCGCTGCGCGGCGGGATCCGCACTGTGCTCATCCCCAAGGAGAACGAGAAGGATCTCTGGGACATGCCCGACAAGATCAAGAAGGGCATCGAGATAGTGCCGGTCTCGCGCATCGAGGAGGTGCTCTCCCGCGCCCTCGAGAACGATCCAGGCACTTTCACCCCGACCACCGAGTGGAAGGCCCTGGATCACGCCAAGGAGAGCGCAAGTGGCGACACCCGCAGGGGCGAGGCCGGGGCGCAGTAAGGAGGAGAGATGGAAGAGCAAAAGCGTAAGGACGAGGCAGGGCAGGAGACGCAGGGCCTCGACAGCGTCGAGTCGGTCGAGATAGCCGGGATCAGCGAGCCTGAGGCAGGCGCTGATCCCGAGCCCACCGCAAGCGCAACTGATGGCGGGCAGGCGGACAACCTCTCAGATGAGATAGAGCTGCGCATGCGCGGCATCGACGCGGTGATGATCTCGATGCGCCGCGTCTGCAAGTACATCGAGGAATCGGAGCAGGGCGCTCCTTCTGATCCCAAGCTCGCCCCGCTCGGCGGCAACATCGTCGCGATCATCCGCCAGATGAGCGCGCAGGTGGAGAACATGCTGCCGATGCTGCGCGACTTCGCAGACAACCTCGAGGCGCTGGGGGAGAGCGAGAAGGCCGGCCACATCCTAAAGTCCCTGGAGGAGATAGAGGATGAGCGCCTGCCCAGGATCCTCGCCTTCCTGGAGAGCCATCCGGTACGGCACAATCCGATAAAGCGCCCGCCTGAGGAATAGGACATGCGCCAAAAAGGGGCCGCAAGGCCCCTTTTTTGAAGCCCTGTTCCGGCAAAACCGACCCTGAAGGCCCGCAAATGGCTTGATATCAACCTTCCGATGGGTCATGGAGGCTCGATTTTTTGGACTGGATCTAATTTTTGACAAAGACAGCAGGATTTGTCCCCTTGCCCGTGCATAATTAGCCCATACCCTTGATTTTGGCTACAGCAAGCCGTTTTGCGGCAAATCCATACAAGGGGAACAGAGAAAGTAAACAGGAGTTTATTGTGAACAAAGGACAGTTGGTCGAATGCGTTGCCAAGAACGCTGAACTTACCTCCAAGCAGGCCCATGAAGCGGTCAATGCGATTTTTGACACCATCAAGCAGACCCTTGCCAAAGGCGAGGATGTCACCCTGATCGGCTTCGGCACCTTCCTGGTCCGCGAGCGCGCCGCCCGCACTGGCCGCAATCCCCGTACCAAGGAAACCGTCCAGATCCCTTCCTGCAAGGTTCCCGCTTTCAAGGCAGGCGCCCCTCTGAAGGCTGCTGTCAACGGCAAGTAATCAAAGTTTTTCATAGAAGATCCCTCCTTGCGCGGAGGGATTTTTTGTCTCCCCCGCCCAGGCGCAAGTCCCTGGCCGCAAGCCACGAAGCTCGATGAGGAAGCCTGCCTTTTCGTGACAGGCGCCCATGATCCGCAAACTCAATTGCAAATTTCCGCGCCTTTGCGTCTATCTGCAATCCAGCGCAATGGAATCGCAAGGACTTGCGAACTAGAATCAGTACAACTGATCCGCGAAGCACAAAGGAGACAGGCCAATGGACAAAGGACAAAGCGCAAGCGCTGGCGGGGCCCGCCTGGGCACCCTTGCCGCCTTATTCCGCATCCGGCACGGCCTTGCCATCATCATCTCGGTCGGTATCGCGCTCTCGGCAGCCTGCGCGTTCGTCTCAGGGAGGATCCACTTTGCGGGGATCAAGGCCGACACCGTCGAGATCTCGGAGTTCTGCAGCGAAAACTTCAAGGCCCTCCTGCTCCAGTACGCCCGCGCAGCCGCGCTCTCGGCCGACCTCATATCCTCGCGCAACGGCCAGACGGCTGAAGTGCTTTCCCGTTCTCACATGATCCTCGACATGATGCCGGTCCCAGCCCGCATGGCGATCGCAAAGGATGGCAGGTTCACAGAGCTTGTCGGCACCTTCAAGAGCGGCACCGGCGCCTTTGCCAAGCGCTCCCTGGATGAGATCCAAATCCTGGACGAGGACGCCATGAAGGCGGCCTCCGAGCATGAGACCATCGTCTCGTTGGCCCCGATCATGAAGGATGAGGGGATCTCGTTTGCGGTGATCCACCCCGTGTACGACGTGGACGGCTATGGCAGCGACCACCTCTGGGGGCACGTCATCCTGGTGGCCAAGCCCAGGGACGTCCTGTCCGAGATCTCGCAGCTCATCACGCCCTTTGGCAGCTACGGGGTCTCCTACACCTTAAGGTCCCGCTTCTACCCAGGCGGCATGAGGATCTTCGGAGACCAGCCGGGGAGCCTTGCCGCCTCGACCTCCTTCAACTTCCTGGGCCATGAATGGACGGTCAGCGCAAGCCCCAGGGCCAGCTGGCACGCCATCGCCGCCCCGGCGTGGATCCTCGTGCTGGGGCTGCTGCTCACCGCGCTTCTGGCCACGCTCTGGTCGTACGGGCGCTTCCTGGTGTTCGCCAACCGCTCGCTTGGCGAGGCGAACCTCGAGCTCAAGCGCTTGTCCGAGACCGATCCGCTCACCGGCGCCTGCAACCGCCAGGGCGGCAAGGAGGCGTTGGAGTCGCTCCTCTCCTCAAGCGGAGGCAAGGGCGTGGTGATGTGCGTCACCGATCTCGACGACTTCAAGCGCATCAACGACATCTACGGCCACCAGGCGGGAGACGAGGTGCTGCGCGACATGGTGCGCGGCCTGAGGAAAGCCATGCTCGGGCGCGGCATGCTCTCGCGCATGGGCGGCGACGAGTTCGTCATGGCGCTTGAAGGCGGAGATCAGCTGGCGCTCGACGGCTTGGCGGCCTTTGCCGCCAAGCCACACTTTGCAAAGTTCAGCGGCGCCGTGGTGCAGTACTCCATATCGATAGGCGCGGCGCGCCTGCCCGATGACGCGCGGGATCTCAACAGCCTCGGCGCCTGCGCAGACCTGGCGCTCTACCACACCAAGCTCTCGGGCAAGTGCGGCCTTTCCTTCTACAAGAAGGAGAACACGCTCTCGGACCGCATCGAGATGGGCTTCTCGCGCTATGAGATCCAGGAGGGCTTCCCCTGCGGCCTGCTCATCTGCAAGTCAGGCGGGCGCGGGGAGATCCTCTACGCAAACCGCCGCCTCTTAAAGTCCCTGGGATTCAAATCGTTGGCCGCGCTCAAGGAGGCCTGCGGCGGTTACTCCGCGTCGCTCTTCCACAACGAGGACTCGCATGAGATAAAGGAACTCGCCGCGATGCACATAAGCCGGGGCTCCTCTGCTATAGGCTGCAGGCGCATGCGCATCCTCACGGGCGGAGGCGGCTACAAGGCGATGTTCGCGGCCGGTCAGATGGCCTCCCACAGCTACTACGGCGATCTGTGGTACGTCGTGCTGCTCGATGACGAGGATCTGCTCCCTCCTAAAAGCGCTCCTGCAGCCTGGAGCGAAGGCTAAAAGCCATCCCTGATAACTGCATGATCTATGGCGGCGCATTTGCGCCGCAAGATGCGCTTTGTGCGAAAATTCGTCCCCGATCACACTTTCAGCGCGCCCGGGGCGCATAAGGACATGCCAGCAACCGCAGCAAAACAGCCCAAGAGGCTCTTCACCGCCAACTACATCCTCATCCTTGCCACGAACTTCCTGCTCTACTTCGTGGACTACGCGATGATGCTCTGGACCACCGCCTGGGCCATCAGGCACTTCAAGGCGGATGTGAGCGTCGCCGGCCTCGCCTCGGGGCTCTTCATCGTGGGCGCGCTCATCGCCCGCATCCCGATGGGCAGGTTCATCGACTTCATAGGCCGCCGCCGCACTTTCGTGCTCGGTGCTGCCATCTACCTCGTGACCTCGCCGCTGTACATCCTCTGCCCGAACGTCTGGGTGCTCTGCCTCTTAAGGCTCGCCCACGGCTTCGGCTTCGGCACGACCTCCACGGCCGCCTCGACCGTGGTCGCCTCGATAATCCCGCTCTCGCGCATGGGCACCGGCATCGGCTATTTCACCCTAGGCCTCACGTTCGCCTCCGCCGTAGGCCCCTTTGTGGCGATGAACCTCGACTCCCAAGGCCTCTACGAGGCCGTGGTCTGGATCTCGACGGCCACCGCGGCGCTCGTGCTCATCGCAAGCCTCGTCATCAAGTGCCCGGAGCGGGCGATCCTTCCCTCCGAGAAGGAGAAGCTCTTCAAGGTGCGCGCAGGCGACTTCTTCGAGCGCCGGGCGGTGCCGATCTCAACCATCGCGCTTTTAGGCGGCATCTGCTACTCTTCGGTCCTAAGCTACATCGGCGCCTACGCGAGCTTCCGCGGCGTCACCGGGATCGGCGCCACCTGCTTCTTCGTGGTGTTCGCGGCGATGACGGTCCTAAGCCGCCCCTTTGCAGGCTGGCTCATCGACCACCGCGGCGGCAACGTGACCATAGTCCCGGCCCTCTTGTGCGTGGCGCTCTCGATGTGCGTGATGGCTGCCGCCGCATCCGACGTGATGTTCCTTCTGGGAGCGGCGCTCCTGGGCTACGGCTACGGCACCATCACCGCAGGCTGCCACGCGCTGGCAGTCCACATCAGTCCCTTGCACCGCATAGGCGTGGGCACCTCGACCTACTTTGTGTTCTTAGACGGCGGCGTGGGCGTGGGGCCCTACTTACTGGGACTCTTCGTGGACCACCTGGGGTTCCAGTCCATCTACATCATCTCAGCTGTCATCGCGCTTCTTGCCATCGCGTTCTTCTACTGGGCGCTGCTGCGCCGCGGCTTGTTCTCCAGATCCCACATGCAGAGGACGGCGAAGGCTAAAATGCTCAGGCAGCAGCGCCGCAACCGCGGCCTCAAGGCCGCGGCGGAGCAGGGCGAGCAATAGAGCTGAACGGGGGTGCATTGATGAGCTTGTTTGAGAAGATCGCGTTTTGCGACGAACCCTATGATCCCGATCGCCGCGCCTACAGCCGCGCCTTGGAGTTCTGGAAGGCCGCAGGCAGCGCGCCCGGCGCGCTGTGCGCCGCGGCCGTCCAATCTGCAAGCCCGTCGCAGGACGAGGCGGATGCCGGGGCATCGCCCGACCCAAGGCAGGGGCAGGAGGGCTGGCTTGAGTCCTGGCTTGAGAGCGCCGCGAGCGCGGCCTCCTCGCGCCGGATCATAAAAAGCGGCGAGCCAAGCCGCGAGATGGTCGCCCTGGAGCACGAGTGGGGGAGCACCATGCTCATCCTGGACTCAGGCCGCGCCGCCGGTGGCGGGGCGCGCTTCATCCCCGACTTCAAGCTCAGCATGCTGCGCTTTTCTCCTGCCCCTGCCTACCTCGTGCAGGATCCCGCGCCGCTTCACGAGCACCAGGGCCCGGTGCTCATCGCGATGAACGTGGCTACCCCGGACGACCGCTTCATGCGCGACATGCACAAGTTCCTGATGCGCCGCGCCCGCGAGCTGGCCACCGCCTACAACGCGCAGGTGCACCTCGTCAACGCCGTGCGCCCGGTGTTAAGCCCCTACCCGGGGGACCTCGTGGGGCTGGCCCCGGAGATCCTAGGCGAGAGGCTCAGGCGCGAGTGCTTCCAGAACCTCATGGACTTCGCCTCGCACTACGGCATCCCGGATGAGCACTGCCACGTCATCGACGGGATCCCCGAGGAGGTGGTGCCGAACCTCTGCCATGCGCTCAGGCCCGCGTGCCTGGTCATGGCTAGCTCCGGCCGCTCGGGGATCGCAGGCTCGATCATAGGCAACGTCCCCGAGGCGATCATGCGCCGCGTGGACTGCGACATGCTCATCGTCCCGGAGAAGTGCCTCAAGTACCAGAAGATGGACTGAGGACCGCCTCCCTGCCTTGCTTGGCGCGGCGCCATTCGTGCGCCGCGCTCCCAGATGATAGAATATCCCGTGTTTTGATGCGCCTTGGCTCGTCCTTGGCGCAGGCGCGGCGTTTTGCCGCTTGAGAATGGAACAACTATGCTAAGCGATACTCTGCGCGAAGGCGCGCACGGCAGGATCTTCAAGATCCTGTTCTGGATCATCATCCTCTCATTCGTTTTCGCCGGCGTCGGCAACTACCTCATCCCGAGGCTCGACACCGATCCGGTGAAGGTCGGCGACTTCAAGATCACCTCGTCGCAGTGGACGGAGCAGTACAACCGCCAGACCCAGCAGATCATGCGCGCATACGGCCCCAAGGCCTCCGAGATGCTCGAGGACAAGGACACCGTCAAGCGCCTGCACATGCAGGTGCTCGAGTCGATGGTCGACAATGCCGCGCTCAACGCCGCGACCTGGGATCAGGGGATCCGCATCGGCGACGAAGAAGTGAAGGACGTGATCCGCAGGACCCCGGCCTTCCAGAAGGACGGCAAGTTCGACAACGATCTCTTCCTGGCCTCCGTCCACAACATCGGCGCCTCGCCAGAGTCATACGCCGAGCAGCTGCGCACCGGGCTGCTCTCGGACACCGTGCGCAACCCCACCGTCACGCTCTCCTCGCAAGTCATGCCCTATGAGTCCAAGATGCTCGGCAAGCTCTTCGCGCAGACCCGCACCGCCGACATCTACTCGCTCGATCCCGCCTCGCTCAAGGACAGCGTGAAAGTGACCGGCGAGGAGGCCAAGGCCTACTACGACGCCCACCACGGCGAGTTCATGGATCCGGCCAACGTGCGCTTCACCTACGTCGTGCTCTCGGTGGACGGGATCAGCAAGTCCCTCAAGATCTCCGACAAGCAGGCCGAGGACTACTACAACATGCACCAGGACGAGTTCCAGCTCCCCGAGTCGCGCGAGGTCTCCCACATCCTCGTCAAGAACGGCGAGGGCTCCAAGGCCAAAGTTGAGAAGGTGCAGCAGGCCCTCAAGAACGGCACGGCCTTCGCCGATGTGGCCAGGGAGTACTCCGACGATCCCAACACCGCCAAGGAAGGCGGCTCGATGGGCAGCGTGACCCGTGGCAAGCTCGCGGCCAACCTCGATGACGCGCTCTTCAAGCTTGCAAAGCCCGGCGACGTCTCCGATCCCATCGTCGATGACTACGGCACCCACTTCATAAGGCTCGACGGCATCTCCGCCGCCCACACCCCGGCCTTCGAGGATGTGAAGGAGAAAGCCCGCTCGTCGGCCCTGGCCGAGGCTGCCCGCAAGGAGTACGACGAGAAGCTCTCCCAGCTCTCCGACGTCTCCTTCGAGAACCCCGACTCGCTCGACGCCACCGCCAAGGCTCTGGGCCTTGAGGTGCAGGACTCCGGCGTGCTCCGCTACGGCGACACCAGCGCCAAGTGGCCGCTCAACACCGAGGAGATGCAGAAGGCCGCCTTCAAGGAGGAGAACCGCACCTCCAACGTCAACTCGCCTGCGATCTCGCTGGGCGACAGCGCTGCGGCGGTTATCAACGTCAACTCCTACAACGGCTCCAAGCTGCTTTCGCTTGACAAGGTGAAGGACAAGGCCGAGGCTGCCGCCTACGACAAGAAGGCCTCCGGCGAGGCCGTCAAGATCCTCGAGGACTACGCCAAGGCGCTCAAGGCCGATCCCAAGGCCGCCGCCCCGCAGTTCGTGACCGCCAAGACCGGCGTGGTGCTCTCAAGGGGCTCCCGCGACGCCGATCCTGAGTTCACCGCCAGGGTCTTCGCGATGCCCGCAGAGCCCGGCAAGGCGACCCTGATCGCCCGCAACGGCAAGGTCGAGAGCCTTGCGATCCTCAAGGAGATAGGCGAGGGGACCGAGGAGCAGGAGAAGGCCTACACCGCCTTCATCAACAGCCAGTTCCAGCAATTCGCCGCCTCCCGCGCCGAGGAGATGCTCTTCAAGGGCGCCCGCGAGCTCATGAAGATCAAGTACAACGACGACGCCATCAACATGGTGATCAAGCAGGACTCCGGCGACACCAAGTAACCAAGAGCATCCTGTCTGCAGGCCCGGCCCAACGCCGGGCTTTGTCGTATCAGGATGGATGAAATTGCGGCCTGCCGATTGCGTACGCAAAGTGATGGAATGAGGCGCCAAAAGGCGGTGAAGCTCATGGGCTGCGAACGCAGGCCGGGGCAGGGCTTTGGCTATAATCCAAGCAATCAAGGAAACGGCAGGGAAACGGCGATGTCATTCAAGAAGATCCTCAAAGGCAGCATGCCTTTTTGGAAAAGCCTCGCAGGAGAAAACGGTCATCGTCGACAAGACCGAATACATCGCACGCCTTGAGGATAGCGGCATCAAGATGGCGCTATTCCTGCGGCCGCGCCGCTTTGGAAAGAGCTTCCTCGCAAGGGCGCTTTACGCCTACCACGACACCGCGTTCAAGCGCGAGTTCGCGTCTTCCTTCAAAGGCAAAAAGCACCTGGATCGGCTCTCACCCAACTCCCCGCGCCAGCTCCTGCTGCTGCCTGATGATGGATTTCTCAGGGCTCTGCTCGGATCCCTCAAGGTCAAGAGAGAGCCTCGGCTTTGTCCTGCTCAGGACGATGACCGAGTTTTCAAAATACCATCCGGACAAGGGAATGCCTCTTGGCAAGATCTTCAAGCTGCCCACAGGCGATCCCTTGGCGATGATGAAGGCGTTCGTGCGCTATTTCACCAAGCATGCCGGCGAGGACGACCTCATCTACATCATCATCTGCGAATGCGACACCCTTGCAGATGAAATCCTGGCCAGATCCCGCAAGGCTGTCCTTGATCCGGAGGCAATCCCGCCTGCGGACGATGGATCCCCCCAATGACTTCTCAGACCTCCTGAAAAGCTGCGCTGGAGGGAGCAGGGGCGCCCGATCGACCGCGTCTTCATGACAGGGGTCGTGGCAGGCACGATGGGCAAGCCGGACCCAGGCCTCGGCCTTTGCCAGGACATCAGCCTGATGGAATGGTGCAACGCGATGGCCGGGATCACGCTTGGCGAGCTCTCCGGCGTGATCGACGAGACCGTGGACTTTGCCAAGATCCCGGGGCTTTCGAAAGGAGAGGTCCTGGACATCATGCAAAGGGCTTTGACGGCTACGTGTTCTCGCCGCAATGCCATGAGCATGTGCTCAACACCAGCCTCTGCCTTACCTTCCTCCATGATCTCATCATGCAAAAGGGCTTGCCGCAGCGGCGTGATGATGGATCCATAGCAGAAGGAGAGGAAAAGCTCAGAGACGTGATGACTCTGGCGGATCCGCGAGTATGCGACGAAGCAGCCTCGCTGGCCTTGGACCACAAGCCCATCATTGCCAGGCCGCCGCGGGCGTTGGATTTGAAGCATGCCGGCCAGATCGACTACGACGAGCTGGCATTGCCGCTGGCCTGTCTTGGATATCTCACGATCGTCCCCGGCCATGACAGCAAGGCAGATGGTGCCGAGACCTGCTGCATGACGCCCAATGAGGTTTTCCACAACATCTTCCTTGAGTGGGCGGGATGCTAGGAAAGCCGCGCCTGCCAAGTGGCTTGAGCCCTCGCCGTAGGCTGCGCCAGGCGACGCGTCAAAACCGGCAAGGCCAAAAGCAAGCGCAGTTGAGGAGATCCAAGGCTGGAGTGCGCTGAGGCTCCTCACCTCTGCGACCGCAAAAGTTCGGCGCACAGGGCCTTCAACCCCTGTCGCGTCTTCGAGGCGCGCAGCGCGGCGGCTGAGGTGATCCCGCCTACCTCTGAGAATTTCAACTGCTCGCCCCCATCGCCCGCGTCTGCCGATGCTCCGCAGGCTGAAGCGCTTTCCGATCCCTGGGCACCGTCCATCGGGAACGCGGGTTCCTTCTTAGCCTTGCCCTTGCCGTCCAAGGCGGCATCCATCATGGATCCAGCCTCAAGCGGCGCCGATTCGTGGCTGTCGTAGCGCAGCGATCCCTCGATCACCTGCTCAAGGTCGATCTCCCCGCTTATGGGCGGGCGCTCCTTGAACCTGATGCGGCAGAGATCGCCGCAGCTCCTCATGCCGTGGGCGCGGATGATCGCGTCAAGCTCTGGCGGGCGCATCCCGCGGTCGATGATGTTGACGCGGCGCACCTCCTCAGGAAGCGACATCCTCACCATCGCGCCCTTGACGTACACCGTCTCCTCCTCAAGATCGACCCGGTGCCAGGAGAGGAAGCGGCGCGGCCCCTTGAGCTCGTAGAAGCCCGAGGTCACGAGCAGGGGGTTGGCGCGAGGCGCCTCGTAGTCCGAGCCTTCCTGCATGAGGTTCAAGTTCCTCACTATGGCCCGAAGGCGCACGATCTCCGTCCCGCCGCCCTGGAGCAGCACCCCGGCGTCGCCTGCGAAGGCCTCGGCGTCCGGGGTGTTGAACACCAGGGCGCCTTGGAGAGCGCGCGAGGCCAGATCGGCCCTCAGGTAGTCGGGCAGCGAGGCGATGGCGCTGCCGCGCGATGACTGCGAGTAGGCCGAGTAGCTGTCGGCCTCGCGCACGATCGCGCAAAGCGGGCTTTCCTGATCGAAAAGCTCCTCAGGCTCCATGAACGGCCTTGTGAAGCTCAGGGCCCCCAGGCAGTCGCGGAAGAGCAGCAGCGCCATGCAGTAGCGCAGATTGGCGTGGACGCGCCTGCGCCCCTTGTTGAAGCTCACGCAGATCCTTTGATCAGCGATCCCTTCCATGAAGTCGTCGAGCCGCTCCCTCAGCGGATCCCAGATCCTGCCTGCGACATCTGACACCTCGTAGTCCGAGATCGGCTTTCCGAGATCGTGCATCAGCGCGAGCATCATCACGCACAGCCTGGGGCGGAAGCTGTCCTGGGCGCTGCCTGAGTCCATGCCCTCCATGGCGTTGAGCGCGGTGAGAAGCGAGTGACGGAAGAGCCCTCCTGCGTCGGGATCGTGCACAGCCTCCGAGGCAGGAAGCGACGAGATGGTCGAAGCCAGGGACGCGATGAGCGGCATCGCCGCCTCATCCCAGATCTGCTCAGGCGCATCGAGGGCGAAGCGCAGCCTGCCGATGAGGGCGCGGTAGCGGTAGAGCAGGGTCCTGCCGTCCGCGTACTTGAAGATGTGGCAGCCGGACGGCCCCACGGCGAACACCGGGCCATCGGCGGGATCGCCGGGGCGGAGAGCAGGGTGCCTTGGAACTCTTTTGATGCGTAGCAGCTTGCCGAACATGGAACCTCCTTTGGCGTTTGATGGCGAATGCTAGCCGATCTTGGATTTGCGCAATGCGCGGATCCCATGCCGTGTAGAAACTTTGCGCATGCGGGGATGAAAGAGGATGAGATGATGGTTAAGCCGGTAAAGATGCACCATCATGATCCAAAATTTGAGGTTTTGAATACTGAAATGTCAGTTTTTAAAAATTATTTGTCAAAGGATGAATCAAGCAGAAAGGCGGAAATAACCTTTTAAATGCAAGGCATTGCGAAAAAGAGTAAAATATCCAGATCAAGATGATGCACCATAAGTGTGCAGGATCTGGCTCAGACAGCTTGATTGAGGGGTGGATTTGCTCTTAAATGGTGACAAATTTTGAAACGGACGCATAGATATGAACTTGCATGAATACCAGGCCAAGGAAATCTTCAAGAAATACGGCCTCCCCGTCGGGGAATTCGAGGTGAGCACCAAGGCCACCGGGATCGGCAGGGCCGCCTACGATCTCGCCCCCGGCCCCTACGCAGTCAAATGCCAGGTCCACAGCGGGGCCCGCGGCAAGGCCGGCGGCGTCAAGGTGGTGCAGACCCCGGCCGAGGCCGAGGCCTTTGCCGCCAAGTGGCTCGGGCGCAGGCTCGTGACGCGCCAGAGCGGCCCGCACGGCAAGCCCGTCAACAAGATCCTCATCGAGCGCGCCGTGAAGGTCCAAAAGGAGATCTACGTCTCCTGCGCCATCGACCGCGCCAAGGCGGCGCTGGTCGTGCTCGCCTCCCCCTGCGGCGGCATGAGCATCGAGGAGGTGGCCAAGCAGTCGCCTGAGAAGATCTTCCGCGAGGAGATCGACCTGCTGGTCGGCCCCGAGGCCTTCCAGGGCCGCGAGCTTGCCTACCGCCTGGGGCTTGAGGGCAAGCAGGTGAACGCCTTTGCCAAGATCTACACCGGCATCGTCAGGATGTTCCTCGACAACGATCTCTCGCTCGTCGAGATCAACCCGCTCGTGGTCACCGAGAGCGGGGCGCTGCAGTGCCTTGACGCCAAGATAAACGTCGACTCCTACGCGCTCTACCGCCACCCCGAGCTTGCCGAGATGGACGATCCGACCCAGGAGGATCCGCGCGTGGCCACCGCCGTGGCCGCGGGCTTCTCCTACGTGCCGCTCGAGGGCACCATCGGCTGCCTCGTCAACGGCGCCGGCCTTGCCATGGGCACGATGGACATCATCAAGAACATGGGCGGCACGCCTGCCAACTTCCTCGACGTCGGCGGCACGGCCACCAAGGATCGCGTCAAGGAGGCCTTCAAGGTCATCCTGGAGGATCCCAACGTGCGCTGCATCATGGTCAACATCTTCGGCGGCATCGTCCGCTGCGACATGATAGCCGAAGGCATCAAGGGCGCCGTCGAGGAGATCAAGACCAAGGTTCCGGTGGTGGTGAGGCTCGAGGGCAACCACGCCCAGAAGGGCCAGGAGATCCTGACCGACTGCGGACTCAACATCGTCCCGGCCAGGGATCTCAGGCAGGCGGCCGCGCTGGCCGTCAAGACGGCTGCGGCACAGGCTTGAGGAGGAAGGAATGAGCATTCTAGTCAACAGCGACACCCGCGTGATCTGCCAGGGCATCACCGGTTCCCAGGGCACGGCGCACTGCGAGCAGATGCTCGCCTACGGCACCAAGGTCGTAGGCGGCGTCACCCCGGGCAAGGGCGGCCAGACCCACCTTGGGCTGCCGGTGTTCAACACCGTGTCCAAGGCGGTCGAGGAGACCGGCGCCAACGCCACCATGATCATGGTTCCGCCTCCATTTGCCGCGGACTCGATCCTCGAGGCTATTGCAGCTGAGATCCCGCTCATCGTCTGCATAACCGAGGGCATCCCGGTCATCGACATGCTCAAGGTCAAGGCGCGCCTGCGCCAGTCCAGGAGCGTGCTCATCGGCCCCAACTGCCCGGGCATCCTCACTCCCGACGAGTGCAAGATCGGGATCATGCCCCAGGAGATCTTCTTGAAGGGCAAGGTCGGCATAGTCTCGCGCTCGGGCACGCTCACCTACGAGGCGGTCAAGGAGACCACGGACGCCGGCTTCGGCCAGTCCACCTGCGTGGGCATCGGCGGCGATCCGGTCCAGGGCTCGAGCTTCGTGGACATGCTCAAGCGCTTTGAGGACGATCCAAAGACCGAGGCCGTGGTGATGGTGGGCGAGATCGGCGGCACCGCCGAGCAGGACGCCGCGCACTACATCCGCGACCACATGGACAAGCCGGTCATCTCCTACATCGCGGGCGCCTCGGCTCCGGCCGGGCAGCGCATGGGGCACGCCGGCGCGATCATCTCAGGCGGCGGGTCGACCGCCGCCGAGAAGCGCAAGGTGCTCGAGGAGTGCGGCGTGACCGTGGTCGACACGGCAGCCGACATCGCCGATGGCATCAAGAAGGCCACCGGCTGGAAGTAATCCTTGCCAAAGGCGCATGGGGGCGGGGCCTTGGGGCTGCCGCCCTCTTTTGTTTTTGGGCAAGGGCAGGCCTCATCATTCCATGCGCTGTAGCGGGGCAGCCTTGCAGTTAGGCGATGGCCGCCTGAGAATTGAGCGTGTCACAGGTTGCAGCAACGGAGGCCTGGCCTCCTAGGGAGTTCTCATGAAGTACCTGGTGGTGGGAAGCGGCGGCACCGGCGGGGCGCTCGGGGCCTACCTCGCGCACGCAGGCAGGGACGTGACCCTGATAGCCCGCGGCGAGAAGCTCAAGGCCATGAGGGAGCGCGGCCTTAGGATCATCCGCCTTGAAGACGAGTTCACGGTCAATCCAATCAAGTGCTGCGCGATGGACGATTACCAGGAGACGCCCGACGTCATCCTCCTTTGCGTCAAGGGCTACTCGGTGGACTCGACGATCCCGTTCATAAGGCGTGTCGCCGGCCCCTCGACCGTGGTCATCCCCATTCTCAACATCTACGGCATCGGCGGCCGCATGCAGAAGGATCTGCCCGGAGTCCTGATCACCGACGGCTGCATCTACATCGCTTCCGAGCTCAAGGAGCCCGGGGTGATCCTGATGTCGGGGCCGCAGATGCGCATCGTCTTCGGCGTGAGGGAGAAGTCCGAGTACCGCCCGGCGCTCGCGTACATAAGCCGCGATCTCAAGGAGTGCGGCATCAGCGCCGATCTCTCAGATGACATCAGGCGCGACGCGCTCGTGAAGTTCTCCTACGTCTCGCCCCAGGGCGCCTGCGGGATCATCTACGGCATACCCATCGGCCCGATGCAGCAAGAGGGGCCCGAGCGCGAGTGCTTCAAGGAGCTCGTGCGCGAGGTCGAGGCCATAGGCAGGGCGCAGGGCATAGCGTTCCAGGAGGATCTCGTCGCGCGCAACCTCGGGATCCTCGACAGCCTCAAGCCCTCCATGACCACCTCGATGCAAAAGGACATCGTCGCCGGCAGGCAGTCGGAGGCCGGAGGGCAGATCTTCGAGGTGGCAAGGCTCGGACATGAGCTTGGCGTTCCCGTTCCGATGTACGAGAAGGCGGTAGCAGCGCTTGAGGCGAAGGGCATCAGGCCCTGAGAGCAGTTTCCGACCAAGGCGGCAACGCGGCATTGTCAGTAGATCCGGTCAAGCCTGGCAACAGGGGCCGCTCTCAACCGAACACCATTACGAAACTTGCCAAACGCATGGATGAGCTTCTTAATCTTAAAAGAGAAAAAGGGTCAGTCCTAAAACCTGTGGGGTGTCTGCTTGAAGGGTAGCCTCCGGGCAGACAAGTCCATGAATGGAAAAGGGTCCTGTGTTACCATTTGTTTTAACAACAAATGCAGGACCCAAAATGGATAATAGCGAAGCTCTTCTTTCAATTCAACAGGCTGATTTCAACGGGAGCGCGGGATGCGTGCCGGCGGGATGGGTTCTAATCCCTTCCGGCAACAGGGAATTCGTGCAGACAGGCTATGCGGAGGACGTGCAGGCAAACCGCTTCCGCAGGGGAGGCAAGCTGCTCATGACGACGCACAAGGTGCGCATCCTCTCTGGCGGCGTTGCCTTGGAGTGCTGGGACGAGCCTGACAGGTGCGAGATCTGCGGCGCCCCGATGCACCGCAACGGCATCGCGCCGGTGGTGCTCAGGGACGTGCCGTTCGGAGGCGACTACTGCAAGTGCGCCATCAGCAGGATCCGCTGCCGGTGCAGCAAGTGCGGCCACTGCCAGGACCAGCCGGTGCCATTCAAGGGCAGCGGCCACATGATCACCAGGAAGCTCGAGGAGTACACGGAGGCGCTGCTCGAGGAAGGCGGCACGCTGAAGTCGGCAGCCGAGATCACGGGCCTCGGAAAGAACGTGGTCAAGGAGATCGACAAGTAGCGCCTGGAGCGCTATTACGTGGAGCCGGGAAAGGACGGCAGGCGCGTGCTCAAGAAGCCGGAAAGGCAGGCGCGCATCCTTGGAATTGACGAGTTCCTGCTCCACGAGGGTCACCAGTACGCCACGGTGATCATCGACATGGACACCGGCGTGATCCTCTGGATCGCCAAGGGCAAAAAGAAGGAAGTGGTCTACGGATTCATAGAGCATGTCGGCCTGGAGTGGATGTCGAAGGTCGAGGCCGTGTCGTGCGACATGAACTCGGACTTCATCGACGCCTTCCAGGAGAGGTGCCCGCACATCAAGGCGGTCTACGACCGCTTCCACATTGTCAAGAACTTCAACGACAAGGTGGCCAACGAGGTGCGCAAGGACATGATCAAGGAGCTCACTGCCGAGGGGAAGGAAGACGAGGCCGCCAGGCTCAAGCACGCCAAGTACCTGCTGATGTCCTCGCGCGAAACGATGCGCCAGAAGGATCAGGAGGCGGGCAAGATCATCGGCAAGGGCTCGGAGCTGTTCAACATCCCGCCCTCAACGCGCAATGGCAACCGGGAGGAGCGCTACGACGAGCTCATAAGGAGCAACGAGCTGCTGTTCATGATCGACTGGTGCAAGGAGGCCCTGCGCGATGCGTACGAGGCCCCTGACGCAGAGGACATGAGGCGGCAGATCGAGAACATCATCAGCAAGTGCGAGTCAACCGGCAACAGGCGCTTCCTCTGGTTTGCCAGGCTGCTGGGCGGGCACTTGGACGGGATTGCGACGTTCGCCGATTACAAGGTGACCAACAGCAAGCTCGAGGGAATAAACCAGAGGACAAAGACACTGAGGCGCAACAGCTACGGCCTCCCGGATGACGAGTATTTCTTTTTGAAGCTGATCGACTCGTCACACAAGGGGATCAGGCATGAGGCGCCACACAGAATTTAGGACTGACCCAAACCCCGGCCTATACTTTGGGCTTAGGACTTGGAGAGAGAAAACGATGCCGTAGGCTATACGCTCCAAATGGGCGTTGAGGGGCTTTCCACGTGAGGATGGTAACCTTAGCCGTGTGTATCATCAGTCCAACGATTTCAATAAAAATGCGGCCAGGAATCTTCTCACTTCAGTCAGGAGAGGAATGGCCGCAACGGTAGTCACTTGGAATACTGATTCTGGATGTATTTTGCGA
>CACYPI010000022.1:33571-34071 GCA_902776275.1 uncultured Aeromonadales bacterium
ATGAAAATGGAAATTGTAGACATATCCACGCTCATAGATTGCATCTGGGATGCGCTCTTTTCGTTTCATGTGTATCGCGCTCCTTTCCTTTTATTATAGCGATATATTGCTTGTTAGGCATTCTCATATGTTGTATAATAGAAGTAGGAAGGAGGCGAATAAAATAGAGCATAAGAAGATGGCGGATTATGCCTGTCATTACGGCCTGAAGGTCCGCATCTACCCCAGCCGGCAACAGAAAGAAATGATTCGACGCAATGCGGATGCGGCACGCTGCGTCTACAACGAACATGTTGCTGTGAACAAGGAGATCGCACGATTTGGCAGGCGGAGCATCTACATCGACTTCATCGAGAAGCGCATCGAGGCACTGCGCGAGCGAATCCGCACGGTAACAGCATTGAAAGACCGTTATCCATGGCTCCGGCATCCCGATATCGATGCGCAGTCCATTGCCAATGCAGGGCAGAACTACCAGCGTGCTTGGAAGCAGTTCCGTG
>CACYPI010000023.1 GCA_902776275.1 uncultured Aeromonadales bacterium
CCTGGTTTTCAAAGAACGCCCGGCAGGCTTGCTGTCGGAAGGCCGGTCAGTCAGCGGTTGAAAAACCGTGATCTGGATCGGCTCGGTTTTTTGGCCGTACGCACGCGGCTTGCGGCTCATTTGCGACAAGGCGCTGTGCTATACTTCCACAAGTTTCTGCCCGTGGCCTCATGCGCCATCAAGATATTCTGGCTCCTAAGAAAATGTTCAAAAAATTACGCAGCGTGTTCTCGAATGATCTCTCCATAGATCTGGGAACTGCCAACACACTTGTGTACGTCAAGAACAAGGGCATCGTCCTCAACGAACCCTCCGTCGTCGCCGTCAAGATCGACCGCACCGGCGGGGCGCAGCGCAAGGTCGACGCCGTGGGCCGCGCCGCGAAGGAAATGCTCGGACGCAACCCCGACAACATCGAAGTGATCCGCCCGATGAAGGACGGCGTCATCGCCGACTTCCAGTACACCGAGAAGATGCTCCAGTACTTCATCGACAAGGTGCTCAGCGGGTCCCACTACATCCCCTTCAAGCCCTCCCCGAGGGTCCTGGTGTGCGTGCCCTGCGGCGCGACCCAGGTCGAGCGCCGCGCCATCCGCGAGTCCGTCGAGGGCGCAGGCGCCAGCGAGGTGTTCCTGATCACCGAGCCGATGGCAGCCGCCATCGGCGCCGGCCTGCCGGTCTCCGAGGCCGCAGGCTCCATGATCGTGGACATCGGCGGCGGCACCACCGAAGTCGCCATCATCTCGCTCAACGGCATTGTCTACTCGAGCTCGGTCCGCATCGGCGGCAACCGCTTCGATCAGGCCATAATCGACTACGTGCGCAACACCAAGCGCTACGAGATCGGCGAGGCCACTGCCGAGAAGGTCAAGATCGACATCGGCTCGGCCTACGCCGAGCAGGAGATGCACGAGGAGGAGGTCCGCGGCCGCTCCGTGGTCGAGGGCGTGCCCCGCTCATTCACCTTAAATTCAAACGAGATCCTCGAGGCGCTGTCGGATCCGATCAAGGGCATCGTCAACGCGGTCAGGACCGCCCTGGAGAAGTCGCCTCCCGAGCTGGCCTCCGACATCTACGAGCACGGCATGGTGCTCTCAGGCGGCGGCGCGCTGCTCCACAACCTCGACAAGCTCCTCCGCGAGGAGACCGGCATCCCGGTGGTCATCGCCGATGATCCGCTCACCTGCGTCGCCAGGGGCGGCGGCAAGGCCCTGGAGATGTACGACTCGCAGCCTGACAACGAGATCTTCGACTGACGCCACCCTAGGTGGCCCCGCAGGCCTCCGCCCCTTCAAGGCGTGGAGGCCTGCCGATTGCATGACTCCGGAGTCCGCCATTGGGCAAGCCTGAACGCGGCAAAAACTACCTCATCCACATCCGTTTCGCCACGGCGGCATTGCTGTGCCTGGTGATCATGGCCGTGGACGTCCGCTCCAAGGCCTTGAACGACTTCCGATACTACCTCGAGACTGCGCTCTACCCCATCCTCGCCTTCGCCGACTCCCCTCACAAGGTCACCAAGTACGTCTCAAACCACTTGAAGAGCAGCAACGAGCTGATGGCCGAGAATGAGAGGCTTTCGGCCGAGAACTACATCCAGCGCGCCGACATCCTGAGGCTCAAGTCGCTTGAGACCGAGAACGAGGCGATGCGCCGCCTGCTCAACTCGCCGGTGCACCGCACTTCAAAGCGCCTGTTCGCCGAGGTGGTCGACGTGGCCTCGGACGTCTACCAGCGCCGCGTCGTCATAAACCGCGGCACCGGATCAGGCGTCTACGTGGGGATGCCGGTGATCTCGGACTCAGGCCTCGTAGGGCAGGTCATCTCGGTCAACTACGCCTTCTCACGCGTGCTGCTGCTCTCAGATCCCAACAGCGCGGTCCCGGTGGTCAACGACCGCAACCAGATCAGGGCCATCGCAAGCGGCGACGGATCCTCGGACGAGCTGCTGATCAACAACGTGCCGCGCAGCTCGGACTTCAAGGCAGGCGATCTGCTGGTGACATCGGGCTTAGGCGGGGTCTTCCCGGAAGGCTACCCGGTGGCCACCGTGACCTCGGTTGGCTTCAACGAATCACAGCCCTTCGCCTTCATCAAGGCCAAGCCCATAGTCGACGCCAGCAAGATGCGCTACGTGCTGCTCCTCTGGTACCAGCGCAGCGACTACGAGGAGCCTGACGACAAGGTCATCGCCAAGGAGCGCACCGACGGCAAGGTCATATTGAGGCAGAACCGCATCCGCGACCTCATCGAGTCGATGTCCAAGGAGCAGCCCCACATGAGCGGCGACATCACCACCAACGGCCAGGACGCCGCCGAGGCGGCCGGCGCGCCTGCCCAGGGACAGCCTGGGAACGGAGGCGCCCAATGACCGCCATGCCAAATGGCAAGAAGCGCCGCTCAGGCCCCCAGGCCTCGGCCCTCCTGGCCGCGCTGCTGGTGTCGGTGATCCTCGAGATCGCCTCGCTTGGGGACTTCATCGACGAGCAGAAGCCCGAGTTTGCGGCGCTCGTACTCGTCTACTATGCGGCGGTGGCGCGGCTGCGCTTCTCCATCGAGCTCTCGCTGCTCGCAGGCCTCTCCATCGACCTCCTGCAGGGCGCCCCGCTTGGGATCAACGCGCTGGCGCTGTGCTCGCAGGTCTACCTCATAAGCTCGCAGTTTGAGAGCTTCCGCCGCTATTCCTACTGGCAGCAGGCCCTCATCGTCGGCATCGTCAACCTCATAGTGAGCGTCACCTGCTACTGGCTGGCTCACATGTTGGGGCAGAGCGCCTACGAAGCCAACTTCATCATCCCCGCGCTGCTGCTCGCAGCGCTGTGGCTCCCTTTCCGGCTGCTTGTCGATCTGGCGGTCAAGCCGGATTTGAGCAAGGAAGGCGAGGCTGATGGAGAGGACTGAACCAGGCTTTGCGCTAAAGCTCATCCTGGCCTCGGGATCGCCCAGGCGCAGCGAGCTGCTCTCCCTAATCTGCAAGGATTTCGAGGTGCTACCTGCCGATGCCGACGAGGCGCGCAGGGAAGGCGAAAGCCCGGAGGATCTAGCCGAAAGGCTCGCTTTTGAGAAGGCGTCCATCGTTGCAACCAGGCGGCCTGATGCCGTGGTGCTCGGATGCGACACGGTGGTGGCGCTGGGCGGCGAGGTGTTTGGAAAGCCGCTTGCGCTTGAGCGCGAGCTCTGCTGCCTTAGGGCTTTGAACGGCCGCGCCCACGACGTCTACACGGGCCTTGCCGCCTATGCTCCTGCGCCGCAGGGCCGCTGGATCCGCCTCGTGGTCAGGACAAAAGTCGAGTTTGGGTCTTTCCCTGAGCGCGTGCTCGAGGATTACGCAAAAACCGGCGAGGGCTTTGACAAGGCCGGAGGCTATGCCATCCAGGGGCGCGGAGCGTTCCTCGTGCGCTCAATCTGCGGCTCCTACACCTCGGTTGTCGGGTTGCCGCTATGCGAAGCGGCGCAGGTGCTTGGATCCTGCGGGATTGAGGTTTTCGGGAAGTAAGGAAATGGAAGACATCGGCAAGCTTGCACAAGACAAGCTTTTCTCGGACTCGGATCTTGATTTGGACAGGGCGGCGAAGTCCCTTGGGATCCTGCTTGAGCGCAGGACCGATTTTGGCGATCTGTTCTTCGAACGCGCCGCAAGCGAGGGCTTCTCGCTTGAGGAGGGGATCGTCAACGCAGGATCGTTCGACATCGCCCAGGGCGTCGGCGTGCGCTCGGTCATCGGCGGCAAAACCGGCTTTGCCTACAGCGACGTGCTCGACGCCGCCTCGCTTGACGAGGCCTGCAGGGCCGCCCGCACCATAAGTTCGGCAAATGCAAGCTTCAAGGCCTGCGTGACCCCGTCCTTGATCCCCCACAAGCCGCTCTACCAGAGCGACGATCCGCTCATGGCCATTCCCAGACGGGAGAAGATCCGCGTGCTCGAGACGGTCGATCGCGAGGCCCGCGCGGCCGATCCGCGCGTGACCCGCGTCATGGCCTCGTTCTCCTGCTCCCACCGCACCGTAATAGTCATGGACACGGACGGCCGCGTCTCCTGCGACATCAAGCCCTCGGTGCACCTGTCGGTGAGCGTGGTGCTCGAGAGCAAGGGCCGCCGCGAGGACGGCTTCGCCGCCTGCGGCGGCGCCTTCATGCCAGGCAGGATCATCTCCGATGAGAACATCGCGCGCGTCGCGCGCGAGGCCGTGCACACCGCGGCCTTGAACCTCGAGGCAATCCCCGCCCCGGCAGGGGCGATGACCGTGGTGCTCGGCGCCGGCTGGCCAGGCGTCCTGGTGCACGAGGCCGTGGGCCACGGGCTTGAGGGCGACTTCAACCGCACCGGCAGCTCGGCCTTCACCGGGCTCATCGGAAAGAAGGTGGCCTCCGACGCCTGCACCATCTGCGACGACGGCACCATCCCCGAGCGCCGCGGCTCGCTCACCTTCGATGACGAGGGGACGCCGACGGCGCGCAACGTGCTCATTGAGAACGGGATCCTCAGGGGCTACATGCAGGATCGCCAGAACGCGATGCTCATGAAGATGAAGCCCACAGGCAACGGCCGCCGGGAGAGCTACAGCTGCCTGCCGATGCCGCGCATGACCAACACCTTCATGATGCCGGGCAAGTACTCGCCCGAGGAGATCATAGGGAGCGTCGATCACGGGATCTACGCGACGAACTTCAAGGGCGGCCAGGTCGACATCACCAACGGCAACTTCGTGTTCTCGACCTCCGAGGCCTATCTCATCGAGCACGGCAAGGTGGCCGCGCCCATCAAGGGCGCGACGCTCACCGGCAACGGCCCCGACGTCATGAAGAAGGTCTCGATGGTAGGATGCGACCTCAAGTTCGACAACGGCATAGGGATGTGCGGCAAGGCCGGGCAGAGCGTGCCCGTTGGCATAGGCATCCCCACCTTGAAGATAGACTCCATCACCGTGGGCGGAACCGCAAGCGGCGGAAAATGAATAAAACTTAAGGAGTGCGCCGGCCAGCTTGCTGTTAGCCGGCGTTTTTTTACTCTGCGGCCTTTTTCTATACACCAGGCAAGCAGGAGGCGGGCAATGCCCGCCTCCTGCGATTTCCCTATGACAGCTCTCAGCCCTGGGCTTTCTGCACCAGGCTGTCCGGAACCTTGATCCCGGCCTTGCGGATCTCTTCTTTGATGTAGCGGTAGAGCTTGCGCTGCCCTGGCTTGGGGGCCTTGCCGCCGACGGCGCCGGCGCCGCCTGCCTCCTCCTCGGCCCTGGCCTCATCCTTGGCCTTGCGGACCAATGACATGAGCTTCTTGCGGTCAAGCTCGGGGCACAGGCCGCACAGCGCGTTCACCGCGCCCACGCCCTGAGAGATGAGCTCTGAGCGGAGCCTTTCAAAGCGCATGGTGTCGGGATCCTCCTTGGAAGAGGCGCCAAGCGAGGCCATCTGCTCTCCGAGATCCTGCACCGCGACTGCGCGCTGGAGCCTTGCGGCGTACTGGAGCTGGCGGCGGCGCTCGTCGCTGCGCGGCCTCATCGCACGCGCCTGCGCGATGGCATCGCGCACGGCAGGATCGAGCCTCATGGCCTTGAATGCCTGGTCGCCCAAGTCGGCCACATCCTCGATCTCGCGGCGGATCTTCTGCGCCCCGCGCTTGCGCGCGCTGCGGCTCTCCTCGTCAGGCTCCTCGTCAAAGCCCTCGAAATGCTGGATTTGATCTGACATCAGGCCTCCTCAAACAGCGGCTTGAGCTCGAAGATGGAGATGAGCTTGAGCAGATCTGGGCTGCAGCCTGCAAGCTTGAGCTTCCCGCCGTGCAGGCTCTTGGCCCAGCGCACAAGGAAGGCCACTCCGGCCGAGTCGATCTCGGCCCCCGAGAGGTCGGCTCCATCCCCGCTGAAGATCCCACTGCGCTGCTTCCACAGCTCAGGCACGGTGTCCACCGTGAGCTTGTCGAAATGGCGCACCGTCACTTGCCCGCCTTGTTCTGCTCGAGCGCGGTGATCGCGGCCTTGATGCCCTTGGACTTGATGATCGGGGAGAGCTCGGCCTGCTTGGAGTCGAGGATGGAGACATTCTCGGCGATGAGGTCGAAGGCCTTCCACTCGCCGGTCTTGCGGTTCAAGCGCATCTTGATGATGAAGGAGATGTCGGCCTGGCCCGGGGTCTTGACGGTGTACTTGACCGGGACGATGTTGTCGGAGTCTGAGACCTGCGAGACTGGGCTGTTCTCAAGCTCCTGGTTGGTGTACTTGCCGATGGCGTTTGACATCGAGCGCATCAGGTAGTCGCCGAAGGCGGCGGTGAACTGGTCGCGCTCCTCCTTGGTGGTCTCCTTGAGCGAGGGTCCTATGACCTTGTAGGCGGCGTAGCGCACGTCGACGTAAGGCATCAGGTCGTTTTGGATGATGCCATTGACCACCGACGGATCGGAGAGCTTGTCCTTGCTGGCCTTGAGATCGCCGAAGGTCTTGGCGGCGACGGAATTTGCCACTTCGTACGGGTTTTCGGCTGCAAACGAGGCTGCGGAGAACAATGCCGCCGCGGCCACCATTAGTCCTGCGATGAATTTCTTCATGTGCGTAAGCGCCCTTTCAGGCGCCCTCCTTCAAAACAATTACTTTTGAGCCTCAGCTCCGTCCTTTCCATCGTCCTTCTTGGACGAGGATCCGGCGCTGTAGAGGAATTTTCCGATGAGGTCCTCGAGCACCAGCGCCGAGCCGGTGTCCTCGAAGTAGTCCCCGTTCTTGAGGTAGGTGGTACCCGCATCCTCATCGTAGAAGCCCGGGGTGATGGAGATGTACTGCTCGCCGATGATGCCGGCAGTCTGGATCGACGCGCGCGACTCGCTGGAGAGCTTGTCGCACGAGGCCTGGATCTCCATGTCCACGACCGGGGTCATGTTCTTGGGATCGAGCCTGATGGCCGACACGCGGCCCACCAGCACGCCGCCGATCTTGACGGGGGCGCGCAGCTTGAGCGAGCCGATGTTGTCGAACTTGGCGTGGAGCGTGTAGACGTCGGAGTCGCTGTTGAGCACCAGCCCCGCGACCTTGAGCGACAGGACCACGGCCGCGATTATGCCCGCCAGGACGAAAAACCCAACGGCTATCTCTGTCTTCAGATACTTCATAAACCCTCTCAGAACATCAATGCGGTGAGCACGAAATCAAGCCCCAGCACGGCCAGCGACGACTGGACCACGGTAGCAGTGGTCGCAGCGCTGATGCCGGCCGACGTCGGCCGGCAGTCATAGCCGTTGAACAGGGCTATCCAGGTGCAGACGATGGCGAAGACCACCGACTTGACCACCATGGGCACCAGATCGTCAAGCAGGTCGACGCTGCCCTGCATGGCCGACCAGAAAATCCCGTCGTCGAGGCCGAGCCAGTCGACGCCGACGAACTTGCCGCCGTAGATCCCGACGAGCGTGAACAGCAGCGAGAGCACCGGCAGGCTGATGACGCCGGCCCAGAACCTCGGGGCGATGACGCGGTGCAGCGGGTCGGCGGCCATCATCTCCATGGCCGAGAGCTGCTCGGAGGCCTTGAGCTGCCCGATCTCGGCGGTGAGCGCGGAGCCTGCGCGGCCTGCGTAGAGCAGCGCGGCCACGACCGGGCCGAGCTCCCTGATGATGGCCAGCGCCACCAGGGTGCCCAGCGATCCGGTCGCCATGAAGTCCTTGAGGATATTGAATCCCTGCAGCCCCAGCACCATGCCAATGAACAGCCCCGAGACGATGATGATGATCACCGACTGCACGCCGATGAAGTAGATCTCGCGTACCAGCAGGATCGAGTGGCGCTTGAAGTCGGGCCTGGCGCAAAGCGCGTTCACCATCATCAGGAACGATCTGCCCAGGGCAGCAACCCTCTTTAGGAAGTACCTGCCAAGGAATCCCAGGAAATCAGCCATCACAGCTCCTCCAGGTAGTCGCCGCTGCCTTTGAGGTGGAAGGCATACGGGCCGTCATAATCGCCGTTTATGAACTGGACTATGCGCGGATCCTTGCTGGAGCGGATCTCGTCGGGCGTGCCCTGACCGAGCACCGCGCCCTCGGCGAGGATCACCACGTAGTCGGCGACGTCCATGATCTCCCTCACGTCGTGGGTGACCACGATCGAGGTGAGCCCCAGCGAGGAGTTGAGGTCGGCGATGAGCTCGACCAGCACGCCCTTGGTGATCGGATCCTGGCCGACGAAGGGCTCGTCGTACATGATGAGCTCGGGGTCGAGCGCAATCGAACGGGCCAGCGCGGCGCGGCGGGCCATGCCTCCTGAGAGCTCGGCAGGATAGAGGTCCGCTGCCGCGCGCATGCCCACGGACTCGAGCTTCATCGTCACGATGTCGTGGATGATCTCAGAAGGCAGCTTGGTGTGGACCTGAAGCGGGAAGGCGGTGTTCTCGTAGACCGTCATATCCTGGAAGAGGGCGCCGCTTTGGAAGAGCATGCTCATCTTCTTGCGCACCGAGTAGAGCTGGCGGCGAGAGAGAGAGTTCATGTCCGTTCCGTCGAAGAGCACGGTTCCGCTGTCGGGGCGCAACTGCGCCCCGATCAGCCTGAGCACCGTGGTCTTGCCGGTGCCCGACGGCCCCAGCACCGCGGTGATCTTGCCGCGGGGGAAATCAACGGTCAGCCCCTTGTAGATCTGCTTTCCCGAATAGGAGAAGGACAGGTCGCGGATCTGGACTATGCTTCCGCCGTCTTTTGGCATCTGTTAGCTCCGGTAAACGGCCCGGCGCCCATGCGCGGCATGGGCGCCTGCTTAAATTGCTATAATCAGGCATAGTTTACCGTGTAAATGGAATTTTGGCAGATCGCGGGCTCGGAGCTTGGATGTAAACGGCCCGCATGACGGAGGTACCTGGCAGATGGCAAGCGCAATCCACACCGAGACGATCTACGGACCCGTGGCGCCTGAGATGCTGGAGCGCCTCTCCAGGATCCGCTTGCTGATGCTCGATGTAGACGGCACGCTCACCGACGGCGGCGTCTACCTCGACAACGGCGATGGCGAGTTCAAGAAGTTCTGCACGAAGGACGGCCTTGGCATCGTCCAGCTCCAGCGCACCACTTCCTGCGTCGTCGCGGTGATCACCGGCAGGGAGGCGCGCCTGACCGAGCGCCGCTGCCGGGAGTGCGGGATCAAGCACGTGATTCAGGGCCAGGGCATCAAGGACAAGCCGGCCAGGGCGCTGCAGGAGCAGCTTGGGATCTCAGTGGAGGAGAGCGCCGCGGTGGGCGACGACCTCAACGACCTGCCGATGTTCAGCCGCGCCGGGATCTCCGCCTGCCCCTTGGACGCCCACCCCTACATCCGCCGCTTCGTCGACCTGCCGCTGCACGTGGCAGGCGGCCGCGGCGCGGTGCGCGAGATCTGCGACCTCATCATGATGGCCAAGGGCGCCATGGATCCGTCCGGAAAGCTGCTCAAATGACCTCCTACGCCAAGAACGCCTTATTTGCGCTGCTGTTTGCTGCGGCATCCGGGCTGCTCTACCTCTACAGCGGCCTGCTGTCGCCCAAGAGCCAGCAGGCGCTTCCCGACAAGGGCACCTACACCTCGCACGGATTCCTTGGAAAGCTCTACTCGCATGACGGCAAGCTCTACCGCTCGCTCAAGGCCGATCTGGCGGTGTTCCACGAGAAGGACAAGCTTTACAGCTTCCAAAACCCGATCGTCCGCTCATACCGCACCTCGTCGTCAGGCAAGCAGGAGATCTGGACGGTGAGCTCGAAGGAAGGGCAGGCCCGCGACGGCGACTTCGTAGACATGAAGGGCGACGTCGTCGGAGTGCCGGAGCACGATGGGAGCTCGGTGCGCAAGTTCACGACGGCAACGCTGCACTACGACCTCAAGACCGGGTTCATCACGAGCCCCGATCCCACCACCATCTACGGGGACGGATGGGTTGACTCCGGCACCGGGTTCTCGTACGACAGCAATAATAAAATCATGAGATTCAGCGACAATGTCCATTCTACGTACTACAACCGCGCTGGCAGCGGCAGCAGGTAGCCTCGCGGCGCTCCTGCTTCCTATGACCGCCCTTGCGCTCAAGGACGACACCGACAAGCCATTGAACGTCGAGTCGGTGCAGCAGCTTGCCGACTTCCAGGCCAACAAGCTCTACTTCATCGAGCGCGTGCACGCCACCCAGGGATCCATCGAGGTCTTCGCCGACAAGGCCGAGATCGTCCGCGACGACAAGAACGAGGTCAAGGAGGTCAACTCCTGGGGCAAGCCAGTCAAGTTCAAGCAGTTGCTGGACAACGGCAAGATCCTGAGGTCCGAGTCAGCCGTGCTCAACTACTATCCCCAGACTGGCGACATCGTGCTCACCGGCAACGCCACGGTGTGGCAGGGCGAGTCGCACGTCTCGGGAAACCACATCGAGTACAACTTCAACACCCAGAAGATGAAGGCCAACAACACCAACAGCGAGGACGGCAGGGTGCACAGCACCTTCATCCCGCAGGAGATGAAGTCGGACAACGGCGGCAACAAGGGCGGTGATGCCAAATGAGCGAGCTGTGCGCCAACCACCTCAAGAAGACCTACCGCAACCGCACCGTGGTCAAGGACGTCAGCATCAGCGTCCAGAGCAGCTCGATAGTCGGCCTGCTCGGCCCCAACGGCGCGGGCAAGACCACCTCGTTCTACATGATCGTCGGGATCATCTCCTCGGAGGGCGGGCAGATCCTGCTTGACGGCAAGGACATCACCGCCCTGCCCATGCACATGCGCGCCCGCGCCGGCATCGGCTACCTGCCGCAGGAGAACTCGATCTTCAGGAAGCTCACCGTCTGGCAGAACCTCATGGGCGTCATGGAGCTGAGGCACGGCCTTTCGCGCCAGGAGCGCATCGACAAGGTCAACCGCCTGCTCGAGGAGTTCAACGTCGCGCCGCTGCGCGACAACCTGGGCATGTCGCTTTCAGGCGGCGAGCGCCGCCGCGTCGAGATCGCGCGCGCCCTCGCAGCCGAGCCGAAGTTCATCCTGCTCGACGAGCCATTCGCCGGCGTCGACCCGATCTCGGTCTCCGAGATCAAGAACATCATCACCCACCTCAAGGAGCGCGGGATCGGGATCCTCATCACCGACCACAACGTGAGGGAGACCCTGGGCGTGTGCGAGCGCGCCTACATCGTGAGCAACGGCGAGCTCATCGCCCAGGGCACGCCTGAAGAGGTGCAGAGCAACGACAAGGTGAAGGACGTGTACCTCGGCCACGACTTCACCATCTAGCACAACGCAAGAGGACAATCCGAGGAGGATCAGGAGATAGCGATGGCGGGATTCAACAACTCGATGCAGCTGGTCCAGAACCAGAGCCAGCGCCTTGTCATGACCCCGCAGATGCAGCAGGCCATCAAGCTGCTGCACCTCCCCACGCTCGAGCTTGCCCAGGAGATAGAGCAGAAGGCCGAGATGAACCCGCTGCTCAAGGTGGTGGGCGACGAGGGCTCAAGCACCCCGATCCCCGATGATCAGGACGACGGCACGTCAAGCTTCAACCCCTTCGACGACGACTCGTCGGTAAAGGCCCAGCAGGTCTCCTCGGACTTGAGCGACAGCACTCCCTTGATGAACTTCTCCTCAGAGTCGCCCAAGCAGGTGGCAGCCGAGGGGATGCACGACACCGACAGCCTCTCTGCAGGAACCCGCAGGTCCCAGGGCCCGGTCACCGACACTCCATATGAAGGCCACACCACCGAGAGCCTGCGCGACCACCTGATGTGGCAGCTCAACCTCTCCCCGCTTGAAGGACGCGACCGCGCCATAGCCGAGGCGATCATCGACGGCATCGACGACTCGGGCTACTTGAAGGAGCCGCTCTCCGACATCGCCGCAGCCGCGGGCGCCTCTTACGCGGCCATCACCGAGGACGACGTCCAAAGCGTGCTCAAACTCGTGCAGCACTACGATCCGCTGGCCGTGGGATCGCGCTCGGTTCAGGAGTGCCTGCAGATCCAGCTTGAGGCAAAGGATCCATCCCCTGCGCGCGACAACGCGCTGCGCATCGTCTCCTCCTACCTGCGCGAGCTCTCGGTGAGGGACTTCCGCACCCTCTGCTCCAAGCTCCACGTCAAGGAGCCGCAGCTCAAGGAGGCCCTGGATCTCATCCAGTCGCTCAACCCCCGCCCCTGGACCTATTCAAACCGCGAGAAGTCCGACTTCATAATCCCCGAGGTCAGGGTGGTTAAGGAAGGCGGCAAATACGTTGCCCACCTCATCGACGGCGTGCTCCCGCGCGTGCGCTTTGACAAGAAGATCATGGAGATGGCAAGCAAGGTCACCAACGAGCGCGACCGCGCCTTCTTCAAGAACTGCGAGCAGGACGCCCGATCGCTTCTAAACAGCATCGAGCAGCGCAACAGCACGCTGCTCAAGGTCGCCTCGGCCATAGTCGAAGGGCAGCAGGACTTCATGGCCCGCGGCGAATCGGGCATGCACCCGATGATCCTAAACGACGTCGCCGACAAGGTCGGCCTCTCCGAGTCCACGGTCTCGAGGATCACCACGGGCAAGTACATGTCCACGCCGCGCGGCACTTACGAGCTCAAGTACTTCTTCTCATCGAGTTTGGGCTCTGAAAGCGGCGACGCTGTTTCATCGACCGCCATCCGCGCGAGGATCAAGGAGCTCGTGGGATCGGAGAACCCGGTCAAGCCGCTCTCTGACAGCAAGATAGCCGACATCCTCTCCAAGGAGGGCTTCCAAGTCGCCAGGCGCACCGTGGCCAAGTACCGCGATGTCCTGGGGATCGCCTCCTCCTCCCAGCGCAAGCGCCTTGGCTGATCTGCGCACTGCAATCAAGCGCCGGTCACAATTTCAGACAGCACTGGCGCAATTTTTGATCAATGGCTTTGAAAGCCAGCCGCACAGACCTTATTATGAAATTGAAGCTGCTGTGAAGGCAGCGTTAATACCGCCATTCGGCAAAGCCGGATTAAGGACGAAATATGCAGTTGAAAGTACAAGGCGTGGGTATCAAGCTCACTGACGCTCTCAAGGACTATGTAAACGACAAGTTCAAGAAGCTCGAGCGCAAGGGGGAGCTGGTCACTTCAATCACCGTCACCTTGACTGTCGACAACCTCACCCACATTGCCAAGGCTGATGTGGCAGTTGCCGGCGGAAACCTCCACACTGAGGCGGAAGCAGAAAGCATGTACCCTGCGATCGACGGCCTCATCGACAAGGTCGACCGCCAGCTGGTCAAGTACAAGGAAAAGCTCAAGCAGGAATGATCTCCTGTTTGTGAGATGATGGGATGCCCCGCCTGTTGCGGGGCATCGCCGTATCTGGAGGGCTCAAGTGAAGATCCTGTCTGAGTCACTGGTGCTGTCGCCGCTGTTCTGCTTCAGCCGCAAGCGGCTGTTCGAGGAGATAGCCGACTGCGCCTCTGCCGTGCTCAAGGCCGACAGCAGCACGCTCATCCGCGCGCTCAACGCCCGAGAGGAGTACGGGACCACGGTCTTCTACAGCGGCATCGCGCTGCCGCACGCCGCAGTCCCGGGGATAAGCAGGACGCTTGGGATCATGAGCATCCTCGATGCACCGGTCTCGTTCAGTTCCATTGACGCGGACCCTCAGAGCATAGATATCGCTTATACTCTGTTCGTGGGCGAGGACGAGGACTGCGACGCCGTGTCGCAGCTGTTGCAGAACATCACCGGAGTGTTTTCAAACCAGGATCTGCTCAACTCGCTCAGGCTTGCCAGAAACGAGGACTGGAAGATCAGAAAGCTGCTCGGACAAGCCGAGGCGATGCTGGATTCAATGGCCAGCCGCGCAGGCGAAGGCGCAGAGGAATGATCTCCTTTTGAGATGGGAAATGTTCAGCTGTTCGTCATTTCCGGCCGCTCGGGCTCGGGGAAGACCGTCGCGCTGAGGGTGCTCGAAGACCTCGGCTTCTACTGCATCGACAACCTGCCGGTGGTGTTCCTGGGCAAGCTTATCAAATTGGCCAAGGAGCACTACCCCAAGCTCGCCGTATCCATCGACATCCGCACCATCCTCCATTCAGGCGAGCGCGATCAGGCGCTGGTGAGCGAGCTCTACCGCTCGGCGCGCCAC
Organism: uncultured Aeromonadales bacterium; assembly: GCA_902776275.1. GTDB lineage: Bacteria > Pseudomonadota > Gammaproteobacteria > Enterobacterales > Succinivibrionaceae > Succinivibrio. The sequence continues at coordinate 14,049 of CACYPI010000023.1, forward strand.
GATCCGGACATCCGCTCGACCATCATCTACCTCGACGCCAGCGACGAGGCCCTGGTGCGCCGCTACTCCGAGTCGCGGAGATTGCACCCGCTATCGCGCAAGTCACTCTCGCTCGACGAGGCGATAAGCCGCGAGAGCGACATGCTCATGCGCATCTCCTCGGTGGCCGACCTTCGGATCGATACCACCAACATCTCGATCCACGAGCTTGCAAGGCAGATCACCGTGCTCGTCCAGGGCAAGCCCGAGAAGAAGCTCGTCATAATCTTCGAGTCGTTCGGCTTCAAGGACGGCATCGCTATGGACGCCGATTTCGTCTTTGACTCGCGCTTCCTGCCAAACCCTTTTTGGAAAAAGGAGCTGCGCAACTACACCGGCCTTGACCAGCCAGTCATCGGCTTCTTCCACGATCACCCAGAGGTCGATCGCTACGCCGACATGCTCTACAACCTGCTCTCGACCTGGCTTCCGAGCATCGAGAAGAGCAACCGCAGCTACCTCACCGTGGCCATAGGCTGCACAGGCGGACGCCACCGCAGCGTCTACATCGCCCAGCAGCTTGCAGACCGCTTCAACCAGGCGGGCATCGCCGCCCAAGTCAGGCACCGCACCCTCATCCAGGAGAACCGCCAGAAGCGCTGAAAGGCGCTCTTGGATCCAAGCATCATGGTCAAATGCGTCTTTGATGAACCCTGATATACCAGATCAAATTCCAGCGTATGACCGTATTTTTGATCCATGTTGCAAATCTACCCGATACCCAAATATCCTGCTTCCAATACCGTTTTTTCACCCCCGCGTGCTCTAAAATCAGCATCAGTGTTACCAATAACATCTAACTAGCCAACCAATCAGGATAGGACGCAACAAGATGAAAGCCATTGTTCTTCACAAGAAGCTGGACCTCCGCTTTGAGGATGTTCCCGATGCAAAGATCAACGATCCGCATGAAGTGATCGTCAAGATGCTCACCGGCGGCATCTGCGGCTCCGATCAGCACTACTACACCCAGGGCAGCAACGGCTCCGCGATCGTCGTCAGGGAGCCCCTGACCATCGGCCACGAAGGCTGCGGCATCGTCGAGGAAGTCGGCCCCGAGGTCACCACCGTCAAGAAGGGCGACATGGTCGTCATGAGGCCTGCCCGCCCTTGCTTCAAGTGCTACTACTGCCAGCGCCACATGTACACCTACTGCGAGCACGTGCAGCACCTGGGATCGGCTGCGCTGTTCCCGCACACCACCGGCCTGTTCGCCGACTACGTGACCGTCCACGAGACTCAGTGCGGCGTCGTGCACAACCTCAAGCCTGAGGTCGGCGCATTCGCCGAGCCACTGGGGATCGCCTACAGCGGTATCAACGCCCTGGGCAACCTGCTGGGCAAGAGCGTCGTCGTGATGGGCGCTGGCCCGATCGGCTGCCTCTGCGTCGCCGCCGCCAAGACCCTCGGCGCCTCCAGCGTCACCGCCATCGACATCCGCTCCGAGACCCTCAAGGTTGCGCAGCAGATGGGCGCCGACGTGGTCTGCAACTCCAAGGAAAACGCCGAGCAGATCGAGAAGTGGTGCGAGCACAAGGGCAGCTTCGACCTCGGCATCGAGGCCACCGGCAACGGCTTTGCCTGCGCCCAGCTGATGAAGCTGGTCCGCCCGACCGCCACCATTGCCCAGGTCGGCATGTACGGCGTCGGCCACGAGCCTAAGGACTTCGGCCAGTTTGCCGTCAAGGGCATCAAGTGGCACTCCGTGTTCCGCTTCTACGACGAGTTCCCGGCTGTCGTGTCGGCCCTCGATCGCGGCCTGATCAACCCGCTGCCGCTGCTCTCCGCCTCCTTCGACGCCTCCAAGTGCGTCGAGGGCATGGAAGCCGCCCTGTCGCCTGCGACCATGAAGGTTGAGTACGACTTCAACGGCTACAAGCCGGCCTGATCCTCAAAAGATCCATCCTAGGGAAGGCTCCCTGCTGCTTACAGCAGCAGGGAGCTTTTTTTCCACAGCGCGTACTTGACCTGGCCTGATGCCTGCTCGCGCAGGCACTCGTAGCCGGGCACGCTGATGGAGTCCGAGGCGCTCATCTCGACGTAGAGCAACGTCGAGGCGCTGATGAGGCAGCGCGAGGACAGGATCTTGAGCGCCTTTGCAAGCAGCCCGGACCTGTAGGGAGGATCGAGGAATACCAAGTTGAAGGTGCCCTGCGCCCGCTCAAGGTAGGAGAGCGCATCGCCTTCAACCACCTCGACGCCGTCCATCCCCGAGGTCTCATCCTTGAGAAGCTGCGCGCACTCGGGGTTGCTTTCAACCAAGGTGAGCGAGGAGGCGCCGCGCGAGTAGGCTTCAAGCCCCATCGCGCCGCTTCCTGCGAAGAGATCGAGCACCCTCGCGCCCGCGCAGCTGCCGCCAAGCCAGTTGAACACGCTCTCGCGCACCCGATCGGGCGTCGGCCTGAGCCCCTGCGCATCCAGCACCCTGAGCATCCTGCCGCGCAGCGTCCCGCCTGCGATCCTCACCGCATTCCTTGCCTCTTCCATGTCCTAGCCTCCCGCGCCACTGCGAAAATCACGCAAAAACCGCCCGAGCAAGGGACGGAACGCGCCATAAAGCAATATCATTGAACAGGCGTCCGCCAAGCGGCATGGGCGCCTCCCACAATCATACGGCAAGCCGTTGATAATCATGATGCGCCTGACTAAACTGCCGTTCATGCCAAGCTGCGGCATGGCCTTGCCAGACTGCAAGCCATCGCATGAATTGAACAATACAAGCTTTTACGGCGCCATCAGGAGATTGCATGTCTATATTCAGCATATTCGGAAAGAAGAAGGGATCTGGCAAAGACGAGGGGACTCAGGAGCCCGCAAGAGACGAAACCGCAGCAGGCATTGCCGATTCCCAGTCCGAAGATGATGCCGCCAAGGAGCCTGCTATCCAGCAGGCGGCAGCCGATGCGGCAAAGAACAGCGAGCCTACCTCAAGCAACGCGGATGCTTCCGCCATGGACGATGGATCTGATGGCGAAGGCAGCCAAAACACAGCCTCAAGGCAGCCTGAAGTAAGCCTTGAGGCTGCCGAACTGTCACCTGAGGCTGGGAAGAAGCCCAAGGCATCCTTCTTTGAGAGGCTAAAACGCACCCGCCAGAACATCTCCTATGGGCTTGAGGCCCTGGTCCACGGCAAGCAGATAAGCGAGGAGCTCTACGAGGATCTCGAGACCTCGCTGCTCACTGCGGATCTGGGAGTAGACACCACCTCGAAGGTCATCGAGAGGCTGCGCGAGCAGTCAAAGTTGCGCGATCTCCATGACGCAGGCGCCCTCAAGGACAATCTGCGCGAGATCTTAGACTCGATAGTCGAGCCCTGCGCAAAGCCCCTCGATCCCGCCTCGTCGGGCAAGAAGCCCTACGTGATCCTCATGGTCGGCGTCAACGGTGCCGGCAAGACCACCACCATCGGCAAGCTTGCAGGCAAGTTCCTCGCCCAGGGCCTCAAGGTCATGCTCGCCGCCGGCGACACCTTCCGCGCCGCCGCAGTCGAGCAGCTCCAGGAATGGGGCCGCCGCGCCAGCGTGCCGGTGATCGCCCAGGCCACAGGATCGGACAGCGCCTCAGTCATCTACGACGCGCTCAACTCCGCGATCGCCAGGAAGGCCGACGTGCTCATCTGCGACACCGCAGGCAGGCTCCAGAACAAGGAGAACCTGATGGAGGAGCTGCGCAAGATCGTCCGCGTCATGAAGAAGATCGACGAGTCGGCCCCCGACGAGGTGATGCTGGTGCTCGACGCCACCACCGGGCAGAACGCCGTCTCGCAGGTGAGACTATTCTCTGAGGCCGTGAAGGTCACCGGGATCACCATCACCAAGCTCGACGGCAGCGCCAAGGGCGGCGTGGTCTACGCCCTGTGCGACGAGTTCAAGATCCCTCTGCGCTTCGTCGGCATCGGCGAGAAGGCCGAGGATCTCAGGCCATTCGACGCGCGGGCCTTCACAGACGCAGTAATAGGCTGAGGCCTCAAGGATGATGGCAGAAGACCGCAAGAACGCGGCGCTCAAGGAGGACGAGGGCGAGAAGCAGATGATGCTGGCCCCCGTCGGGAACCTTGAGAGCTATGTCCGCGTCATCAACCAGGTTCCGATGCTCGAGGAGGAAGACGAGCGCAACCTGGCAAGGCGCCTGCGCGACTATGGCGACATCGAGGCTGCGAGGAAGCTGGTGCTCTCGCACCTGCGCCTGGTAGTCAGCGTCGCCCGCGGCTACGCAGGCTACGGGCTGCCGATCGCCGATCTGATCCAGGAAGGCAACATCGGCCTCATGAAAGCGGTCAAGCACTTCGATCCGGATGTCGGAGGACGCCTCGCCCCTTTCGCCGTCCACTGGATCAAGGCCGAGATCCACGACTACGTCATCAAGAACTGGCGCATGGTAAAGGTGGCCACCACCAAGGCCCAGCGCAAGCTGTTCTTCAAGCTCAGGCAGAACAAGAAGCACTTGGGCTGGTTCACTCAGGACGAGCGCGAGAAGGTGGCAAGCGATCTCGACGTCTCAGAGAAGGATGTCGCCGAGATGGAGACCAGGCTTGCAGGCCAGGACATAGGCTACGAGGGCGAGGACGACTCGTCATCTGACAAGCAGAGCTTCGCTCCAGCGGCCTACCTTGAGGACGAGAACTCCAATTTCGCCAAGACCTTCGAGAACAACGACTACAAGACTTTCGAGCTAAACCGCCTTGGCAAGGCCCTGGATGAGCTCGACAGCCGCACCAGAACCATCATCCAGAAGCGCTGGCTTGAGGAGAACAAGGCGACATTGCAGGAGCTTGCAGACGAACTGCACATTTCAGTTGAGAGGGTGCGCCAGATCGAATCTGCAGGCCTCAAAAAGATCAAGGCCGCGCTCTTAAGCGGCAGCGGCAAGCAGCAGGGAGCGCTCGTTGACGCGACGGCAGAGGAAGCAGCGCCAAGGCGCAAGGCCGCAGGCAAGGCTTCAGGTAGCAAGAAGGCTGTCAAAAGGAAGCCTAAAGCCAGCCGGAAGGCTGCCTCTTCAGCCAAGGCAAAGAGCGATAAGCCAAAATCAGGCGCAGAAAGAAATGAGGCCAATCTGCCGGCGTTGATGGATGCCACACCGGAAACACCAAAGGGATGATCTTCCAAGATCCTGAGGCTGATGCAAAACGGGGAGCGCAGCTGCGCTCCCCGCCTTTTATCAGGATGCCTTGAGGATCACTTCCTGCGGGTCCTGGCGATGTCCACGACCTTGAGCCTTGCCAGGGCGTCTGCCAGCCTCGCGGCGGCATTGTTGTAGTCCTTGTCTCCGGTGCTGTGCCTGGCCATGGCGTCCTTGGCGGCGTCGATGGCCTCCTTGGCCTTGGCCTCGTCGATGTCGTCGGCCCTCAGGGCGGTGTCGGCCAGTATGGTGGTGGTCTCGGGCTGGACCTCGAGCACGCCGCCTGCGAGGTAGATCTGATCCTCGTTGTCGTTCACGTCTATGAACGACACGAGGCCGGTCTTGATGGTGGTCAGGAGCGGCGTGTGGCCGTACCTGATGCCCAGCTCGCCTTCGCTGCCGGTGACGCGCACCGACTTGACCTTGCCAGAATAGAGCGAGCCTACGCCGCTCACCACCTCAAGCTGGAACGCAAATGTATCCATCAGCGTGTCTCCCCCTTACGGTCAGAGGTTCTTGGCTTTCTCAACCGCCTCGTCGATGGTGCCGACCATGTAGAAGGCCTGCTCGGGCAGGTTGTCGTAATCGCCGTCGATGATGCCCTTGAAGCCCCTGATGGTCTCCTTGAGCGGGACGTACTTGCCCGGGGTGCCGGTGAAGACTTCGGCCACCGAGAACGGCTGCGAGAGGAACCTCTGGATCTTCCTGGCCCTGGCGACGGTGAGCTTGTCCTCCTCGGACAGCTCGTCCATGCCCAGGATCGCGATGATGTCCTTGAGCTCCTGGTAGCGCTGCAGCACCATCTGGACGCCGCGGGCGACCTCGTAGTGCTCCTTGCCGACCACGTACGGATCGAGCTGGCGCGAAGTTGAGGCCAGCGGATCGACTGCCGGGTAGATGCCTAGGGAGGCGATCTGGCGGGACAGCACGATGGTCGCGTCCAAGTGGGCGAAAGTGGTCGCCGGGCTGGGATCGGTCAGGTCGTCTGCAGGCACGTACACGGCTTGGACCGAGGTGATCGAGCCCTTCTTCGTGGAGGTGATGCGCTCCTGGAGGGTGCCCATCTCCTCGGCCAGGGTCGGCTGGTAGCCGACGGCCGAAGGCATGCGGCCCAGCAGGGCCGACACCTCGGTGCCTGCGAGGGTGTAGCGGTAGATGTTGTCGATGAACAGCAGCACGTCCAGTCCCTCGTCGCGGAACTTCTCGGCGACGGTAAGGCCGGTCAGCGCGACGCGGAGGCGGTTCCCCGGCGGCTCGTTCATCTGGCCGTAGACCATGGACACCTTGTCGAGGACGTTGGCTCCCTTCATCTCGTGGTAGAAGTCGTTGCCCTCGCGTGTGCGCTCGCCCACGCCGGTGAACACCGACAGGCCCTGGTGGGCGGTGGCGATGTTGTTGATGAGCTCCATCATGGCGACGGTCTTGCCGACACCGGCGCCGCCGAAAAGGCCGACCTTGCCGCCCTTGGCGAACGGGCAGATGAGGTCCATGACCTTGATGCCGGTCTCGAGGATCTCGGTGGTCGACGACTGCTCGGCGTATGAAGGAGGAGCGCGGTGGATCACCCAGTCCTCCTTCTCGTTGATCGGGCCCTGCTCGTCAACGGGCTGACCGAGCACGTTCATGATGCGGCCAAGGGTCTCGCGGCCAACCGGCACCTTGATGCCGTCGCCGGTGTTGACCGCCGTGAGGCCGCGCCTCAGGCCGTCCGAGGAACCCATGGTGATGCAGCGGACCACGCCGCCGCCGATCTGCTGCTGGACCTCGAGGATGATCTCCTTGCGGTCGCCTTCGGCATCGATCTTCAGCGCGTCGTAAAGCTCGGGGATGTCGGCCTCATTGAACTCGACATCGACGACTGCGCCGATGATCTGCACAACCGTGCCTTTCTTCCCGGCGCGATTTGATTTTTCAGCCATTTGAATTTCCTCTTTATCTTTAGACAGCAGCCGCGCCGGAAACAATGTCGTTGAGCTCCATTGTTATGCTTGACTGGCGTGCCTTGTTGTATTCGAGCTGCAGGTCGTCTACGAGAGTCTCGGCGTTGTCGGTGGCAGCCTTCATCGCGACCATGCGCGCTGACTGCTCGGACGCCAGGTTCTCTATCACGGCCTGGTAGACCATCTGCTGGATGTACCTGTCCAAAACCACGTCAAGGATCGACACCGGATCGGGCTCGTAGATGTAGTCCCAGTGGCTCTTCGCCACCTTCTCCTCCACGGTCTTCTTGAGCGGAAGCAGCTGCCCGATGGTGGGGATCTGGACCATGGTGTTCTTGAAGCGGTTGAACGCGATGTAGACGGCGTCGATCTCGCCCTTGCTGAACGCATCGGTCATCACCTTGATAGCGCCGACGAGGCGTTCAGGCTTGGGATCGTCGCCGAACCCGCCGTGCCTGGCCAGAACCTTGATCCCGCTCCTGGCGAAGAAGGAGTCAGCCTTGGACCCCAGCAGGACCGCGCTGACGCCGATCCCCTTCTTGCGGTAATCCTCGATCTCATGGCCGACCTGCCTGAACAGGTTGATGTTCAAGCCGCCGCAGAGCCCGCGGTCGGTCGAGACCACGATGTAGCCCACGTTCTTCACCGGCCTTTCAACCATGAAGGGATGGTGGAACTCGCTGTGGCTGGCGGCGATGTGCCCGATGATGCGCATCAGCCCCATCGAGTAGGGCCTGCTCTGGCTCATCCTCGCCTGGGCTCTGCGCATCTTGGACGCAGCCACCATCTGCATGGCACTGGTGATCTTCTGCGTGTTCTTCACGCTTGCGATCTTGGTGCGTATCTCCTTTGCTCCGGACATGCGATCTCCTAATAAGTCTGGGTAGACTTGAACTCAGTCACTATATCCGTGAGTTTCTTGACGTTTTCGTCGTTGTAGTCAGGCTTGGCCTCCAGGGCGTCCATGAAGTTGCCGTACTTGGAGTGCCCGAAGGAGAGCAGCCCCTTCTCGAAAGCGGCGACCTTCTTGATGTCGACGTCCTCGAGGAAGCCGCGCTCGGCCGCGAAGAGCACCAGCGCCTGCTCCGACACTGAAAGCGGGGAGTACTGCGGCTGCTTCATGAGCTCAGTGACCTTCTGCCCGTGGTTCAACTGCTTCTTGGTGGACTCGTCGAGGTCAGACGAGAACTGGGAGAACGCAGCCAGCTCGCGGTACTGGGCCAGAGCCGTGCGGATGCCGCCGGAGAGCTTCTTGATGATCTTCGTCTGCGCTGAGCCGCCTACGCGGGACACCGAGATGCCCGGGTCCACTGCAGGCCTGGAGCCTGCGTTGAAGAGGCTCGTCGTCAGGAAGATCTGGCCATCGGTGATCGAAATGACGTTGGTCGGAATGAAGGCCGACACGTCGCCTGCCTGGGTCTCGATGATCGGAAGCGCGGTAAGCGATCCGGTCTTGCCCTTCACCTTGCCACCGGTGAGATCCTCGAGGTACTCCGCGTTGACGCGCGCGGCGCGCTCGAGCAGTCTTGAGTGCAGGTAGAAGACGTCGCCCGGGTAGGCTTCGCGCCCAGGCGGACGGCGGAGCAGCAGCGATATCTGGCGGTAGGCGACGGCGTGCTTGGACAGGTCGTCGTATACGATCAGGGCATCCTCGCCGTGATCCATGAAATACTCGCCCATAGCGCATCCTGCATAAGGGGCGATGTACTGCAGCGCCGCAGTGTCGGCGGCGGAGGCGACGACCACGATGGTGTTGTCGATGGCACCGTAGTCGGTGAGCTTCTGCACGACGCCTGCGATCGTGGAGGCCTTCTGGCCGATGGCCACGTAGATGCACTTAACGCCGTACTTCTTCTGGTTGATGATGGTGTCGATCGCAAGCGCGGTCTTGCCGACCTGGCGGTCGCCGATGATCAGCTCGCGCTGTCCGCGCCCGATAGGAACCATCGAGTCAACCGACTTGTAGCCGGTCTGGATCGGCTGGTCGACGCCCTGCCTGGCGATGACGCCAGGAGCGATCTTCTCGACCGGGTAGAAGCCGTCGTTCTCAATGGGCCCCTTGCCGTCGATTGGCTCGCCCAGCGCGTTGACCACGCGGCCGAGCATGTTTTTGCCGACCGGGACGTTGAGGATTCGGCCGGTGCCGTGAACCTTCATGCCCTCGGAGAGCTGGGTGTAAGGGCCCATGACGATGGCGCCCACCGAATCCCTTTCAAGGTTCAACGCCAGACCGTAGAGATCGTTTCCGAAGTCCAGCATCTCGCCCTGCATGACGTTGGCCAGGCCGTGGATCCTGACGATGCCGTCGTTGAGCGAAACGATGGTTCCCTCGTCGCGGGCCTCCGTCACAACTTTGAATTGCTGGATTCTTTCCTTGATTAAATCCGCAATTTCAGTTGAATTTAACTGCATTATTTGTCCCCTTTCCTATCTTAGGGTCGAAGAGAGCCTTTGCAGGCTGGTCTTCACACTTGCGTCATAGACTTTGTCGCCGATCTTCAGCACCGCGCCGCCTATCAGGGCCGGATCAATCCGGGCAGACAGGTTCACGCTGCATCCGTACTTCGATGCAAGCCTTTCCTTGAGCCCATTGATCTCGGCATCGCCAAGCTTCCTCGCCGAAACCAGCTCGGCATCGAGGACCTTGTCGTGCTCGTCGCGCATCTGCTTGAAGAGCGCGTAGATCTGCGGGACAACCTCGAACCTGCCGTTTTCTCCGAGCAGCCTGATGAAGTTCATGGCCTCGTCGTCGGCTATGCCGTCGAGGAGCTTGATCAGGCAGTCGGCCGAGTCCTGCGGGCTCGAGCTGTTCTTGAGGAAAGCCATGAAGTAGGGATCGCTGCAAGCCTCGGACATGGCCAGAAGGGTGCTCTGCCACTTGTCCAGCGACTTGCCCTGCAATGCGAGGCTGAACACAGCCTCGGCGTAGGGCCTTGCAACAGTTACGTTTTCAGCCATTGCCGCACCGTCCCTTACAGAGCGTTTTCAATGCTCTTGACCGCAGCCGCGTCAGTTGCAGGCCCGGCCTTCTCCATCAGGATCTTGGCCGCGCCCTCGACTGCGAGTTCTGAGATCTGCGCGCGCAGATCCTCAAGGGCCTTGTTGCGCTCAGCCTCGATCTCAGCCCTTCCTTGGGCGATGATCTTCTGCTTCTCGCCCAAGGCTTCCTGCTGGGCCTTGTCGATGATGTCGGCGCGCTGCTTGTTCGCATCGTCGATGATCTTCTGGGCTTGCGCCTTGGCTTCGCGCATGGCGTCCTTGGCTCCGGAAGTTGCAAGCTCCAGGGTCTTCTTCGCCTTTTCGGCGTTGGAGAGGCCATCAGCTATTTCCTTCTGGCGCTTGTCGATGGCATTCATCAGGGGCGGCCATATGTACTTCATGCACACAACCGCAAAGATGAGGAAGGCTACGGCCTGTCCCAGGAATGTGGCGTTAATTTCCAACTTAGTGCCCCCTTGTTGTTGAACCTTGAGAGGTCGGGGTCAGGCTACGGCGAACATCACGTACATGCCGAGGCCGACGGCAATCATAGGGATGGCGTCGACCAGACCCATGACGATGAAGAACTGGGTGCGCAGCATCGAAAGCAGATCAGGCTGCCTGGCTGCGCCCTCGATGAACTTTCCACCGAGGATGCCGATACCGATTGCGCCGCCGATTGCGGCCAGTCCCATCATGATGCCTGCTGCGAGGTAAAGCATGGTTGCGTCCATTTTGATACTCCTTTAAAACAATGAACTACTCATCATCCTCGCTGGCCATTGACAGATACACGATCGTCAACACCATGAAGATGAATGCCTGCAAGGTAACAATGAGGATGTGGAACAGCGCCCAAGGCACGTTCAGCGTCCACTGGATCCACCACAGCGGGATCAGCGCTATGAGGATGAAGATCATCTCGCCGGCGTACATGTTTCCGAAGAGTCGCAAGCCAAGCGAAATGGGCTTGGAGAGCAGCGAGACGCCTTCGAGGATGAAATTGAGCGGGATAAAAGCCCAGTGGTTGAACGGATGCATCGTCAGGCTCTTGATGAATCCCATGACGCCGATGTTCTTGAACGAGAAAGCGAAGATGAGCAGGAACACGCACACCGCCATCGAGAGGGTGATGTTGGCGTCCGCTGACGGCACAGCCCTTAAGTAGGGCACTCCGATGAACTTTGCAAACTCGGGGACGAGGTCTATAGGCAGGAGATCCATCAGGTTCATCAGGAAGATCCAGACGAAGACCGTCAGCGAGAGCGGGGCGATGAGCGCGCTCTTGCGCTTGAAGATCCCGGTGACCATGCCGCGAACCATGTTGAAGATCATCTCGAGGAAGCACTGGAACTTGCCGGGAACACCGGACTTGGTGCGCTTGGCCGCATACCTGAACATCGCGACGAACAGCAGGCCCAGGATGATGGTGAGGCCCATCGAGTCGAGGTTAAGCGTGTACGGGTTGAAGATGCTGCTTGACGACTTGGCCTCAGGCAGCGCTCCATAGCATGTTCCGTGGCCGAGATCCGAGACGTAGCACTTTTCGGTGGCTACCGTCTTGAGGCACTGCTGCTGATCCGATGTGGCCAGGCAGGCCTGGAATTCCTTTTGATCGGACGGCTTGACACTGTCCACAACCGAGAAGTCGCGCAGATCTATCTGAAGGAAGTGGAGATGGTGTGAAATGTATTCCTGTGAATTGCTCTCTGACATGGCTTTGCACTCTAGATGGCTGGATGTCTGATTAAGCTTTTGCGCTGTTTGTGACGTTACGACAAACTGTTTTTTTTGTCAAACTCTAATAATTGTCTTTTCTAAGAAAAATGCATATATGCAGGGCAACGCCACAAATTTCAGAAAAAACAAAAGACAATATAAATATTAGGTTATCAATTTTACCCAACTTAAAAATACAGATAAATAAAAATATCATTATCATGTATTTTAGAGTTATCGCATAAATTCCATCATAAAGCGCCAGCCCGGCAGTTCCCTTGATGGCGTCATGCCTGTGAGAGATGAGTGCGCAGGCTACCTGGGGGATGGAGCAGGATGCAGCACCGAGAAGAGCTGACTCCAATGAAAGCACAGGCGGCCTGCCAAGCAGCGAAGCTGCGGCGCACATAGCCGCAGCGATCGCAGCCGTGACGGCCGCCCAGATTACAATTGATGGCTTTGCAGCTTTAAGTCCCAAGTTCAGGCCTTGATGTCGAGGATGTCCATGATGCGGTTGAACTCCTCCTCAGAGGCGTAGCCCAGGACTATCTTCCCGCGCTTGCGGCTCCTGCCCTGAATGGAGAAGCGCAGATCGCTGTACTTATCGGCAAAGCTCTTCTCGATGGCCTCTAAATCAGGGTTCTCCTTCTTTGGGGCAGGCTGCGTGCCTCCCTTCTGGCCCTTGATCTTGCCGACAAACTCCTCAGTCTGCCTGACCGAAAGATCGCGCTTGACCACGTATTCTGCAGCTTTTAGCTGAAGCTCCTTCTCAAGCCCCATGATCACCTTGGCGTGCCCGAAGCCTAGCTTGCCTTCTGAGATGAGATCCTTGACCCCCTGCTCAAGCGAGTTGAGCCTGAGCAGGTTGGTGATCCCTGAGCGCGGCTTGCCAAGGCTCTTGGCAAGCTCATCCTGGGTCATCCCGCACTCGTTCATCATCTGCTCGAGTGCCGATGCCTGCTCAAGCGGATTCAAGTCCTCGCGCTGGATGTTCTCGATGAGCGCCGCGGCATAGCTTTCCTTGGGAAGCATGCTCTTGACGAGGCATGGGATCTTTGCGATCCCGGCCAGCTTGCAGGCGCGGAAGCGCCTCTCGCCGCAGATGATCTCGTATCCGCCATCTTCGGACTTCTTAACGAGCAGAGGCTCGAGAAGCCCGTTCTCCTTTATTGATTCTGCAAGCTCGGCGATGCCCTCGTCATTGAAGCGCTTGCGCGGCTGGTAGACGGAAGCTCGAAGCTGGGATGACGGGATCTCCTCAACCTGTCCTGCAGCCTGGGATGCAGCAGTCTCCGCCGCCTCTTGCGCCTCCCTGTTCTCGTGGGCCCTTTTGTTGTCGCTCAACAGCGCATCAAGACCGCGGCCTAATGCCATTTTTCACGTGACTCCTGTCTAAATGGCGCGGCTTGCATCCGCGCCGCGCAATCCTACTTTTCGTCCCTTTCGATAAGCTCTGCTGCAAGCGCAAGGTAGGCTTTCGACCCTGACGACGACTTGTCGTAGTACATGGCCGGCTTGCCGAAGCTGGGGGCCTCGGCGAGCCTCACGTTCCTGGGGATGATCGTCTTGTACACGAGATTGTTGAAGTTCTTCTTGAGTTCCTCGGAGACATCGGTCGACAGGCGGTTGCGGTTGTCGAACATCGTCCTGAGGATGCCCTCGATCTTGAGCTTGGGGTTCACGGCGTGGGCCAGCTGGTCCACGGTGTCGATGAGCAGCGTCAGCCCTTCAAGCGCGAAGTACTCGCACTGGAGCGGGACGAGGATCGAGTCTGCCGCGCACATCGCGTTGACCGTGAGCAGGTTCAGCGAGGGAGGGCAGTCCATGAATATGTAGTCGTAGTCGTTCTCGATCTCCGAGAGCGCCTTCTTGAGGCGGAACTCCCTGCCGAAGTAGTCCAGCAGCTTGACCTCGGCTGCCGTGAGCTCCTCGTTTGCCGGGATCAGGTGGAAGGCGCCGTTGGTCTGCTTGACGAGCACGTTCCTGATGTCATAGTCGTCGATCAGGACCTGGCAGATGGTCTTCTTGAGCTCGAACTTGTTGATGCCCGAAGCCATGGTGGCGTTTCCCTGCGGATCGCAGTCCACCACGAGCACGCGCTTCTGCATCGCGGCAAGCGAGGCTGCTAGGTTTACGCAGGTGGTCGTCTTGCCGACGCCGCCTTTCTGGTTGGCAATAGCTATCTTCTTAACCATTTGTCATTCCGTTATTTAATCCTGAGCATCACCGCGCAGCGCCTGGCGTCCACGCCAGGGACGCGGATCTGCTCGATGCGTTCGATGGCAGCGCCCTTGACCGCTGAGATCTCTTCATCCGTGACATTCGCCTTCATCGCGACAATTATGCCGTTTTCAGCCACAAGATGACTGCAAATGGAGACTATTTTTTCAAGCTGTGCAAAAGCTCTGCACGTAACGCAATCAAATTTTATTTCAGGCGAGAGATTTTCGGCCCTGGCCACCACCGCGTTGACGTTCGTAAGCGAAAGCATCGCGGCTGCGTTCTTCACAAATGAAATCTTCTTGGCAACCGAGTCCACGAGCGTGAACCTCATCTCTGGATGCATTATCGCAAGCACAAGTCCTGGAAAGCCCGCTCCAGTCCCGACATCGCACACGCTGTGCCCGGTAATGAATGGCGAGGCGCAGGCGCTGTCCATGATGTGCAGCCTGGCAGCCTCGATTGGATCCTTCACCGCCGTGAGGTTGAGCGCCTTGTTCCACTTGAGCAGGAAGGCGACCAGCCTCGCCATGGATTCTAACTGCTCCTGACCAGGCATTTTGGGCAGGCAGGACTTTGGAAACAGCCTTTCAAGTTCAGCAAGAGCGGCTTGCTCGCACATGTGAAATCCTCCGCCTCAGCCTTTGACAGTCTTGCGGCCAAGCAGGCCGAGCTTCTTCATGTGGACCAGCAGTATCGAGATGGCTGCAGGCGTTACGCCTGAAATGCGCGACGCCATGCCGATGGTCTCTGGCTTGTACTTGTTGAGCTTCTGGGTGACCTCTGTTGAGAGCGCAGTTATAGCGCTGTAGTCGAAATCCCTGGGCAGGAAAGTCGTCTCGTTGTTCTTTTTCTTTTTTATTTCATCAAGTTCACGCTTGAGGTACCCTTCGTATTTTACCTGAATCTCAACCTGTTCCGCAGACTGGGGATCCTTGGCGATGCGCTCAAGCCCAGCAGCCTCAAGCAGGGTGGAAAGCCTGGCCTCAGGACGCCTTAGGATCTCCTCGAGGCTCTGCTCCTGCGAGAGCTTCGCACCGACGGCCCCCCCGATCTTCCTTCCTGCATCAGACGAAGGCTTTACCAAGGTCTCGCGCAGGCGGGCGCGCTCGCGTTCTATCTGGAGCTCCTTCTCCTCGAAGGCCTTCCAGCGCTCATCAGAGATCATCCCAAGCTCCCTGGCCTTCGGCGTCAGGCGCTCGTCGGCGTTGTCCTCGCGCAGGATCAGGCGGTACTCGGCGCGGGAGGTGAACATCCTGTACGGCTCCTTGGTGCCGAGCGTGCAGAGATCGTCCATCAGCACTCCTATATAGGCCTGATCGCGCCTTGGGAACCAAGCCTCTTGTCCGTGGACGTAAAGCCCTGCGTTGATGCCGGCAAGCAGCCCCTGGGCCGCAGCCTCCTCGTACCCGGTGGTGCCGTTGATCTGGCCTGCCAGGAAGAGCCCGGGGACTTTCTTGGACTGCATCGACACCGAGAGCTCGCGCGGATCGTAGAAGTCGTACTCTATGGCGTATCCGGGCCTTGCTATGACAGCATGCTCAAGCCCCTCTATCGAATGGATCATCTGCTCCTGCACGTCAAAAGGCAGGGAGGTCGAGATCCCGTTTGGATAGACGAGCGGCGAGGTCAGGCCTTCAGGCTCGATGAATACGTGGTGCGAGGGCCGATCCGGATAGCGCACCACCTTGTCCTCGATGGACGGGCAGTACCTGGGGCCGACGCTGTGGATCACGCCTGAATAGAGCGGACTGCGATCGAGGCCGCCGCGGATGATCTCGTGGGTGCGCTCGTTGGTCCTGGTGATGAAGCATTGAACCTGCTTTGGATGGGTTCCAGCGTCGTCCATGAAAGAGAACACCGGCTGCGGATACTCAGGATCCTGTCGCTGCATCTTCGAGAAGTCGACGCTGTCAGCGTAGATCCTGGCCGGGGTGCCGGTCTTGAGCCTGCCCTGGCTTAAGCCAAGCTCCTTTAAGTTCTCGGCAAGTGCTATAGACGCAGGATCGCCGGCCCTGCCGCCGCTGTAGTGGTTGAGGCCGATGTGGATGAGGCCGTTTAGGAAAGTGCCGCAGCTTATGATGACGGCATTGGCATAAAACTCGATGCCCGATGCCGTTGCAACGCCTGCGACATGGCCGTCTTTCATCAGCACGCCGGTGCAAGGCTGCTGGAACACCGTGAGGTTCTCATATCCTGCCAGGGTCTGACGCATCACCTGCTTGTAGAGGTGGCGGTCGGTCTGGGCCCTGGTAGCCCTGACCGCCGGGCCCTTCGACGAGTTCAGGCTGCGAAATTGGATCCCGGCCTTGTCAACTGCTGCAGGGCATACTCCTCCCATGGCGTCGACCTCCCTCAAGAGGTGGCCTTTGCCGATGCCGCCGAAGGCGGGATTGCACGACATTTCACCCAGAGTCTCTAGGTTGTGCGTAAGCAGCAGGGTCTGGCATTTCATCCTCGCGCTGGCGGCTGCGGCTTCAATGCCCGCATGTCCTCCGCCGACGACGATGACGTCGAAGTTTCTTGAAGAAATCATTTTCAAGCCAAGGTGTGAAGAAAAGACGGCAACTATTGTATCCCATCGACAGAGTGCGACATGGGAGCAGGAATTGGCGGCGGCGGAAGTGGCAGAACCGCAGTTTTGCACCGCAAGGCGCAGGTTCAAAAGAAAAGAAGAAAAGTATTTTGTTTTCTATATATTCTTCTATGACTCTTGATATTAGGGTGTTGGATCTTGCAGAAAGATTAAAAACATCTTTTAGATCAATTATAAGAAGCTTGCTTTTTGTTTATCAGGCAAGAGGGCAGTTTGTGGGCAAACCGTTTGAAAAAGGTAAGTTATCAACAATCTATAAAATATACCCATTTTGAGCGATTTTTTTCCCAACACTTAACCCACCTTTCCACCAAGTTATGAACAAGATGGAACCTTGTTGCGAGGCATGCCTGAGGGCAAGCAAAAGGCGGCCATTGGCCGCCTTTTGCCATAAATTGCCTGGCTTGCTATTTCTTCATCTTGTCAGCAAGGCGCATGAAGAGCATGGCCATCAGCGCGCAGCCGGTTAGGCAGACGCCCAGCGGGATTATGGAGTTTTCTCCCATGATGCCCATTAATGGCGATGTCAGCGAGCCGAAGAGGAAGGTCATCACCCCGAAGATCCCTGATGCGGCGCCGGCCTGTCCCCTCCTCGAGGCCATGACGATGCTGAAGCCCGCCGTCTGCGATACGCCCATCATCGAGCAGAAGAACATCAGGCATACGAGGATCGGGATGAACGATTCAGGTGGAAAGAAGGAGATCAGCAGCACTCCTGCGCCTGTGTTAGTTATTACGAAATCGATCCTATTGGCGACAAGGATCGAAAAGCCCCTTTTGCTTTTGCAAAACCCTGCCTTTTTGCAATTGCCAGCGCATCGTA
>CACYPI010000024.1 GCA_902776275.1 uncultured Aeromonadales bacterium
GCAGGGCATCGTCTTCGGCAAGCCTGACTCAGTCGGCAACAAGCTCGAAGGGATCCTGGGCAACGCCCAGCTCTTCGGGGTGGATCTGTACAAGACCGGCCTTGGCAAGAAGATCGAACACTTCCTTGCCGAGGAGATTGCAGGCCCGGGCGCCGTGAAGGCGACGCTTTCAAAGGAGCTCATGTCCTAAGGCAGCGCTGCTGCAGGCAAAAGGCGGCGGCCATCTCCCTTGCGGTGATGGCCGCCGCGTGCTTTCGGGCGGTCAGGAGTCCTCGCTCCTTGCCCTGTCCGCCTCCTTCCTAGGCTTCCTCGATCCTCACAGCCTTGGGTCCGACGAACACCATGGCATAGGCCTTGAGGTTGCCATTGCCCTTGAACTTCGGGCCGTCCTTGTACTGTTCGAGCTGGGCCTTGGCCGTTGCAAGCGCCTTTGCGACCTTGGCATCGTCCGCCTTGGACTTTGAGATGTACTTGAACTCAAGCAGGAGATCAGGTCCTCCAGCCTTGTTTTTGACATAGAGATCCGCACGCCTGTGGTCTCCGGTGTCGGCTTCAGGAAATGAGTCAGCAGTCTGCTGCGCCTGCCACTTGATGACATAGTGGAAGCACAACTGAACACCGCGCTCATTGAAGCCTGAAAAGGCGGAATCTGGGAGTTCTGCGATGGACTTCTCAACTAGCCTTGCCAAGCTTTCGATGTCCCCCTTCCTCAGGATCTCATTGAGATCCATGGTCGACGTGGTGCGGAACCCCTCCCTCCCAGCAAGATAATCGGCGAAGGCCTGGTAGGTTATCTCGTTCGGGCAGCGGTATTGCATGATCCCATCCGAATTGCTCATGGTCAGGTATCCGAGGTAGTAGAGCATCCACACAGCCTGGCTGAAGTCGAAGCTATTGCTGCAATTCAAATTGAGTTCGCCTGGCTCGTTGACGTTTGCTATGTCTTCGCGCGAAAAGATCATGCTGCAGATCAGATTGTTGGTTTCAGGGTCTGATAGCTTGAGCAGACCGTCAAGCCTTACAGCATCGTCGCCGGCATTTCCTGGCATGATTTTCGGGAGCCTGCCTTCATCACGCTGGAAAGGAAAACCAGGCACATGTTCGAGTTGAAGACGCGCTCCTGCCCATCATTGGAGAATGAGTAGCCGTCATAGTATCTTTCCATGACGGACATCAGTTCGTCCTTTGTGACCTGGGCCAAGGCGCTGAAGTCAACCGTTTCATCGACAAACCTTGAAAGCTCATCATGTGTGAAGCCCGCCATGGCATTGAACTGGGGATCCGTGCTGATGTTGGTGGCGATGTTGAAGCCAGAGATTAGTGAATCCAACGATACCGCCGAGACACCGGTTATGAAGAACCTCTCTATGGGAGCGAGCCTGCTTCCACCATAGAATTGCTTGAGGGTGGCATAGAACTGCTTTACGAATCCTTCATGATCTTGTGCTGTTGAAGTGATCTCCTTGAAGTCTTCCTTGTCGCTTGAGAGCAAGTCGTTGGCAAAGTGATCGTATTCGTCGATGAGAATGAAAAGCTTTTCGCCTTCTTTTGCATGCGATTTGAAATTCATGACAAAATCTTTGATTAAGCCATCCGGCGAATAGTTCTGCGACTGTTTGAGCTCCTCATATGGCAGGCCAAGTTCAGGATACCTGTCGGTAAAATCGCTAAGGCCAATTTCGACAGCCAATGCCACGCTTTTTTCCACCTTGGAGGGATTTGAACTTACTGATGAGAAGTCAAAACGCAGGCAGTAATATGAACTCGCCTTTGGAGTCTTGTGCGAGTAAATCCAAGTGCCCTTGAAGTTCTGCTCAAAATCTCCTTCCATGCTCTTGTCGTAGTAGCAATACAGAGTGTCTACCAGCAAGGACTTTCCAAAGCGGCGCGGGCGCAGGAACACAGGAACCAATGAATTCTCGTTGTCCAAACGTTCTATGAACCTAGTTTTGTCAACTAGGGCCAAGTTGTTTTGCATCGCGAAGGAATAGGATGTGTTTCCTACGATGAACCTCTTGAATGCCATAGCTGCCTCTTTGTCTGAACCTGAAGGCAATTGTACATTATTGTAGTTATTACGAAATCGATCCTATGGGCGACTAGGATCGGCGTCCCAATTCTCCTTTTGCAAAACCATGCCTTTTTGCAATTGCCGCCGCATCGTAACCCGGTGCCCTTGCATCGTAATCCGCGGCAGGGCCCTCACTTCCCGCCTTCGCCCCTTTTCCCGAGCTTCTCGCTGGTGGCGCTCCAGCTTCCAATCGCAGGCTGGCTGCGCTACCTCATGGGCGTCGACGATCAGGGCAAGCCGTTCGAGCTCTCCGACGATCCGCAGATCCCGGCGCTCAAGGAGAAGATGCAGGGCATCGTCTTCGGCAAGCCTGACTCAGTCGACTCAGTCGGCAACAAGCTCGAAGGGATCCTGGGCAACGCCCAGCTCTTCGGGGTGGATCTGTACAAGACCGGAAGAATATGTCAAAAAAGGCTTTGCTTTCAGGCAAAAAGAAACCCGCCATGAGGAGGCGGGTTCATGCCGTGGCGGTTGCGCGGTACTTGGCTTAGTCGTCGTAGTTCTTGTAGAGAACCTCGATGACGTCGTAGGTAACGGTCCCCTTGGGGATGTGGATTTCGATCTCGTCGTCGACGGTCTTGCCGAGCAGGCCCTTGGCGATCGGGGTCTTGTAGGAGATAAGGTTCTTGGAGATGTCGGCCTCGTCCTCGCCCACGATCCTGTAGGTGGTCTGCTTGCCATCGTCGACGTTCTCGACGGTCACGGTGGCGCCGAAGACAACCTTGGGATCGCCAGTGCCCTTTAACTTGGTGACGTCGATGATGTTGGCAGACGACAGCTTGCCCTCGATGTCCTTGATGCGGGCCTCGCACATGCCCTGCTCTTCCTTGGCGGCGTCGTACTCGGCGTTCTCGCTCAGGTCGCCATGGCTGCGGGCCTCGGCGATGGCGGCGACGATGCGCGGCCTTTCCACAGTCTTCAGTCTCTGGAGTTCTGCGCGCAGGAGCCTTTCCCCGCGCGGAGTCATGGGAGTCTGGTCCATAATGGCCTCACCGGTAAAAAGTTTAAAAAAATGAACGCCCAATCTTTGCGATCGGGCGCTCGCTTAAGTGCCACTTTACCCCAACGCCGCGGCGCTTTCAACCGCGGGGGCGCTCACTTGGAGAGGTCGTCGAAGAATTTCTTGACGTTCTTCAGGAAGCTTGCGCTTTTGGGCTTGTGGTTGACGGTTCCCGCGGACGTTCCGCTCTTCCTGACGATGGTCGCCGAGGAAGTCGAAACGTCCCCTCCGTTTAGCGAAACCTCCAGGCGCCTTAGCAGATCCTTCTGCTCGGCGTTGAGGTTCACCGGGGTCTCCACCACGAGCTTGCAGTAGAGGTTGCCAGGCTCGGAGGAGTTGATGGACTTGACGCCCTTGCGCGCAAGCCTCATCACCGTGCCGGTCTGGGTCTCCGGGCGCACCGTGATCTTCACGCGCCCATCGAGGGTCGGAACCTCGATCTGCCCGCCCAGCGCGGCGGTGGTGAAGGAGATCGGCACCTCGCAGTACAGGTCGTTGCCGTCGCGCTTGAAGATGTCGTGCGGCTTGATCTGGAAGAGCACGTACAGGTCGCCTGAGGGCGCGCCGTTGAAGCCGGCCTCGCCTTCGCCTGAGAGCCTGATGCGGTCTCCGGTGTCCACGCCTGCCGGGATGTTGACCGCCAGCGTCTTGGTCTTCTGGACGCGTCCGGTGCCCTTGCAGTCCGGGCAGGGATCCGAGACGGTCTGGCCGGTGCCCTGGCAGTACGGGCAGGTCTGGGATATTGACATGAAGCCCTGGCGCACATGGATCTGGCCGGTGCCGTGGCAGTGCGGGCAGGTCGCAGGATGCGATCCGGCCCTGCCGCCGGTTCCGCCGCAGGTCGGGCACTTGACGAAGGTCTTGAGGCGGATGGTCTTCTTGACCCCACGCACGGCCTCCTCAAGCGAAAGCTCCAAGCGCACCTGCATGTCGCGCCCGGGCACGACCCTCGGCCCCGAGGAGCCGCGGCTGCCGCCACCGCCGCCGAAGATGTCCCCGAAGATGTCCCCGAAGATGTCCCCGAAGTCGGCGGCCCCGGCGCCTGCGAACGGATTGCCTCCGCCTGCCTGGGAGCCGTCGGCGCCTGCGAAGCCGAACTGATCGTAGGCTGCGCGCTTTTGCGGATCGCTTAGGACCTGGTAGGCCTCGTTGATCTCGCTGAACTTGGCGGCCGCATCCGGAGCCTTGTTGCGGTCGGGGTGGTACTTGATGGCAAGGCGCTTGAAGGCGTGCTTGATCTCGTCCTCCGAAGCGTCCTTGGACACCCCGAGCACTTCGTAATAATCGCGTTTCTCTGCCATTTCAAAAATTCTTCCACATGGGATCCAAAAAGGCAGGAGGCCCAATGACCACCCGCCTTTTCCTTAACTAAGCAAGAACGCGTGATCCCAAATTCAGATCACTTGTTCTTCTTGTCGTCGTCGACTTCCTCGAACTCGGCATCGACCACGCCGTCGTCCTTCTTGCCGCTGGAGCTTGAAGTGGACTGGCTGGACTGCTGGGCCCTCTGCTGCTGGGCCTTGGCCTGGGCCTGCGCCTGCTGGGCGGAAGCCTGGGCGGCGCTCATCAGCGAGGAGGAGGCGTCCATGGCAGCCTTCTCGGCAGCCTCGATCTTGTCCTTGTCGTCGCCGCGGACCGCGAGCTCAAGCTCGTTCAGGGCCTTGTTCACCCTCTCCTTGTCGGAGGCGGAGACCTTGTCGCCAAGATCCGACAACTGCTTGCGGATCATGTGAGCGGTCGCATCGGCGCGGTTGCGGGCGTTGGCCAGATCCTCGAACTTCTTGTCCTCGGCGCTGTGCTCCTCGGCCTCGTGGACCATGCGCTGGATGTCCTCGTCGGACAGGCCGGAGGAGGACTGGATGGTGATCTTCTGCTCCTTGCCGGTGTTCTTGTCCTTGGCCGACACGTGGATCAGGCCGTCGGCATCGATGTCGAAGGTGACCTCGATCTGAGGCACCCCGCGCGGCGCCGGGCTGATGCCCTCGAGGTTGAACTGACCCAGGGACTTGTTGTCGGAGGCGCGCTTGCGCTCGCCCTGCAGCACGTGGATGGTCACGGCCGGCTGGTTGTCCTCGGCGGTGGAGAACACCTGCGACTTCTTGGTCGGGATGGTGGTGTTCTTCGGGATCAGGGTGGTCATCACGCCGCCCAAGGTCTCGATGCCAAGCGAAAGCGGGGTCACGTCGAGCAGCAGCACGTCCTTCTTCTCGCCGGTGAGCACGCCGCCCTGGATGGCCGCGCCGATTGCGACGGCCTCGTCAGGGTTGACGTCCTTGCGCGGCTCCTTGCCGAAGAAGTCGGCAACGAGCTTCTGGACCATCGGCATGCGCGACTGGCCGCCGACTAGGATCACGTCGTCGACGTCGGAAGGCTGCATGCCGGCATCCTTCAGGGCGGTCTTCACAGGATCCAGGGTCTTCCTGACCAGGTCCTCGACCAGCGACTCGAGCTTGGCACGGGTGATCTTGATGTTCATGTGCTTCGGGCCGGTCGCATCAGCGGTGATGTACGGCAGGTTCACATCGGTCTGCTGCGAGGAGGACAGCTCGATCTTGGCCTTCTCGGCAGCCTCCTTCAGGCGCTGGAGGGCCAGCTGGTCCTTGTGCAGGTCGACGCCCTGCTCGTTCTTGAACTCGTCGATGAGGTAGTTCATCAGGCGGTTGTCGAAATCCTCGCCACCCAGGTGGGTGTCGCCGTTGGTGGCCAGGACCTCGAAGGTCTTCTCGCCGTCGACCTCGTCGATGTCGATGATCGAGATATCGAAGGTGCCGCCGCCTAGGTCGTAGACTGCAACCTTCCTCTCGCCCTTGACCTTGTCCTCGCCATAGGCGATGGACGCGGCGGTAGGCTCGTTGATGATGCGCTTGACGTCAAGGCCGGCGATCCTGCCGGCGTCCTTGGTCGCCTGGCGCTGCGAGTCGTTGAAGTACGCAGGGCAGGTGATGATGGCCTCGGTGACCTTCTCGCCCAGGATGTCCTCGGCGGTCTTCTTCATCTTCTTGAGGACCTCGGCGGAGATCTGCGGCGGGGCCAGCTTCTTGTCGCGGACCTCGACCCAGGCGTCGCCGTTGTCTGACTTGACGATCTTGAACGGCATCAGCGGGATGTCGCGCTGCACCTCGGCGTCGTCGTAGCGGCGGCCGATGAGGCGCTTGATTGCAAACAGGGTGTTCTTGGGGTTGGTGACAGCCTGCCTCTTGGCGGACTCGCCGACCAGCACCTCGCCGTCGTCGGCGTAAGCGACGATCGACGGGGTGGTGCGGCGGCCTTCCGAGTTCTCAAGCACGCGGACCTTGTCGCCCTCGAGGACGGCCACGCATGAATTGGTGGTGCCCAGGTCAATACCGATAATCTTGCCCATATTCTCTTATCTCCGAAATTCCCTTCGCCCCCGGCGCCTTCTTTCGGCCCCCGGAGCGCTTCAAACTTTACCTGTGACTACACATGGAGGCGTTTGGCCTTTTTTCAAGATCACGCCTCGATATTTATGGTCTTGCCCTGCTCGCTTCCCTCTGCAGCCTTGGCGGGATCCTGCTTTGCAGGCTTCTTCTGGCCGCTGTTCCTGGCGACCACGACCATCGCAGGCCTGACCACGCGGCCGTTTAGGATGAAGCCCTTCTGCATGACATCGAGCACGCAGTTGTTGCCGACCTCGGTGGACTCGACCATCGAGATGGCCTGGTGCTTGTTCGGATCGAAGGGCTTGCCCTTGGGATCCTCGCGGACGACGCCGAAATTCGAGAGCTCCTTTAAGAACAGGTTCATCGTGTTCGAGATCCCGTCGTAGGTGGACTTCATGGCCTCGTTGCCCTGATCGATGTGCTGCATCGCAAGCTCGAGCGAGTCGACCACGGGGAGCAGCGCCTTGAGCAGCTTCTCGTTGCCGTACTTGCGCTCGCGCTCGACGTCGGCCTCGGCGCGCTTGCGGCGGTTGTCGGACTCGGCGGCGGCCCTGGCCATGCGCTCGAGATCGGACTTGGCCTTCTCGGCCTGATCCTTGAGCTGGGCCTTCAGGGCCTCGACCTCGGCCTGGAGCGTCTGGATCTCGCCCTCCTCGGGCAGCTCACCTTCAGCCCCGGCCTCCTGCGCCGCAGCGCCGTCCGCGCCCTCGCCTGAGGATGCGGCAGCGCCCTCCTGCTCCTTTAGGGAAGGCTTGGCCGCGCCTTCAGGCGCGCCTGCCGCGCCTGCGGCAGGCTCGGACGCGGCAGCGGCCGCCTTGCCCTGCTCCATGGATTTCCTGAGTTCTTCTTCCTCTTTCTGCATTTTCGCTTTCACACATCAAAATCATTGAAAAACGGATACCGCCCTTATAAATGGAGGCGGCCTTTGGCAAATTCAAGAGCGCCGCGCCCTGATTTGGTAGAATGCCCAAAAGCCAATGGTTTGTAGCTAAGGCATGGACATGAAAACTAGCAAACTTATCCTGGCAGGCGCCCTGGCGGCCCTGCTCTCCTGCGCAGGCTGCGCCTACCGCGCCGATCTTGCTCAGGGCAACTTCGTCGAGCAGTCGCAGGTGGACAAGCTGCGCGCGGGCATGACCCCCGAGCAGGTACGCTTCGTCATGGGCACCCCGATGCTCATCGACCCGTTCGACAGCAGCCGCTGGTACTATGTCCACTACCTGCGCGAGGGCTGGAGCGATCCTAAGATCGAGAACCTCGTGCTGCTCTTCCAAGGCGGCAGGCTCATCGACATGCAGGGCGACTTCAAGCGTCCGGCGACCTTCGGCATCCCCCTCTCCAACTGACGCAAAAGGCCGCGGGCTTGATGCGCAATCTCCGCCGCACTGGCGCGCTCGCTGCGGCGGCCCTGGCCGCCGCAGCCTTGCTGTGCTCCTGCTCGATTGAAAAGGACGATCAGGAGGCGGTGTCCGCTCAGGCGGCGCAGCAGGACGACGGCGAGGGGCTCGATCCCGCCCAGGCCTCCTTCCGCTCGCGGGCCAGGAAGTGCGTGCGCGGCTCCATCTCGCTGGCCCCGCAGCTGCTCTCGGACTTCCAAGCGAGCATGGATCCCGCCTCAGGCGACGGCTACCTTGCGCTCCAGGATCCGGATCTCACGCTGCTGCTCAAAAAATGCCTGAGAAAGTCCGACATCGAGGAGGGCGGGCAGCTCATGGACTCGGCGATCCCCGACGCGCGGCAGAGCGCGCGCATCTCCCGCGACTTCTACGCCAAGGGCCTCAACGCCCAGGGTGCCTACTGGCTTCGGCAGGTCGTGAATCTACTGGGGTCGATGAACGGCTACGAGCAGGCAGGCGAGATCTTCGTGCAGCGCGATGAGACGCGCGGCATGGGCGCGAGGATGCTCTCGGCCTCGGCGCGCATGGGCAGCCGCGAGGCGCGCATGCGCCTGCTCGATCTGGTCTCGGCGATGTAGGAAGCGGCGCCTGCCTCCCAATGGCGGCAGGTTGCCACGGCAGGGGATCGCCCTTAACATTCCTTTAACAATGCTTCCCTATCATTGCCCCACAATTTCCAACTACTAATAATATGCAAGAAGAAGACTGCCGCAGGGGCTGCAGCCGACGTGGAGGTTTTATATGTCAGAGTTCACTCCCAAGGAGCTTTCCTGGCTGTCGTTCAACGGAAGGGTCCTCCAGGAGGCAGCCGATCCGTCGGTGCCGCTCATCGAGCGCGTGCGCTTCCTCGGCATCTACTCGAACAACCAGGACGAGTTCTTCAAGGTGCGCGTGGCCGAGCTCAAGCGCCAGGTGATGATCAACAAGGAGCGCGGGATCCACGAGGAGGAGGTCAACCTCCTAAAGCGCGTGCAGAACGAGGCCGCCCGGTACCAGATGACGCTCAACGAGATCTTCCACCAGCTCGTGGGGGAGCTGGCGCAGAACAACATCTTCCTGCGCGACGAGAAGAGCATCACCGAGGAGCAGCGCTCGTGGGTCGTGCGCTACTTCAAGCACCACGTGCTCAAGCACATCAACCCGGTGATCATCGACGAGCAAACCGATCTCGTCTCCTTCTTGAAGGACCAGTACACCTACCTCTTCGCCCGCATGTCGAGCGCCAAGGGCAACTCGTACGCCTTGATCGAGATCCCGACCGACTACCTGCCGCGCTTCATCAAGATGCCCTCTGAGAACAACTCGACCACCTTGATGTTCCTCGACGACGTCATCCGCATGTGCCTCGATCAGATCTTCAAGAACCTCTTCGAGTACGACTCCATCGAGGCCTACTCGATAAAGCTAAACCGCGACGCCGAGTACGATCTCTCAGGCAACCTCGACAAGTCGCTGCTCGAGGACATGTCAGAGTCCTTAAAGCAGCGCCTCAACGCCAAGCCGGTGCGCTTTGCCTACGACGCCCAGATGCCCAAGGACTTCGTGAGGTTCATGGCCAAGGAGCTCAGGCTCAGCTCCATCGACTCGCTGATGCCAGGCAGCCGCTACCACAACTTCAAGGACTTCATGTCCTTCCCTGCAGCAGGCGGCGAGGGGATGGAGAACGCCCACCTCTCAGAGGTGCGCTCCACCGCCTTCGACACCGCTGGCACACCGTTCGAGGCGATCGCGCGCAAGGACGTGCTGCTCTACTACCCCTACTACTCGTTTGACTACCTCACCGAGTTCCTGCGCCAGGCCTCGTACGATCCCTGCGTCACCTCGATCAAGATCAACATCTACCGCGTGGCCTCCAACTCCCGCGTCATCAACTCGCTCATCGACGCAGCCAACAACGGCAAGAGCGTGACCGTGGTGGTCGAGCTCAAGGCCCGCTTCGACGAGGCCAACAACATCAAGTGGGCCTCGCGCCTGACCGACGCGGGCGTGAAGGTGCTCTTCGGCCTGCCCACCCTCAAGATCCACTCCAAGCTCGTCCTCGTGACCCGCCGCGAGGAAGGCAGGCTCGTGCGCTACGCCCACATCGGCACTGGAAACTTCAACGAGAAGACCGCGAAGATCTACACTGACTTCGCGCTCTTCACCGTGAACAAGGCCCTGACCGACGAGGTCGAGGACGTGTTCGAGTTCATCGAGTACCCGTACACCCGCCCGAACTTCTCGCACCTGATGGTCTCCCCCATAAACGCCCGCGAGCGCATCACCGCGATGATCGACCGCGAGATCTTCTTCAAAAAGCAGGGCCGCCCCGCCTACATCCGCTTCAAGGTCAACAACCTCGTCGACCGCGGCATCGTCTCCAAGCTCTACGAGGCCTCCCAGGCCGGCGTGAACGTCAGGGCCATTATCCGCGGCATGTGCTCGCTAAAGCCCGGCGTGCCCGGCCTTTCCGAGAACATCTACATAACCTCCATAGTCGACCGCTTCCTCGAGCACCCGCGCGTGATGGTGTTCTGCAACGGCGGCAACGAGGAGGTCTACATCAGCTCGGCCGACTGGATGACCCGCAACCTCGACTACCGCATCGAGGTCGGCGCCCCGGTGCTCGATCCCGATCTCAAGGAGCGCATCAAGAGCATCCTCGACCTCCAGGAGCGGGACAACCGCAAGGCCAGGATCATCGACGAGCAGCAGCAGAACGTCTACGTGAAGGCCGCCCCCGGCGAGGCTCCGCTGCGCAGCCAGATTGCGATCCACGACTTCCTGGAGCAGGTCGAGGCAGGGCTCATGTCTGAGTACCTCGCCTCCCAGAAAAAGCAGGAAGGCTAGCAGCATGCCCAAGCAGAGGAGGCTTAGCCCCTCTGATGCCAAGGCAAGTGAAACTCAAAGAGAAGGCCGCACCGGGCGGCCTTCGCTTGCCTTAATGCCTTAGGCAAAAAGCCGCGCGATCCCAGGGCGCGGCCTCAAGTCCCATCCACCTTGCCTGTCCGGCAACGTTTTCATCCTTCTCATCATCTTTCCATTCCTTGGACAGGGCCTGCAAAACAGATCAGATAACCTTCATTAGCGGGATAAAGCAATTTATATTGTTTTTAAAGATTTTTTATTGAATGCACGTTCAGATGTGTTTTCATTTGGCGCTTGCATGGCAGTTTGGAGACGCAATTTCTTCAAAAGAGATCAGACAAACGCTATGCGCGTCACAATTTATTTTTGGGCATTCCCTACAATTGACACCATGGGCAGGGAGGTTCCTGCCGCATCAATTCATGTCTGCTTTGAGATAAGAGGTTCGGAAAATGGCTGACGCCAAGATTGTCATCACCGACTGCGACCACGCAAACATCAACGAGGAAGAGGCCGTCTTCAAGAAGGCTGGGCTTTCCTACAAGCTCTGCCAGTGCAAGACCGAGGACGACCTTATTAGGGAGTGCAAGGGCGCGCTGGCCGTCTGCAACCAGTACGCGAAGTTCACCGAGAAGGTCTTCGCCGCCCTGCCTGACCTCAAGCTGATCTGCCGCTACGGCGTCGGCGTCGACAACGTCGACCTCGAGGCCGCCTCCAGGCACCACGTCGCCGTCTGCAACGTCCCTGACTACGGCACCTTCGAGGTCGCCGACCAGGCCCTGACCCTGATGCTCGCCGTGACCCGCAAGGTCGTCGAAGCCGCCAACCTCGTCAAGGAAGGCGTCTGGGACTATGCCAAGGTCGCCCCCATCACCCGCATGTCCTGCATCACCGTCGGCATCATCGGCCTGGGCCGCATCGGCACCGCGATGGCCAAGCGCGTCCACGCCATGGGCTGCAAGGTCATCGGCTACGACATCTACACCAAGCACGTCGAGAGCGATCCCGAGCTCTCCTTCATCAAGCTCTGCTCTGAGGAGGACGTCCTGCGCAACGCCGACGTCATCACCCTGCACTGCGGCCTGAACAAGGACAACGCCGGCTTCATGAACAAGGACGCCTTCGCCAAGATGAAGAAGGGCTCCTACCTCATCAACGTCGCCCGCGGCGGCCTCGTCAACGAGAAGGATCTCGCCGATGCCTTGAAGAGCTGCCAGCTCGCCGGCGCCGGCATCGATGTCACCTGCAAGGAGCCGCTGCCTGCCGACAGCCCGCTGCGCTCGGCCCCGCACATCGTGATCACCCCGCACATGGCGTGGTACTCGGTCCAGGCCTCCTCCGACCTCAAGACCAAGTGCGCCGAAGAGGCCGTCCGCGGCGCCCTGGGCCAGAAGCCGCGCTGCCAGGTCAACAAGTTCTGATTTCCTGAAAAGCCTCAGACCCGACGCAAGGAAGGCCTGTTTTAAGCCGCCCGAAAGGGCGGCATTTTTATGTCCGCAGCTTTCTGCCCGCCATCGCCAGGGGCGCGGAGCCCAAGGCCCCAAGAAGCCAAGATGGGTAGTTCTGAAGGTCAAGGATGGAAGGCTCAAAGCTGCAAGGCGGCCTCGTGCCATCGCCAAGGGCGGATCATGGGGAGGCGCTGACGCAGGATTGGATTTGTCGGCGCAGGCTGCGATGGGAATGAAGGGGAGGAGCTCCCTGCGGCAGGGGCTGCCTGCCGCAGATGGAATGCTCAGGACAGTGGCGCGGACTCCATGATCCGCTCGATGACCTCGCGGTTGTGGATGATGTGCAGGAGCATCGCGTCGGAGGCGAGCATCGAGTCGTGGCGCTTGATGGCGTCGAGCACCGCGCGGTGGTCGTTGATGGTCTCCTCGCGCAGCACCGAGCCGGTCACGTTGATGAAGAGGTCGATGGCGTTGTAGATGATGGGGCCGATCTTCGGCATGACGATGTTGCCGCTCATCTCGCCTATTGCCGAGTGGAACGCCGCGTCGTCGTTCAGGTGCGGGGCGCCTGAGTTTATCTGGCCCTCGATGCGCTTTTCGATCTCCTCGAGAGATGAGATCTGTTCGTCCGTGGCGTTGGACGCCGCCAGGGCCGTGATCGGCGGCTCGATGATGCGGCGGAAGCCCAGCAGATCGTAGACGAGCTTCTTCTTGTCCTGCACGAAGGTGAAGCCCAGCGGATCGTCGGGGATCCCCAGCTTGTCGCTGATGTAGATCCCCGATCCGTGCCTCACGGTGAGGATGTTGCGCGAGGCGAGCATGCGCACGGCCTCGCGCAGCGTGCTCCTGCCCACCCCCAGCTCCTCGCACAGCGACTTCTCGTTTGAGATCTTGTCGCCCTTCTTGTACCCGCGGCTGACGATGTGGCTGATCATGCGGTCCGCCGTGATCTCGGAGAGCGATTTCACCGAACCGGCTTTCTGTAAATCTGACATATCAGTTTCCTTGCCATCTGAGCCGCATGAAGCGGCAGATGCTTGAAGAGATCAGATGAATGATGGTCTTTTCGCTATTTTAGCTAAAGCATTACTGCCGATCCAAAAAAAAGGGGAAAGCGTGCGCTGCATTGGAAAATTAAGTGAAATGAGACAAGTTCACTTGGCGTGCCATTACTGGCAAATGTGTTTGAAAATCAATTGTTACCCGTCACATAATGTACATTTCCTGTCATATGATGAGCAGACAATTAGCTGTTTTAATTGTTAATTTTCATAAGTTTCCATCTTTTAGCGGGCAAAATTGTGATGGCGATCGGATTTCAAAAAGACTGATCAGATAACTTAGTGAAGTCTGTCGCAAATCCGTCCAATCCGGGATGAAAAGGATTTTGCGGCAAATAGAATTGTCAGTAATGGTTCAGCTGCGTTTGAACCTGATCAAAAACGAACAACGATCTGGAGTATTTATGAAAGCAAGACACGCACTTTCGCTCGCCATCGGCGCCGCCATGCTGGCAGGCGTTTCCACCTCCGCCTCCGCGGCGGACGTAACCCTGAGGTTCGCCAACGTCACCAACCAGCCTTCGATCGACGCCGCCCAGGTGCTCATCGACGTGGCCAAGAAGGAATCCAACGGCCGCCTCGAGATCAAGCACTTCCCGAACAACATGCTCGGCGACGACCGCAGCGTGACCGAGTCGATGATGATCGGCGACATCGCAATGGTCCAGACCCAGCCTTCAGTGCTTGCCTCCATGATCCCTGACCTCTACGTCTGGGACGCCCCGTTCCTCTTCGACAAGATCGAGGACGCCTGGAAGTGCATGGACGGCCCTCTCGGCCACGCCATCAACGACCAGGTTGAGAAGAAGGGCATCAAGTTCCTGGCTGCCGTTGAGAACGGCTACCGCCACTACACCAACAACAAGGTCGCCGTCCGCGTTCCTGCCGACGTCAAGGGCCAGAAGCTGCGCGTGATGGAGACCGACCTCCAGATCGCCATGTGGAAGAACTGGGGCGCCAACCCGACCCCGATGGCCTTCACCGAGGTCATCTCTGCCCTCCAGCAGGGCACCATCGATGCCCAGGAGAACCCGCTCTCCATCATCGACTCCAACAAGCTCTACGAGGTCCAGCACTACATCTCCCTGACCGGGCACCTGTTCTCGCCGCACAACCTCTACATCAACAAGAAGATCTACGACAGCTTCGATCCTGAGATCAAGAAGGCCTTCGACGACGCCGTTGCCGCCTACCAGACCGCACAGCGCAAGCGCGCGACCGAGCTGAACGCCCTGTCCGTCGACAAGTTCAAGAAGGCTGGCTGCGAGGTCATCGAGCTGACTCCTGAAGAGCGCGCCCAGTGGCGTGATTCCGCTGTCAAGGGCGGCATCTACGACATGGTCCGCAAGAAGATGGATCACCCTGAGTACCTCGACAAGATCCTCAAGCACGAGTACTGATTCACCCTCCCAGGCTTAAGGAAATAATGCAATGGCGGGCGGCATTCATTGCCGCCCGCTTTTTAAGGAAAGCACGGATATGGGACTTTTCCGAAAAATTCTAGATTTCCTGGACAACCGCCTCGAGATGACCATCTGCATCGCGCTGATGAGCGTCCTCTCGGTCGTCCTCTTCATCCAGGTGTTCTTCCGCTACGTGCTGGGCGCCTCCCTCTCGTGGTCTGAGGAACTCGCGCGCTACATGTTCATCTGGCTGGTCTACATCGGCATCGCGTACGGCTGCAAGGTCATGCGCCACATCAAGATCGACGCCGGCCTCTACCTCTTCCCCAAGAAGGCCCGCAAGTACGTCGTGATCATTGGCGACGTGATCTTCTTCTTCTTCGCCATCGCGATCGTCTACTACTCCTGGGGACTTGAGCAGAAGCAGATCATGTTCGGCCAGCTCTCGCCGGCCATGCAGATCCCGATGTGGATCCCCTACGGCGCGCCGCTCGTCGGCTTCGCGCTGACCGCGATCCGCGAACTCGAAACCATTATCTACAGGATCAAGCACCTCAAGGAAGCTGATGAAGACAAGCCCCTTGACCTTGAGAACCTGTGACGGAGCAATAGACAGATGGTAGCTGCAATACTTTTCATACTTCTGGCCGTTCTCCTCATATTGAACGTCCCAGTGGGCATCGCCCTGGGCATCTCGACCATGGGCGCCCTCGTCTACGGCGGCACGCTGAGCCTGACCTCGATCCCCCAGGCGCTCGTGACCTCCTGCGACTCATTCCCGATCCTCGCGATCCCGCTGTTCATTCTCTCTGGCGACCTGATGGGCGCCGGCGGCGTGTCCACCAGGATCCTCAACGTCTGCAACGTGTTCTTCGGGCGCATCACCGGCGGCATCGCGATCGTGACCGTGCTCGTGTGCATGTTCTTCGCGGCAGTCTCCGGCTCTGGCCCT
This sequence comes from uncultured Aeromonadales bacterium, assembly GCA_902776275.1. Lineage (GTDB taxonomy): Bacteria > Pseudomonadota > Gammaproteobacteria > Enterobacterales > Succinivibrionaceae > Succinivibrio. The sequence goes on from CACYPI010000024.1 coordinate 15,581, forward strand.
GCGACCGTCGCGGCAGTCGGCACCATGGTCGTCCCGACCATGCTGAAGCTCGGCTATGACAAGCCCTTCGTGCTCGCCCTGGTCGCATGCGCCGGCTCGATCGGCGTCATCATCCCGCCTTCAATCCCGATGGTCATCTACGGCGTCTCCACCGGCGCCTCGGTCACCTCGCTGTTCATGGGCGGCTTCTTCCCGGGCATCCTCATCGGCGTGGCCCTCATCGTCTACTGCTACTTCCACTGCAAGAGGCGCGGGTTCAAGGGAACCGCCGAGGCCTTCACCTGGAAGGCTGCAGGCGAGGCGCTCTGGGACGGCAAGTGGGCGCTCATCAACCCGATCATCATCTTAGGCGGCATTTACGCCGGCATCTTCACCCCGACTGAGGCTGCCGCCGTCGCGGCAATCTACGCCTTCGTCTGCGGCGCCTTCCTGCACCGCGAGCTGACCTTCAAGAAGTTCATCAAGGCCATCTCGACCTCGTGCTCGACCACCGCGACCACCATGGTGATCCTGGGGTGCGCCACCGCGTTCTCGAAGGTCATCACCATCGAGCAGATCCCGACCATGGTCGCCAACGCCCTGATGACAGTCTCGTCCAGCAAGATCGTCATCCTGCTGCTCATCAACGTGCTGCTGCTCATCGTCGGCTGCTTCATGGACACCACCCCGGCCATCCTCATCCTGGCCCCGATCCTCCTGCCGGTTGCCACCAGCATCGGCGTGGATCCGATCCACTTCGGCCTGATCATGGTCACCAACCTGGCGATCGGCTTCATCACCCCGCCGCTTGGCATCAACCTGTTCGTGGCCTCGAGGATCGCAGACTCCCCGATGGAGGTCATCCTCAAGGGCATCGTGCCATTCATCCTCGTGATGCTCTTCTGCCTGGCCCTGATCACCTACATCCCGGAGATCGTGATGTTCCTGCCCAACCTCATGAAGTAAGGTTCAAGGCAATGGAAGCCAAGTGCTAGCAAAAGAAGGCAGGCCTGCTTGCAGGACTGCCTTTTCCATGTTCAAAAAGGAGTTTTCTATGGATTTCAAGTTCAGATCCCAGGACATCATGAACGGCCCGGAGTGGGCCAACGTGAGAGCACTGTACAAGGCCGCAGGCTACTCGGACTCCGAGCTGCACAAGCCCATCATCGGCGTGGTCAACGCCTTCAACGAGATCTGCCCGGGCCACAACATCCTCAAGGAGATGGCCGAGCGCGTGAAGGAGGGGATCTTCGCAGGCGGCGGCACCCCGGTCGAGTTCGGGACGATCGCCTGCTGCGACGGCATGGCCATGGGCCACGAGGGCATGCGCTACGTGCTGCCCTCGCGCGAGTGCGTGGCCAACGACGTCGAGACCATGGTCCAGGCCCACCAGCTCGACGGCCTGGTGCTCTTAGGCTCCTGCGACAAGATCGAGCCGGGCCTCATCCTAGGGGCGCTGCGCGTCAACCTCCCCACCGTGTTCGTAAACGGCGGCCCCGCCCTGCCTGGGCACATGAAGAAGGGCAACCCCTACGGCGGCGAGTACCTCGACCATTCGATCATCCAGCAGTCCGAGGGCGCCCTCAAGTCCGGCAAGATCACGCAAAAGCAGTTCGACTGGCTTGAGAACAACGCCGTACCGACCATCGGCTCGTGCGCGATGCTCGGCACCGCCAACACCATGGCCTGCCTTGCCGAGGCCATGGGCCTCTCGCTGCCTGGCTGCGCGGCGATCCCCGCCGTCTACTCAAGGCGCATGCGCATCTCCTTTGAGTCGGGCCTTGCGGTGATGAACCTCGTGCGAAAGAACATCCGCGCCCGCGACATCGTAACCCTCGACTCCATCAAGAACGCAGTGCGCGTCAACTCCGCCATCGGCGGCTCCACGAACGCCGTGCTCCACATGCTCGCGATAGCCTACGAGGCCAGGGTCCCCTTTACCATCGACGACTTCGGCAAGGTCGCCTCCGAGGTTCCGCACATGATCTCGGTCGTCCCCGCCGGCACGCACATGCTGCTCGACTTCTACGAGGCAGGCGGCGTGCACGCCCTCATGAACGAGATCAGGAGCAAGCTCGCCCTGGGCGGGATCACCTGCACCGGCGAGACTCTGGAGCAGAACCTTGAGAAGTACGGCGAGAACCTCAACGACGAGGTGATCCACCACCTCGACAACCCGGTGCACCACAGCCCCGGCATCGCGATCCTCCACGGCTCGCTCGCCCCGGACGGCGCGGTCACAAAGCCTTCGGCCATCCCGCCTGAGGCCCACCAGTTCACCGGCAAGGCCGTGATCTTTGAAAGCGAGGACGAAGCCCTGAAGGGGATCCGCGCCCTCAAGATCAAGGCAGGCGACGTCGTGGTGATCCGCAACGAGGGCCCACGCGGCGGCCCGGGCATGCCCGAGCAGTACAAGGCGATGAAACTCCTAGTCGGCATGGGCCTGGGCGGGAAGGTGTGCCTCATCACAGACGGCCGCTTCTCAGGCTCGAACAACGGCTGCTTCGTCGGCCACATCTGCCCTGAGTCCTACGATGACGGCCCTATCAAGTACCTAAAGGACGGCGATGTCATCCACATCGACGTTGACAAGGGGACCATCGACGCGGACGTGGACTTTGCAAAGCGCCGCGCCGAGGGCGCGCCCGACCGCTGCCGCAAGATAGAGGGCACCCTCTACCACTACCGTCAGGCTGTGGCTTCGGCAAGCCTGGGCGCGATCATCAAGACCCGCGACTGATGGCAATGTCTTAATTGAAGCGGGGGCCGATTGGCTCCCGCTTTGCTTTTCCTCCCCTATTACACGGCGCACTGCATTGCCTAACCCCAAATGGGATCTCCGCATGCGCCGCAACTTCGCGCATGCCCTTTGCAAACCCAAGGCTGTACTCCAATGCCCTCGCTCACTGCAAGATCCCCTTGTCAAAACGTTCCAGCAGAGATCTGATCACGTACCATCTTGTCCAGCCTGATGAACGATGAATCCCAGGCCGCACGCAAACGGCACGGCCATGCGGTTCATGATTGCTTTTGCAGTTTTTTCAAAAGTTCCGACCTTTTCAATAAAGCTGTTACACGTTTCGTAACATTTCCTTATTACCAAAAGCGATCAGACTCCTTTTCATGAACATGGGAACATGGCGGTAGACAGCTTAAACTAATATCGAATTTATCAATATAAAATCGTATTTTATAAATTTTTTATTTTACGTGATTTATTAAGTTCTATTGTATTTAATATATTGGTATTTTTATTAAATGCATAGAATTGACCCAAATGAATCAAAAACTGCTTTTCAGACGTCATTTTCATCAAAAACAGAACGTTATGAAAACGCTACTATTTATCGTTCGGTCAAAAATTTTTTCTTTTATATTCAATATATATTTTTTGATTCTTTACGCCAGTTTTGCAAAAAATGTGAAGCGCATTAACTTTCGTTTGACTACAATGTAACCGTGCCGAATAGAGCACAATTACAAAATTTTTCATAGAAAGGGATTTATCATGAAAAAATCATTACTGGCATTAGCAGTTGCTTCTGCAGCTTTCGTTGCCACTTCCGTCTCCGCTACCCCTGTGTACAACAAGGATGGCACCACCCTCGATATCGGCGGCCGTATTGAGGCTATGTGGATGTCCGGCGGCGAAAAAGCTGTTAATAAGAATGACTCTACGATTCGTAATCGCGCCCGTCTGAACATCGCCGGCCGCACCCAGCTCACCAACGGCATCGCTGCTTATGGCTTTGCCGAGTGGCAGAACCAGAACGTCGGCAAAAGCGATAATGGCGACGGGTTTAATACTCGTGACCAGTACGTAGGCGTTGACTTCGGCAAGTTCGGCAAGGTTCAGGCCGGCCGTTACGAGGATCCTTTCCAGTATGCTTCCGACGTCACCGATCACTTTGAAGAGCACGGCTGCATGGCCCTGGTTGGCGATGAGCGCAACTCCGGCAAGCTCTCTTACCTGTGGTCTGGCTACGGCGTTGATGCTGGCGTAACCGCACAGTTTGCTGAGAACAGCTACGATTCTGATGTTCTTAAGGCCAAGGATTACAAGGCTAACGTCAATGACGGCTTCTCGATCTTTGCTGGCTACACCACTCCTAATGTTGTCTTTGGACCGATCTCCATCCGTGCTGCTTACAAGTACCTCGATGGCCAGAGGGATAGTGACACAATCTCCCCCGATTTGACCATTTTCAAGGTTGGAAATCTCAAGGGCACGAACCTTGGTTCGTTTGACCATGAGAAGACCTGGGCTGCCGGCTTGTCCTGGGGTACTTTCAAGAAGGGCCTGTACCTCGCTGTTGACTACACCTATGACAAGGTTGAGTTCCAGGACGGCACCTTTGATGGCAATGATCTGACCACCAAGGCATTTGAGTCCATCATCAGCTACGGCTTCGATTCTGGTGTTGTCCTCTCCACCGGCTACCAGTGGCGCAAGCAGGAGATCGACAAGGCTGCTGAGGGCGAGTATACCGACAGGGCTGGCAAGCTCGTTCAGTTCACTGTTGCCTACAACATCAACCCGAACTTCCGCGTTTGGGCTGAGGCCAACATCGATGCTGGTTCCGATGACTACTACTCGCTCACCAAGCTGAAGGATGACTCCAAAGATGCCGAGAACTTCTTCGACATCGGTGCTCGTTACACCTTCTAATAGGCTGACAGCCTTTGAAGTTGGTTAACCCTTTTCAGCAATGAAAAGCTGATTGCGCCGGCCAAAGTGCCGGCGCTTTTTTGTCTTTTGCTCCCCCTGCTTTTCCTTCCCTCCAGGCTTAAATTTCTCTTGCTTTAACAAGTGGCTGTCTTTTGAGACGCCGCATTTTCCTCCCAATCTAGTAGAATATTTAGAACAATGCTTGTCGGAGGATCGGGCATGGATTCACTCGGTTTGGAACTGGCCCCGGCCAATATCACCGTCATCGTGCTGTCAGTCATCGTGCTGGCTGCGGCGGTGAAACTCATCTCCCTTTCAAGGAAGCTCTCCGAGGAGAGGCGCCTGCGCGCGATCGCGGAGACCACTTCCGAGCAGCTAAAGCAGCTCAACTCCATAACCGACGCCAAGAACCTGGACCTCGAGCAGCGCAATTCAAACTTACAGGACGAGCTTACCCAGGCACGCGAGCATGTAGCGGCGGTTAATGCCGACAACCAGCGCCTTGATGCCTTGAACGCCGAGAACTCAAGGCAGCTTGAGGGCGCCAACGCCCAGCTCATGGAAGCCCGCGAGCAGCTGGCCTCGCGCGCGCGTGAGGTCGAGAACCTGAAGCAACTGCGCGAGACCGATGCTCAGGCCCAGGAGAACGCCCGCCGCACGCTCGAGGAGCGCCTCACCGCGATCTCCGAACGCATGCTCAAGGACCGCGGGCAGGATCTGCAGAAGTCCTCTGCCAAAACCCTCTCGGACACCGTGATCCCGCTTAAGGAGGAGCTCCTGCAGTTCCGCGAGCTCCTGCTAAAGGCCCAGAAGGATTCGTCCGAGCAGGCAGGGCGCTTCAGCTCCGAGCTCAAGCACATGCAGGATGCCCAGCAGAACCTCTCAAAGCAAGCGCTTGACCTTACAAATGCATTAAAGTCAGGTGGCAAGGCCCAGGGCATGTGGGGCGAGTTGCAGCTTGAGCGCGCCCTGGACGCCTCAGGGCTCATCAAGGGCACCGAGTACGAGCGCGAGGTCGCGGGCAACCGCACCTATGGCGAGAGCGGCCGCCCTGACGTGGTGATCCGCCTGCCCGACTCCCACAGCCTCATCATCGACGCCAAGTGCTCGCTCACTGCCTACACCGAGTACTGCAACGCCGACACCGACGAGCAGCGCGAGAAGGCGGCCAAGGCCCACATCGAATCAATAAAAGGGCACATCGACGGGCTCTCCAAGCGCGACTACGGAAGCTACCGCAGCCTCAACAGCCCGTCGTTCGTCTTCATGTTCGTGCCGCTGGACGGCGCGCTCTTCCTGGCGTTCAACCGCGATCATGCGATCTACGACTACGCCGCCTCGAAGAACGTCTACCTCGTAAGCCCCAGCACCCTGGTGCCGGCGCTGCGCGTGGTCTCGAACCTCTGGGTGCTGGCCCACCAGAATGAGCACATCCGCGATCTGGCAGCCGCTGCCCAGAAGATCGCCGACAAGTTCGGCCTGGTGCACGACGCCTACGGCGATGTGCTAAAGCGCAAGGACTCTTTCGAATCGGCGCTCGAGACGCTGGGCAGCCGCCTCATCAGCGGCAAGGGCAGCCTCGCCACCATGCTCTCGCGCTTCTCCGCGCGCGCCCCCGAGGTGATGAAGGAGCTTGACGGCACCACGATCGACGCCAAAGCCGACCACAGCAGCGATGAGGCGGACAACAGCAGCGATGGCGCCAAGGATCATGGCGCGATCACCTTCTCGGCGGCAAACGACGAGGAAGTCAAGTAAGGGCCATCTGATAAGGCAACGCCCCGCTGCGGCATCCGCGGCGGGGCGTTGTGTTTTTGCAGATGGCTTAATCAGCTGTGCATGCAGTGATTGCCGCGGGCGATGCCCAGCACGCCCGAGCGCACCACCTCAAGCACGTCGGAGAGTTTGAGGACGGTTGAGCAGAAGTTGTCCACCTCCTGCGACGAGCCCACGTACTCCATCGTGATCACCTCGGCTGAGACATCGATGATCCGTGCGCTGAAGATATCGGCGATGGACTTGATGTCCTCCCTGATCCCGCGGTTGGGAGTCGGCACCTTGATGAGCACGAGCTCGCGCTCCAGCCCGCCCTCGGGCTCCTCGGAGATCGCCGTGACCCTGAGCACGCAGACGAGCTTGTGCAGCTGCTTGGTGATCTGCTCGATCTCCTCGCTCTCACCCGTGGTGAGGATGGTGCAGCGCGAGAGCGTCGGATCTTCGGTGGGGGCGACGGTCAGGCTCTCGATGTTGTAGCCGCGCTGGGAGAACAGTCCGACGACGCGCGAGAGCGCGCCGGCCTCGTTCTCAATCAGGATCGAAACCACATGGCGCATCAGTTGCCCTCCTCATCCAGGATCATCTCAATCATTGAGCCGTCGGCGCGCTGCCAGGGCAGGACGATGGCGTTGGTGTCGGTGATGAAATCGACTATGCAGGAGCGGTCCTTGACCGCGAGCGCCCGGTCGATGGCCGCGCCGATGTCGTCGCCTGGCTTGACGCGGAAGCCCTCGCAGCCGAAGGCGTCGGCCATCTTCACGAAGTCGGGGTTGAAGTCGAGGTTCGTCCCGGCGTAGCGGTGGTGGTAGAAGACGGTCTGGAACTGCCTGACCATGCCGAGCACGCTGTTGTCGAGGATGAAGATCTTAAGCGGCATGGCGTACTTGCGTGCAACCGCCAGCTCCTGCATGCACATCTGGAACGACCCATCGCCCGTGATGCAGAGCACGAGCCTGCCGGGCAGCGCCTTCTGCGCGCCCACCGCGGCGGGGACGCCGAAGCCCATGGTGCCCAGGCCCCCCGAGCTTATAAGGCGGCGCGGCTCGTCGAACTTGAAGAACTGCGCCGTGAACATCTGGTGCTGGCCGACGTCGGTGGTGACTATGGGGTCGAGATCCTTGGTCTTCTCGTAGATCTTCTCGATGACCTCCTGCGGGCGGATCATCCCTTCCTTCTTCGTGTACCCAAGCGGATGGATGCGGCGCCACTCGTCTATCTGCTTCCACCAAGGGTCAAGCTCGGAGTTGGGCCTGATCTCGCTGTCCTTTAGCACCTGGAGCATCTGCCCCATGACCACCCTGGCGTCGCCCACGATCGGGATGTCGGCGTGCACGGTCTTTGAGATCGAGGCCGGATCGACGTCGATGTGGACGATGGTGGCGTCCGGGCAGAACTTCTTGACGTTGTTGGTGGCGCGGTCGGCAAAGCGGCACCCGACGGCGAGCACGAGATCCGAGCCGTTCATGATCTCGTTAGCAGCATACAGGCCGTGCATGCCGAGCATGCCCAGGCACTGCGGATCGCTCTCCGGGAAGGCCCCCAGGCCCATGAAGGTGCACACCACCGGAAGGCGCAGCATGCGGGCTAGCTGCCTTGCCTCGTTGCAGGCGTCGCCCTGCACCACCCCGCCTCCCAGGAGCAGCACCGGGCGGCGGGCCTTCAGGAGTTCGTCGCAGGCGCGCTTTACCTGGCCGCGGTGCCCGAAGACCGTGGGGTTGTAGGAGCGCAGGCGCACCTCGCCCCCCTGCTCGTACTCGAAGACGTAGCGCTTGGTCTGGCAGTTCTTGGGAATGTCGACCACCACGGGGCCCTTGCGCCCGGTCGAGGCGATGTAAAAGGCCTTGCGGATGTCAGGGACGATGTCCTCGGGCTTCTTGCACAGGAAGGAGTACTTCACGACCGGGCGGGTGACGCCCACGGTGTCGACCTCCTGGAAGGCGTCGGTGCCGATGAGCCCGGTGGAGACCTGCCCTGAGATCACCACTAGCGGTATGGAGTCCATGTAGGCGGTGGCGATGGCGGTGACGGTGTTGGTCGCGCCGGGCCCCGAGGTCACGAGGGCGACGCCGACCTTGCCTGAGGCGCGGGCATAGCCGTCGGCCTCGTGCACGGCGCCCTGCTCGTGGCGGGCCAGGGTGTGGTGGATCTTCTTGGAGTTGTAGAGCTCGTCGTAGATGTCCACGACGGCAGCCCCCGGGTATCCGAAGATCTCGGTGACGCCGAGATCCTCAAGCGCGCGCACCAGCTGCGCGGCGCCGTTGAGCTTTTCCATTTTTCCTTCCGTTTCCATCTGGAATTTCAGATCACTGGGATTGTGGCAATTCTAAATCAGGCCATAGCCGCGTCAACTCCGGCGCAGAAATCGGGCCTTGAGGCGTAAAAGGGCGTGAGCACGGCCTTGCGCGAGGAGAACACATTGAGAAGCTCCATCGCGCTGTGGCTTGCGCGGTAGCGGCACTCCATGGGCAGGAGCGGCACCACCTGGAAGTAGCGCACGATGTCGCCGCCAGATAGCTTCAACTCCTGCGCGCCCCCGCCGTAGTCCCCAAGCGCCGTGAGCATCGCCCCGCAGAAGGCCGTGCCCTTTGCAAAGGGTCTGCCCTCGTCGACGAAGTAGCCAAAGCCGATGAAGTGGTCAGAGGAGATCACGTGCTCGATGAGCGAGAGCATCAGGAACACCTCCCAGTTGGCGTCCTTGTCGGCGCGGAAGTCGTAGTCGGAAGGCAATGGCAGGCACAGCTCGAGGCGCGAGTTCGCCCCGCGGTCGAAGCCCTCGGGCACCGGAAGCGCGCGCGCGGCAAGCCCAGAGGTCACGAGCAGGTTGTAGGGGTGCGCATCAGTAGGCGGCACCCTGAGCAACTTCACCTTGAAGCTCGTGGCAAGCGGCACGGCCTTGCCAAGCTCGGCCTCCACGTGGGAGGACAGCGCCTTTGCAAGCGCCCCGTCCGGGCCCTTGAACTCGCTTTCGATCATGGCCTGGCGGCAGGCCTCGGCCATCGCGCGCACCTTTGAAAACAGGTTGTCAGGATCCTTTGCAGGCACCTTCCCGAGCGCCAGCTCGAAGCGGTTTAAGGCGTCCGGGATCATGCCCTGCTTGTAGAGCACGTAGCCCTTGTAAAAGAGCCAGCGGGCGTCGTTGCGCCCCTCGGCCGCCCACGAGTCGAGGCCGCGCGAAGCCTGACAGAGCAGCGCATAGCCGTCCTGGACGGCGTTCGAGGCGTTGATGCAGGCGCGGGCGTAGTCGAGCGTGAGTCCGTAGTCGGGCTCCTCCTGCTTCTCTATTAGCCTGATGATCCCGAAGTAGTTGCCCTTCTCGTTTAGAGAGGCTATCGCCGATGCGATGTCCTTCATGGGTTCTCCCTATGCTTGAAATCCCCGCCTCATGAGGCGGGGACGGGGTCAGACGCGCAGCGAGTGGTCGCCCCTGAAGATCCCGCACACGCCCGAGCGCACGGTCTCGATGACGTCCGCGGAGTCCTCGACCGCCTTTAGGAAGCGGTCGACGTCGGAGGAGGCGCCCACGTACTGGAGTATGTACTGCTCGGGGGTGACGTCCACGATCTCCGCCTTGAAGATGTCGCAGAGGTTCTTGAGCTCGGCGCGCACGCCGTGCCCGATGGCCTGCACCTTCAGGAAGAGGATCTCGCGCTCGACCACCCCGGAGCTGTCGTCCTCCTGGGCGTAGACGCGGATCACGTTGACGAGCTTGTGCAGCTGCTTGGTGATGCGCCCAAGCTCCACCTTGTCGCTCTGGGTGAGGATGGTGATGCGGGTGACCGAGGGATCCTCGGTCGGGGCCGCGGTGATGTTCTCGATGTTGTAGCCGCGCTGGGAGAACAGCCCGACGACGCGAGAGAGCGCGCCGGTTTCGTTTTCAAGCAGGATTGAGATTATCTGGCGCATGGATCAGGCCTCCGACATGAACATGTCCGACATGCTGCCGCCGCCCTGCTGCATCGGCAGCACCTTGGCGTCGGTGTCGCAGCGGATGTCGGTGATGACGAGGCTGTCCTTCTTCGACAGCGCCGCATCGATTGCCGCATCGAGCTTTGAAGGATCGTCGACGTACTGGCCCTCGTGCCCGTAGGCCTTTGCCACGGCCACGAAGTCGGGGTTGTCGTTGAGATCGGTCCAGCTGATGCGCCCGCGGTAGAACATCATCTGCCACTGGCGGACCATCCCCAGCGTGTGGTTGTCCAGGATGAAGATCTTGATGGGGATGTGGAACTGCCTGCAGGTCGAGAGCTCCTGGATGTTCATCTGGAACGAGCCGTCGCCAGTGACGAGGCACACGGGGCGGCTGCGCTGCCCCACCCAGGCGCCGATGGCCGCGGGGAAGCCGTAGCCCATGGTGCCAAGGCCGCCTGATGAGAGGAACGAGCGCGGGGTGTCGAACTTGTAGTACTGCGCTACGAACATCTGGTGCTGGCCGACGTCGGTGACGATGATCGCGTCGCCGCCGGTGGCGCGGTAGAGCGACTCGATGACCTGCTGGGGCTTGATCACCTTGGGATCCTTGTCGTAGGCCAGGCACTTGGCGGCGCGCCACTTGGATATGTGGCCCCACCACTCGTCCATGGCCTTGGCGTTGCACGAGAGCTTCTGCTCCCCGGCGGAGTCAAGGAACTGCGAAAGCACGGTCTTGGCGTCGCCCACGATGGGGATGTCGGCCTCGACGGTCTTGGAGATGGAGGCCGGGTCGATGTCCACGTGGACTATCTTGGCGGCCGGGCAGAACTTCGGGACGCTGTTGGTCACGCGATCGTCAAAGCGCACGCCGACTGCGAGCACGAGATCGGCCTTGTCCATGGCCATGTTGGCCTCGTAGGTGCCGTGCATGCCGAGCATGCCCAGGAACTGCGCATCCGATCCCGGGTAGGCGCCAAGCCCCATGAGGGTGGAGACCACCGGCAGGCGGAACATCCTGGCCAGCGCGCGCGCCTCCTCGGAGCCTTCCGATGAGATCACGCCGCCGCCTAACATCAGCACCGGGCGCTCGGCCTCGGCGAGCATCCTGGCGGCGCGGCGCACCTGGCCGCGGTGGCCCTGGGTGGTCGGGTTGTAGGAGCGCATCTTGACGGGCTCGGGCTCGGGGTACTCGAATTTCACCGACGGGCGCACGCAGTCCTTGGGCACGTCGACCACGACCGGGCCCGGGCGGCCGGTGGAGGCCAGGTAGAAGGCCTGGCGCAGGTACTTTGGAATGTCGGTGGCCTTCTGGCAGAGGTAGGAGTGCTTGACGATGGGCCTGGTGATGCCGATGGTGTCCACCTCCTGGAAAGCGTCCGAGCCGATGAGCGGGGTGCCGACCTGGCCGGTGATGACGACCATCGGGACGGAGTCCATGTAGGCGGTGGCAATCGAGGTCACGGTGTTGGTCGCGCCGGGGCCCGAGGTCACGAGGCAGACGCCGACCTTGCCGGTGGCGCGGGCATAGCCGTCCGCCTCATGGGCGACGCCCTGCTCGTGGCGCCCGAGCACATGGTGGATCTTCTTAGAGTCGTGCAGGGCGTCGTATATGTCGAGCACCGCCCCGCCCGGATAACCGAACAGGTACTCGACCCCCAAATCCTCAAGCGTGCGCACCAGCATCTGGGCGCCTGACATCATTGCCATGGGAACTCCATCAAAAGCAAAAAAACATTTTTCCCTCGTCGGAGGATCAGAATTTCTTCCTTCGGAGGCTAGGAAGGAAACGCGGAACTTCCGCGCTCCAGGCGGCGTAGGACTCGGTAAAGTCCCGCCTGAGCCTGGGCTCGTCGAAATGCACGGCGCTTAGGTAGGCGAACGCCAGGGTGAGCGCCGGAACGGCCAGGCTGCTAAGGGAATTTATAGCACAGGCAAGGCCCAAATAGAACAGGAACAATCCCAAATGCATGGGGTTGCGGCAAAGCGCGTAGGGGCCGGTGGTCACGAGCGTGTCGGTGCGCCTTGAGAGTTTGACAGGCCCCATGTCGGCGGCCCCGCCGTGGCCGCGCGTTATGAGCTCATGGTTTGCCCAGACAACGAGGAAGGCCCCGAAGCCCGATGACATCGCGCCTATGCCAAGGCCTAGCCTGTCCGAGGGGAGGAAGCCCCCAGGGAAAAGACAGGCTATGAGCAGCATGGCCGCAGGCCCTGCGATGAAGAAGAGCCCGTAGCCCAGGATCAGCGCGAGGATCTCATTTCTAGGAAGCCTTGCCACCTGAGGCCTCCTCCATAAGGCGCTCAAGCACCATCACAGGGTGCATGAGCGGCCGGCCCTCCATGCGCTCGACCTGCGAGCGGCAGGAGTAGCCGGTGGCCAGGCAGCGCTCCATCGGGCGCTCGTGCAAGCGCCACTTCCAGTTCTGCTCGTAGACGCGGCGGCTCTCCTCGAGGTTCCCGCTCATGTGCCCGTGCAATCCCGCCATGCCGCAGCAGGCGACCGGAACGGGGATGAGGGTGAGGCCGAAGGCGGCCATGACGGACTGCCAGTCCTGCACGGACTTGGGCAGCAGCGCCGCCTCGGTGCAGTGGCAGAAGAGGTACCAGGCGCCTGAGAACTCCTCGTTGCCCGAGGCCTTCTCAAGCGCTCCTGAGAGGGCGGAGAGCGCCTTCCTGGCGCGCTCAGTCGCGAGGGCGGTTGCCAGCCACTCCTCTGGCAGGAGCACGTTGAAGTCGCCGCGCGAGGGGCCAAGGAGGTCCTGGTACTCGTCGCGGTAGCAGATGGTGAGCGCCGGATCGTAGCCCATGAGCGCCATGCCGGCGTTGGAGAGCGCCTGGAGGCGCCCTGCCTGCCTTGAGGCGTAGCGCACGAACATGCGCCTGGCCCCGCGCACCGACATGAGCTTGCCGTTCACATAGGGCTTGAGGATCCCCGCCGAGAAGCCAAGGCTCCTTGCAAGGCGCGCCAGGGCGATGAGGCCGTGCGCCTCGTAGGCTGCGGTGAAGGGATCGGCGACCACGACGACGTCCGGCCTTGCGCGCAGCGCCGCGCGCGCCGAGAGCAGCGGGATGGCGTTCTCGTCGCACAGGGACTTCAGGCTCCGCTCCTCAAAAGGCGGCAGATCCTCAAGCGAAAACAGCGCGCGCATGAGGAACTTGCCTGCTCTTGACTTGAGCGCGAGGTTCGAGAGCCTGGGGAGCTTGGCGCCAAGGGGGATGAGCCATTCGGCGTTGAGTGTCAAAAGATCCATGCTCGGGCGCAGATAGCGGGAGTAGTACATGGAGATGAAGCGCGAGTTGAGATCGGCAGCGTTCACATGGGTCGGGCAGATCCCCTTGCAGGACTTGCAGGCAAGGCAGGTGCGGATCTTCTCCAGGATCTCCGCGCTGTAGTCGCCCTTTTGCCTGAACAGCGTGTTGAAGAGCCTTGCGGGGAAGCTCAATAGTGAGGAGCCTGCCAGCGCCGAGGCCTCCTCGGCCATCGGCGAGAAGCCCCTCTCGTTCAAGATCCCGATCCAGTCGCGCATGAGCTCGCTGTAGCCCTTGGGCGAGCGGGCGCGATCCTTGGTGCAGCGGTAGCTTGGGCACATCAGCGCGGCGGTCGAGTAGCTGAAGCACTGGCCGTTGCCGTTGCAGGCGAAGGCGCCGCGGAAGCCGTCGCGCACAAAGAGCGGGACCTTGCGATCGAGATCGCCGCGCATGAGCGAATCGATGGCCACAAGATGGTCCTTCTCGTTATGCAGCGGCACGCAGATCTTGCCGGGGTTCAAGACATTGGCAGGGTCGAAGATCTCCTTGACCTCGCGCGCCGCCGGGTAGAGCTCCCCGAAGTACTTGGGCCCGAAGACGCTGCGGTAGCCGCGCCCGTGCTCGCCCCACATCTGCCCGCCGTATTTCCCCACGAGATCGGAGACCGCCTCCGAGATCTCCACGAGCTTGCGGCGATCCTCGTCCGTGGTGAGGTCGAGCGCCGGGCGCACGTGCATGAGCCCGGTGTCGACGTGCCCGAACATCCCGTAGGGCACGCCCTTGGAGTCGAGCAGCGCGCGGAACTCCACGATGTAGTCCGCAAGGTTCTCAGGCGGGACGACCGTGTCCTCGGTGAAGGCCACGAGCTTGCGCCTGCCTGCGGCGTTGGCCAGGAGCCCCACGGACTTCTTGCGCATGCCGTAGACCGCGGCGATGCCCTGCGCCGTCTGAACGAGCTGCGCGCCCAGGATCCCGCCGTCGCGGGTCCTGGCGCGCTCCTCAAGCCCTTTGAAGAGCGCGGCGGCCTTCTCCTGCTCGGCGGCCTTGTCATAGCCTGAGAACTCGACGATGTTGATGCCCGAGATCTCCTCGCCCGGAACCTCCTTGATGTAGTCCTTGACGCTCAGCCAAACCGAGTCCTGCCTGGCCAGGTCCAGCACCTTGGAGTCCACGGTCTCCACCGAGAGCGCGCCTGCGGCGATGAGATCGCGCGCGTTGCGCAGCGCGGCGACGAAGTTCTCGTACTTGACGACGATGAGCTCGCGGAAGGTGGGAAGCTTGGTGAGGTCCAGGAGCACCTCGGAGATGGCGCACAGCGTGCCCTCGGCCCCGCAGACGATGCGCGCGAGGTTCACGGTGCCGCTCTTGGGATCATAGGCGTGGATGAAGTCGTAGCCGGTCATGAAGCGGTTGAGCTTCGGGAAGATCTCATCGGCCTTATCGTGGACGCGCTTTAAAAGCGGCACCATCCTGCGGTAGATCTCGCCCTCAAGGCCTTCCCTAGCCATGCGCTCCTCAAGATCCTTGCCTGACACCGGCTCAAAGAGCGCGCTGCTGCCGTCCAGGAGCACCGCCCTCACCGCCTTGACGTGGGTCGAGGTGCGGCCGTACTTGAGCGAGCCCTGCCCTGCCGCGTCGTCGCTCACCATGCCGCCCACGGTGGCGCGGGAGGAGGTGGAGAGCTCAGGCGAGAAGAACAGCCCCTGCTTCTTCACCATCTCGTTGAGCTCGTCCTTGATGACACCGGGCTGCACCCAGATCTCGCGCCTCCTGGGGTCAAAGCCCCGCGTGCCCTTCATGTGGCGCGAGCAGTCGATGATCACGCCTGAGCTTAACGACTGGCCGTTCGTGCCGGTGCCGCCGCCGCGCACCGAGATGACGAGGCTCTTGAACTCGTCGCGATCGCGCACGCGCAGCGCGGCCTTGAGATCGTCCTCGTCCTTGGGGAAGACCACCGCCTGGGGCATGCACTGGTAGACCGAGTTGTCGGTCGCGCACAACAGCCTTCCCGGGCGGGTCGCGTCAAGATCGCCCTTGAAGCCCTCCTGCCTTAAGGCCTCAAGGTATTTCGAGCACAGTGCGCTGCACGGTTCAAGGCTGCTGATGCGGGGGATCATTTAGAAAACTCCATTTGCTGAAAAGACGGCATGGAGTGGATCTTAGGCGCAAAAGGGCCCGCGGGGAAATCCCTTATTCCCTGCCCTGCTTTTGCACCTCAGGCAGGACGCCGCGGCAAGGCCTGCCAGGAGTTGACTGAAAACAAACTGGGACAAGCCCATGCTGCAGAAGGTGCCGCGCAGTACGGAACAGGAAAAGAAGGATGGCAGGCAGGAAGAAGCGGATGCGGGAGGTGGAATTTGAAGGGATCCCGCTTAAGGCGGGAACCCCATGTCCTTGGCGCGGCGCCGCGCCCAAGGCTTTTTTCAGACCGCGAAGGGACGGACGAAGCGCAAGAGCGCCTTGCCCTGGACGCGGCCTTCTGATCTAAGGCGGCCGGCGATGATCCCGGGATCCACGCCCTGCTCCCTGGCAAAGGCTTCAACCGCCTCCTCTGAGAAATCGCCCTTTCTTGCAAAGGCCATGAAGTCAGCAGGCGGTACAAGCTGGCCGTGCGCGAACTCGAGGGCCGGGCACGGGTTGCCGTAGGCTGTGCCGTCGGCGTCGAAGTCGCCTGATGAGATGCGCCCTGCCTCGAAGAAGAACCTCAGGCTGAAATCGTAGGCCGTCCCGAAGCTGCCTGACATCGCGATCACCACGGTGTTCCCCGCCGGGAAGGAGGCTGCGGCGATCCCTGCCTCAGGGAGGCAGGGCATGACGATGAGCGCTGCGCCCAGGGAGTTGAGCGCCTCGGAGAGGCGGCCCAGGTCCGGCCTTGCGGTGCAGGCGATCTTGCGCAGGGAGCTTAAGCTCTGGCGGAACTTGCCCGGGTTGTACCTTGCAAGCTTCTGCTTGCGCGCCTCGATCCTCGCCTGCTGGCACCAGGCCAGGCGCATCATCCCCACCTTGCCCTGCGCCTTGTCGCGGCTTAGGCAGGAGACGTTCGTGAACTTGAGGGTGTTGATGACCATCAGGCTTGACACCTCGAAGAAGCGGCGCAGGTTCATGATCCGCTCCGTGCGATCGTCGGTCCTGGGGACCCAGCCGAGCCTTGAGAGCAGCGGATAGTCGAGCTTGCACGCGATCGGGCCGTCCTCCTCGATCCCGCTCTCATACTCCCGCTTGAGCAAGGAGGAACGGTAGAGGCTCTCCATCATGAGCCACGACTCGGCGCCCACGCCGAAGACCATTTCGAGCTTCTTTGCAGACTGCGGGGTGAGCGGCACCTTGCCCTGCACGAGCATGCAGATGTTCTTCTCGCTCGCGCCCGTCCTCGCCGCAAGCTCCTTCTGGGTCATCCTGAACGATTCGAGGCACTCCTTGATCCTCACCCCCGGCGCGGCGGCGGTCGCATCGCCAGTGCTTCTCTTCATGCTGCCTCCAAAAATCCGCGGCGCCAGCCTCAAGCTGCGTCCGCAAGAAAACACGTCGCGCCCTGCCAACCTGGGCAGGGCCTTGGCTGCCCAGCCAGCCAGTCTGCCTATCTTAATTCATCTGCAGGTTGCGCTAAACGGAACATGCGCCAGGATCTTGCAGGGGCAAGGGACAGGCGTCGGTTTTAAGCGCGGGTCGGAGCACTGCGCAGGGCCGGTGCGGCCCTGCGTGGGAGGCCTCAAGCCGGTGCGGCGAAGGCGAAGGCGAAATAAATATGAAGATGCTGCCTGCAAAAACGGTGGTGGTAAAAGGCGGTGCCAGCAGAGGCCTGCGGTTGACTTGAAATCCTGAAGGCCGCTTGACATCCTCCCCTCTCTAAAGAGAGGGGATCCCTACCGATCTCTTAGGAGATCTTCGGCGGGTTCCTCTTGCTGACCACCAATGTGATTCACTTGGG
>CACYPI010000025.1 GCA_902776275.1 uncultured Aeromonadales bacterium
TTGACTACGTCGATGCGTTCTTGGAAGGTGAGGCGTTTGACCATGAAAGACACTCCTTTTGGCTATTATGAAGTGTCTTAACCTTTTGGGTTAGTCTAAGATCGACCTCTCAAAGAAGGAGGAGCAGTCCGACGGCGCTCCGCTCACGCCTTACGAGCAAGGCAAGCGCTACGCCGACTGGCTCCCCTCCTCCGAGCGCCCTCGCTGGATCGTGGTCTGCAACTTCACCACCTTTGAGATCCACGATCTCGAGAAGCCCAATGACGAGCCCATCCGCATTGCGCTCTCCGATCTTCCCAAGGCCTACGGCTCGCTCTCCTTCCTGACCGATCTCAACGAGCACGCCCGCAAGGCCGAGCTCGACCTCTCGGTCAAGGCGGCAGGCTTAATCGCGAAGCTCTACAACGCGCTGCTGCCGCTCTACGGCGAGGGCAGGCAGGATGATCCATCGGTTCTGCGAAGCCTCAACAAGCTCTGCGTGAGGCTGGTGTTCTGCCTCTACGCCGAGGACGCGGGTCTGTTTGCGCAGAAGGATCTCTTCGCGCACTTCCTCGAAAGCTACCGCCCGGAGAACGCCGGCGACGCGCTTGAAAAGCTCTTTGCCGTGCTCAACACGCCAAAGGACAGGCGCAAGCCCTCGCTCGATCCCAAGTACGCCGCCTTCTCCTACGTCAACGGCGGCCTGTTCGCCCATGACGAGGATGACGAGATCCCGCCCTTTGACCAGAAGGCCTACGGCATCCTGCTGCACGAGTGCAGCGAGCAGTTCAACTGGTCCGAGATAAGCCCGACCATCTTCGGGGCCATGTTCGAGAGCACATTGAACCCCGAGACCCGGCGCAAGGGCGGGATGCACTACACCTCCATCGAGAACATCCACAAGGTCATCGATCCGCTCTTCCTCGACGGACTTAGGGAAGAGCTTTGCAAAATCAAGCAGGAAATAGGCATCCGCTCGGACAAGGCCGAGTCAGGCTCTGGCGTCAGGACCATCATCACCAAGAAGTACGCCGGCATGCTGCGCGCCTATCAGGACAAGCTTGCAGGCCTCAAGTTCCTCGACCCGGCATGCGGGTCTGGAAACTTCCTCACCGAGACCTACATCTGCCTGCGCCGCCTGGAGAACGAGGTTCTGAACCTCTTGGGCGGCGGCACGCTCGACCTCTTCACGGGGCAGCAGGAGCTGTCCCCCGTGAAGGTCTCCATCTCCCAGTTCCACGGCATTGAAATAAACGACTTCGCAGTGAGCGTGGCCAAGACCGCGCTGTGGATCGCCGAGAGCCAGATGCTCGACGAGACGGCGAGGATAGTTGGCCACCACATCGACTTCCTGCCGCTCAAGACCTACACCAGCATCGTCGAGGGCAACGCGCTGCGCATGGACTGGAACAGCGTCCTTCCTGCCTCCGAGTGCTCGTACATCATGGGCAATCCGCCTTTCCTTGGGTACAGCAATCAAAGCAAAGCGCAGAAGGACGACCTCATCTCGCTTTATGTTGATGACCGCGGCAAGCCTTACAAGTCGGCAGGCAAGATCGATTACGTTGCCGGATGGTACTTCAAGGCCGCACAGTATATGGCGGGCACCAGCATTGCCGCAGCCTTCGTCTCGACAAACAGCATCACCCAGGGCGAGCAGGCGGCTGCCGTTTGGAAGCCCTTGTATGAACGATTCGATCTTGAGATAACCTTCGCCTGGCGCACCTTCGTCTGGAACAACGAGGCCGCTGACATGGCCCACGTGCACTGCGTGATCGTAGGCTTCCGCTGCCGCCCAGGCTCAGCGCCGGACACTAGGCATGAGATATATGAGACTGATGGCGTTGGAAATTTCACGGCCAAGGCCGCCTTGCAGATCTCGCCTTACCTTATTGACGCCAAGCCTCTTTTCATCGAGTCTCGCAGCAAGCCCTTGTGCAAGGTATCGGAGATGCAGAGAGGCAGCCAGCCAACGGATGACGGCAATCTGATCTTGTCAGAAACTGAAAAAGACGAATTGGTCCGCGCCTACCCTGAGTCGGCTGCCATGATCCGCCCCTTCCTCATGGGCAAGGACTTCATCGACCGAAAGCCGCGCTACTGCCTTTGGCTTGTGGGCATCGACATAAGCAGGATCCGCCGCATCCCGCCCATCGTCGAGCGTGTCTCCAAGGTCAGGGAATACAGGCTTGCAAGCCCCAAGGCGGCAACAGTGAAGAAAGCCGCGACCCCCATGCTCTTTGACGAGATCAAGAATTGCAAAACAAGCTATGTAGCGTTGCCCAAAGTGTCTTCAGAAAGAAGATATTACGTGCCAATTGACTGGCTGCCAAAGGAAGTCGTAGCAGGAGACATGCTCTTCATGGTTCCAAATGCCGGATTGTATGAATTCGGCGTCATGACCTCGTCCGTCCACATGGCATGGATGCGCGCAGTAGCCGGCAGGCTCAAGAGCGACTACCGCTACTCGAACATGGTCGTCTACAACAACTTCATGTGGCCGCAGGCTGACGAGGCCTTGAGCCAGAAGATAGAGAAGACTGCACAGCAGATCCTCGACGCCCGCAAGCTCTACCCCCAAAGCTCGTTTGCCGATCTCTACGATCCGCTCTTCATGCCGCCTGAGCTTCAGAAAGCCCACCAAGCCAACGACAAGGCAGTGCTTGAGGCCTACGGTCTCAAGTCAGATGCCTCGGAGTCCGACATAGTCGCCCATCTCTTCAAGCTATACGAGGAAAAGGCGGGAGCGCAGTGAGGCAGGGCAACGCCAGTGCTTTAAAACCCATGCTAAGGCCTGCGCAAAGGCGGTGGCGGGGCTGGCATCGAGCTTGATGATCTGGCAGCCCTTCATCTCCCGGAATGAAAGATCTCCCTAATTTTTCCCGTAATTGATGGAGATCTCTGCCTGATTATGGAGATAAGGCAGGCGTTCAGAGCATGCCCTGCTTCCTGCTTTCTTACCTTTTCTTTGCCTTTGGGAGGTGAAAGTTCTCCTTCCAGGCCCCCTCGAGCTTGAGGAGCGCGATCTTGCGGTCAAGCCCGCCGCCGTAGCCTGTCAGGTTGCCGCCAGCCCCCATGACGCGATGGCATGGGATGATGATGCAGATGGGGTTGCGCCCCACCGCTCCGCCCACAGCTTGGGCGGACATGCGTTTTCCGCTCGCCTCTGCAAGCTCCGAGGCGATGTCGCCGTAGGTGCGCGTCATGCCACATGGGATCTTGAGCATGGCGGCGCACACCGCTTTCTCAAAGTCCGACCCGATGACATGAAGCGGCGGGATCCACGATGGCGCCCTGGCATCGAAGTACTCGTCAAGCCAGAGCGCGGCCTCTGACAGGATCGGGCTTTTGCCGCAATCCTGCACGTCCTCGGCCTTCAGATCATGCCTGCTGCCGTGCTCAAAGCGCATCCCTGTTATCCCCTCTTCATCTGCGAAGATCAGGATCGCGCCCAGCGGCGACTCGTAGCGGCAGGTTCTCATCATGTTCTTTCCTCCTTGCCCGGGCGGCCGGGACTGCCCTTGCGCAGGCATCGACAACACAGGGCCCGGGGTTGAGCCCCGGGCCCTGTGGCCTTGCTTCGTTCAGTATCAGACGCGCTTCATCGCATCGAAGAACTCTGCGTTGGTCTTGGTCATCGACAGCTTGTCGATGAGGAACTCCATGGCCTCGATCTCGCCCATCGGGTGCAGGAACTTGCGCAGGACCCACATCTTGGAGAGCTCGTCGGGGGTGGTCAGAAGCTCCTCGCGGCGGGTGCCGGACTTGGTGACGTCGATTGCCGGGTAGACGCGCTTCTCGGCTATCTTGCGGGAAAGCTGGAGCTCCATGTTGCCGGTGCCCTTGAACTCCTCGTAGATGACTTCGTCCATCTTGGAGCCGGTGTCGATGAGCGCGGTGGCGATGATGGTAAGCGATCCGCCCTCCTCGACGTTGCGGGCCGCGCCGAACAGGCGCTTGGGGCGCTGCAGCGCGTTGGCGTCGACACCGCCGGTGAGCACCTTGCCAGACGAGGGGATCACGGTGTTGTACGCGCGCGCCAGGCGGGTGATGGAGTCCATCAGGATCACGACGTCGCGCTTGTGCTCGACCAAGCGCTTGGCCTTCTCGACCACCATCTCGGCCACCTGGACGTGGCGGGATGCAGGCTCGTCGAAGGTCGAGGCCACGACCTCGCCCTTGACCATGCGCTTCATCTCGGTGACTTCCTCAGGGCGCTCGTCGATGAGCAGCACGATGAGGATGCACTCGGGGTACTTGGTGGCGATCGAGTGGGCCACGTTCTGCAGCAGCATGGTCTTGCCGGCCTTCGGGGGCGCGACGATGAGTCCGCGCTGGCCGCGGCCGATGGGAGCCACGAGATCGATGACGCGGGCGGTCAGATCCTCCTTCGATCCGTTGCCAAGCTCCAGGCGCAGCCTCGAGGTTGCAAACAGCGGGGTGAGGTTTTCAAAGAGGATCTTGTTGCGGGAGTTTTCAGGCTTGTCGAAGTTGACGGTGTCGACCTTGAGCAGGGCGAAATAGCGCTCGCCTTCCTTCGGAGGGCGGATCTTGCCGGAGATCGAGTCGCCGGTGCGGAGGTTGAAGCGCCTGACCTGGCTGGGCGAGACGTAGATGTCGTCGGGGCCTGCGAGGTAGGAGCTGTCGGCGCTGCGGAGGAAGCCGAACCCGTCTGGGAGGATCTCGATGACGCCGTCGCCGTAGATGTCCTCGCCGTTCTTGGCGCAGGACTTGAGGATCTGGAAGATGATTTCCTTCTTGCTCAGGCGGGCGGTGTTCTCAATGCCGTTCTTTTCGCACATTTCCACCAGGTCGGAGACCGGGGTGTTTTTGAGTTCGTTTAGATTCATGTTGATCTGGATTGTCCGAGGCCCGGTGTAGCCGCATGGAGAAAGCGACAGGGAACTGCAGGCCTGTGTTTAATTTGATTGCTCTATCTGCCCAGGAAAAATCTGTGGTTTAGGTGAAGCCGTCAGGGAAAAAATGGAAGGCGCCGGATCCGGTGCCATCGGCTTGGTCAGGCGGCCGCCCAAGGCGGGGCGGCCGCGACCGGGGGCCTCCGCCCCCGGGCCTGACCCCAGGGGATTGCCCATGGGATCATCGCCGCGCGCCGTGCGGCGATGGCGTCATTTTAACATCAAAAGGCCCTGTGGCAACACATTGGCTAGTAGTTCAGCACCTCGTACGGCCGCTTGTCACGGCTCATCCCGGAGCAGGAATGCACGATCTCCCGGAGGAAGGGGCTGGCGCCGGTGGCGGTGTGCTGCCCGAAGATCATGCGGCTCTCGCAGTAGCTCAGCCACAGGTGCTTCTTGGCGCGGGTGATCGCCACATAGGCGAGGCGCCGCTCCTCGTCCACCCCCTGCGCCTTCCTGCTGGCATAGGGCGAGGGCAGGATCTCGTTCTCGACCCCTATCACGAAGACATCGCGAAACTCGAGCCCCTTGGCCGCGTGGATGGTCATGAGGTTCACGGCACCCGACGGCGCCTCCCCCGTTCCGTCCTCGGTGAGCTCGGTGGAGGCCGCAAGCGAGATAGAGGAGATGAACTCGAGCATCGACTCCTCCCAGGGCATGTCCCCGATCTCAGGATGGGTCTCCTCGTAGTGATGCGCGACGCTCACGAGTTCTTCGAGGTTCTGGTGGTGCTGGTTGTCGTACTCCCCGCGCTTTTCCTTGAGATCCTTGGACATGTAGTAGTCCATGAGTCCTGAGCCCTCGATCACGGCCTGCACGCGCTGATGCAGCGTGCCGGCCTCCGCCATCTCCTTCTTGAGCAACTCCATGAGCTCGAGGAAGCGCCCGGCCTTCTTTGCAAGCGTCTTAAGCGGCGAGGGGGCCCCCTTTTGGGTCCCGTACTGCACGGCAAGCCTCAGGGCCTCGTACATCGGGCAGCGGCGCTCGGAGGCAATGCTCCGGATCTGCTCGACCACCTTTGGCCCGATGAGCCTCGAGGGGACGTTGATGATGCGCAGGAGGGCCGTGTTGTCGCGCAGGTTCACGGCAAGGCGCAGGTAGGCCGCCGCGTCGTTGATCTCCGCGCGCTCGAAGAACTTGAGGCCGCCGTAGACCACGTAGCTGATCCCACGCTGCGCAAGCTCCGCCTCGATGGCCTGCGAGAGGCTGTTGTTGCGGTAGAGCACCGCGATGTCGGACGCCTTGACGCCCGAGGAGACGAGCTCCTCGATGGCCTCGCCGACCCCGGCGGCCTCGTTCCAGGGGGAGGTGTACTTGACTATGCTCACGCGCTCGCCGCCCCCGCCGCCTGAGGACACCAGGCGCTTGTTGACAAGGCGCGTGGTGTTCACGCCGATGAGCGCGTTGGCCGCGTCGAGGATGTTCTGGCCTGAGCGGTAGTTCACGGTGAGGGCGACTTTCTTGACGTCGGGGAAGCCCTTTGCAAAGCGCTGCATGTTCGTGTAGTCCGCCCCGCGCCAGCCGTAGATGGACTGATCGTCATCGCCTACTGCCCAGACGTGGCCCTCGGGGCCGCACAGGAGCTCCAAGAGCTCGTACTGCAAGGGGCTCGTATCCTGAAACTCGTCGACCAGGATCTCCTGGAACCTGCGGTTGTAGAGGCCGCGCAGATCCTCATCGCGCCTGAGCGTCTCGACGGTGCGCAAGATGATCTCGGCGAAGTCCACGATGTTCTCGTTCTCGCAGGCCGCCTCGTAGCGCGAGTAGATCTGCTTTACGGACTCTGCAAAGTACTGCGCGTCGGCCCGCTGCCCCCTCGTATCGATGGCTTGGGCCTCGGCCGCCCTCCTGCCCTGGCCCTTCAAGCGGCTGATGGCCGAGGCGGCCTTTGCGGGCTTTACTTCCTTCACGTCGATCTTGAGGTCGAGCTCGATGCGCTTGCAAAGCTGCGCCTGGCCCTCGGCGTCTAGCACCGTGAAGCCGCGCTCAAGCCCGAAGCGCTCGCTGTGCTGGCGCATAATCCTCAGGCAGGCCGAGTGGAAGGTGCTCACCCACATAGGGCGGATGTCGGTGCCCTGCATGATCGCACCGACGCGCTGCCGCATCTCGGCTGCCGCCTTGTTCGTGAAAGTCATGGCGAGGATGCAGCGCGGCGGCACCTCCTCGACGTTGACGAGCCAGGCGATCCTCGAGACGAGCACGCGGGTCTTGCCGGTACCGGCGCCTGCGATGATGAGCATGTTGCCGCGCGGGGCCGATACGGCCTCGCGCTGGGCCTCGTTGAGATCCTTGAGCAGGTAGTCGCGTTCCAAGAAAACCTCCAGTCAGAGGAGCAGCGCCCGAAGTTCCTCGAGCGATGAGATCTGCAATGTGGGCAGGATCAGAAGATCCCCGGCCCCCGCAGTCTTGCCGGCGATGCCGCGCTCAAGCCAGGCGCTCTGGCACCCCGCGCACGCGGCGCCCAGGATGTCGGTGAAGGGATCGTCGCCCACGTGCAGCACCTCGCAGGGGCGCACCCCGGCAAGGGAGGCGAACTTCAAGAAGAGATCGGGGCAGGGCTTGCAGCGCGGCCCATTGGCAGAGGGCCTGAGATCGTAGTCGAAGTACGGCGCAAGCCCGTCCTGGACGGTGTCGGAGTTGCCGTTTGAGATGCAGGCAAGCGGGTATTCCGCCCCAAGATCCGAGAGCAGCTCAAGCGAGCTTTCAGGCACGCTGATCTCGGACCTTATCCTGATGAAAAGCGCAGTGAGCTCCACAGCCTCGTCCTTGGAGATGGGATGCCCAAGCGAGCGCAGTGCCTCGTGGAGCATCACCTGGCGCAGCAGCGTCACGTCGTTGTCAAGCTCGGGCCGCATTTGAATGCACCGGTCGCTCAGGCGCATCCAGTACACGGGATCGAGCGCCTCCTCGGGGAGGGAGTAGCGATCCGCGAGGATCTGCCTGAAGCGCTCCTCGGCGCTGCTGATCACCGGCTGGTTGTCGTAGAGCGTGTCGTCGAGGTCGAACGAGACGGCCCTGATCCTCGATGGCCCCTTCCAGAAGATCAAGCCTTGCCCTCCCCGCCCTGGCGGCGGGCGCGCGGGTGGGCTTTCGAGTAGACCTTCTTCAAGTGCTCGAAGTCGAGGTTCGTGTAGATCTGGGTGGCCGCGAGGCTCGAGTGCCCTAGCATCTCCTGCACCGAGCGCAGATCCGCCCCGTGCTCGACAAGCTCGGTTGCAAAGGAGTGGCGCAGCTTGTGGGGGAAGACGTTGGCGCTCATCCCCGCATCCATGGCCAGGCGCTTGAGCGCCATCTCGACTGCACGCCCGGTGAGCCTGCCGCCTAAGCGGCTTACGAAGAGCGCGTCGCAATTGGGGGAGAAGGATAGGCGCATCTTCAGGTACTCAAAGATGCGCTCTGCGGCGCGCGAGCCCACCGGCACCACGCGATCCTTGCCGCCCTTGCCCGAGCGGACCATGACCTCGCGCATGGCGGGACGGTAGTCCCCGAGATCGAGCGCGGTGAGCTCCGAGAGGCGCAGCCCCGAGGAGAAGAAGAGCTCGGCCATGGCCAGATCGCGGATCCCCTGGGCATCCTTGGGCTTTACCGACAAGAGTTCCTCGACCTCGTTCATCGTCAGCACGCGCGGCAGCGCGCGCTTGACCCTGGGTGCCTTGACCGCGGAGGCGGGCGAGCGTTCAAGGCGGCCCTTCATCACCATGAAGTCGAAGAAGCTGCCCAAGGCATAGAGATCGTGGGCGACCGAGGATGAGGAGAGCTTTTGCGCGTCCTTCCCGAAGTTGAGCTCGCGGGCGATGGCGCGCATCTGCGCGTCGCCCACGTCGCTCCACGACTGCACCTCCGGGCACTCCGAGCGCAACGCCGCGATCGCCTTGCCGATGGCGCGGGCGTATGAGCGCGCCGTGAGTTCGCTCATGCGCCTCTCTCCTGTGAGGTAGGCGCAAAAGTCCGCCGCGGCCTTCTCGAGATCCCCCATCAGATGACGATGCTTCCCTCGTAAACGCGCTCGGCCGGGCCCGAGAGGAACACCGGCGAGCCGTCCTTGCCGTCCCAGGAGAGCTTGAGCCTCCCGCCCTTCAAGTCGACCGTGACCTGCCCGGGCTGGACGCGGCCCTGGCGGATCGCCACGCAGACGGCGGCGCAGGCGCCGCTGCCGCAGGCTAGGGTCTCGCCGCAGCCGCGCTCGTAGACGCGCAGCTCGAGCGAGTGCGGGCCGGTGGCCGCGGCGAAGCCGACATTGACGCGCTCGGGGAAGTCCGGGTGGGCCTCAAGCTCGGGGCCGCGCTGCTCGACCGGGGCGGTGCGCACGTCGTCCCAGAAAGTCACGAAGTGCGGGTTGCCCATCGAGACGGCGCCGCCCTCGATGACGGTGCCGTCCTTGAGCGCGACCTTGTAGCTGTCAGATTGCTCCTTGGCGTTGAAGGGCAGCGAGGCGGGGCTGAAGTCCGGGGCGCCCATGTTTACGGTGACGCTCCCGTCGTCGGCCACTTTGAGGCGCAGCCTGCCGCGCACGGTCGAGACGGAGATGTCCTTCTTCGAGGTCAGTCCGTGGTCTAAGACAAAGCGGGCGAAGCAGCGCGCGCCGTTGCCGCACATCTGGACCTCGGAGCCGTCGGCGTTGAAGATCCGATAGTGGAAGTCGACCTCGGGATCGTAGGGCGGCTCGACGACCAGGAGTTGGTCGAAGCCGACGCCGAAGTGGCGGTCGGCGAGCCTTGCGATGAGCTCGGGGCTGAAGAAAACCTTCTGGGTCACGGCGTTGACGACCATGAAGTCGTTGCCGATGCCATGCATCTTGGTGAACTTTAACAGCATATCAGCAGGCTGCCGCCTCGTTTTCCCACATCTGCTCGAACGACTGGCGGCGGCGGACCAGGAAGTCCTTGTCGCCATCGACCATCACCTCGGCGCAAAGCCTCCTGCTGTTGTAGCACGAGGACATGCTGCTGCCGTAGGCGCCGGCGCCGCGCACGGCGAGGATGTCGCCGTCGCGCACGTCGAGGCTGCGCTCCTTGCCCAGGAAGTCGTCGCTCTCGCACACCGGCCCCACGACGTCGCACACGCGCGGCGAGGCATCGGAGCGCTGCACGGCGTTCTCTATGGTCATGCGCGCCCCGTAGAGCGCCGGCCTTATGAGATCGCTCATCGAGCCGTCGGTGATGACGAAGTGCTTGCCGCCGTTGTCCTTCTGGTAGAGCGTCCTGCAGGCGAGGATCCCTGCGTTGGCGACCATCGCGCGGCCAGGCTCGATGTAGATGGCACAGTCGAGGGAGCGGAAGCGCTCGATGATCCCGGAGAAGAAGTCGTCGGGCGAGGGCGGCTGCTCCTCGTCGTAGGTGACGCCAAGCCCGCCGCCTAAGTCGATGTGGCCGACCTTGATGCCGTCCTTGAGCAGCTCCTTGTAGATGTCGATCATGATGTCGGCGGCCTCGAGGATCGGCACCGAGGAGACCATCTGCGAGCCGATGTGGCAGTCAAGGCCGGCGGCCTTCAAGTGCGGGTCGGCCTCGATGCGCTTGTACAGGCGCACCGCGTCCTCGCGCCAGACCCCGAACTTGTTGCTGCGCAGCCCAGTTGAGATCGCAGGCAGGGTCTTGGCGTCGACGTCGGGGTTGACGCGCAGCGCGACCGGGGCGACCACCCCGGCCTTGCGGGCCTCGTCGCTCACCGCGGAGAGCTCCTCCTCGGACTCGACGTTGAGGCACTCGATGCCCTCGGAGAGCGCGTAGGCTATCTCCTCGCGGGTCTTGCCCACGCCCGAGAAGACGACCTTGCGCAGATCCCCTCCTGCGGCCTTGACGCGCCTCATCTCGCCTTCGGAGACCACGTCGAAGCCCGATCCCATCCTGGCCATCAGCGCTACCACGGCGAGGTTGCTGTTCGACTTCACGCTGTAGCAGATGAGATGCGGGTGCTCCTTGAGCGCGCGCTCGAAGGCGCGGTAATGGCGCTCGAGCGTGGCCTTTGAATAGATGTAGAGCGGCGTGCCGTGCTTTTTGGCAAGATCGGCGACCTTGATGCCTTCGGCGTAGAGTTCGCCATCCTTGTAGTTGAAATAGTCCATCAGTTGCTTCCTGAAGCGGCCGCGCCGTCCTGCGCGTCCTTGGTGGCGCCGCCATCGGCGGCGGTGGATTTGGCTGCATCGCCATTGTCATCGGCAGCTTTCACTGCCGCATCGCCCTGCCCGGATGAAGGCTGCCTTGGCTGCGCAGCCGGGGCTGGATCCTGCGGCGGCATGTACAGCGGGCCCTTTAGGCCGCAGCCGCCTAGGGCGAGCATGGCGGCGAAGGCTGCCAGAGCGTAAGTCTTGCACAACATAGGAACACTCCCTGCGCGGCCGGGCGGCCGCGGATGAATCGCCGCCCCCGCCATGGACGGGAGCGCTCTGCACATTCTAAGGCACGGACGGCGGATTGTGGAAACGGGGCCTCAGCCCTGGCTGATGGTGAAGGGGCGCACCGAGTCCTGGCCCTGGCTTATGACGAAGTACTGCGGCAGGTTGAAGCGCACCCCTGGCGACCCCTCGTCCTCGGACTGCCTGGTGTAGAAGCGGTTTATGGCATTGACGAGTTCAGTGCGCGATCCCTTGTAGGAGCGGAAGATCCCTATCTCGTTGCGCTCGTTTGCCACGTAGATGTCCCACTTGTGCCGCGACTTCTGCATGAAGAAATACTGCCTGATCCCCACCGAGGCGGCGTTCTCCACCGAGGGCGGGACCTGGAGCGCGTACTCCGGGCGCATGCCGAAGCGCGTGAGCACGGTGATGTCGACGTCGCCTGCGCCAAAGGGCTCCTTCCTTAGGATCGAGACGCCGCGCGCGCCCGTGGAACTTGCGGTGTAGGAAGCCCCCTCGATGGAGAAGTGGAACGATGCCTTGCTCTCGCTGGCGCACCAGTCGAGCTCGCGGAGGATCTCGCCCAGGCCGTAGCGCACGCCCTCGCTCTGCTGGCGCGAGCACGAGCAGATCTCGACGCGGCGCATGAACATGTCCCCCGCCCCGCCGATGGCCTGGAGCCTGGCGAGGAAGGCGAGCAGGTCCACGAGCCCCTGCGCCCCGTCCTGGAAGCTCTGGCAGTTGGCCTCGCCCCAGGAGTTGAAGGTGACGAGCTCCTGCGATCCCACGAGGCAGCGCTCCTGCGGCCCGAAGTTCAGCGCATCGCCGTCAGCCCCGTTGGGGATCTCGGCGCCGAAGGTGGCATCGCGCTCGAAGTTCAAGACCGCGATGCAGCCCTCGACCTTGCGGGTCTGCCGCAGCGCCGACAGCTTGACCGGACGGGATGGGTCCGGGATGCGGCGTGAGAGGAAGGCGGCGAGGCGCCTGATGCGCGAGCCATCGACCTGGCCGCAGCGGCCGCGGCAGACCACGCGGGTGGAGCGGGTGAGGAAGCCGCTCATCACGCACCAGAGCACCGACTCGGTGATCCCCTCTGAGAAGTGGATCTCGCTTGAGGAGAGCAGGTCGACCGCCCTGTCCGAGCAGGCGTAGACGTGCCAGCCCTGGCGGCAGAGGCTGTCAGGCCCAGTGCGGATGAAGACGAGGCTGCGCTGCGACTGGTCGTCTGACAGCAACCGCCTGACCGGGATCACCTTGCCCTCGTAGCGGTCGTACACGGCGTAGAGCCTGCGCGAGAGCGCGCCGGCGTCGTCCGAGGTGATGGCGTACTCGATGCCGTGGCTTATCGAGAACGAGAGCAGATCGCGGTAGCTTGCGACGTAGGACGAGAAGAGCTCGCCCGAGGCCTTGATGATGAGCCCCGGCGGCCAGCGCATGCTGCCCTCGGCCAGGCGGACATCGTTCTCGTTCCATCCGAAGGCCTTGGCAAGCCTTGATTCCAGGCGCAGCCTGAAGGCGCGCTGGGGCGTGCCCCGCCCAAGCGACACCGCCGCCTCGTGGATCTTGATGTAGAAGCAGCGGCGCATGAGGTCAAGCCGCGCCTTGTCGCCGCGCGATCTCAGGTAGCGCGCGACCTTCTTGAACATGAGGAAGTAGGAGTCGGTGGCCAGCGTGCCGCCTGCGCAACTCCAGAAACGGCGCTTGAACTCGCTTGAGACCAGCGCGGTATTGGGGTACTCGCGGGAGTAGGCCTCCATGAGCGTGATCTTCAAGGCGGCCTTGAACGGGGAGTCGATGCCCTTGTACAGAAGCCACAGCCCCGAGCCGAAGTACTCCTCAGGCGATGATCCGGTGACCGGCCCGAAGTCGAGCCACTGCCCCTTCTGCATCAGTCCCTTGTCGTAGAAGCTTTTCACCGCCTCGGCGTAGCCGTGGCGCTCCTCGTCGGGCGAGACCATGTACCAGGCGATGCGGCGGCCGCAGATGCGCACCGAGCTGCGGTAGAACTCGTCGAGCAGGAACAGGCTCTGGGCGCTTCCGCAGTCCTCGGTGTCGAGCGTGCCATGCGCGCCCTTGAGGAAGCGGTCCTCGGGGGTCACGAAGAGGTTGACGTCAGCGCCCAGGGACTTGCAGAAGACGGAGATGAAGTGGCACTTGGCGCGCAGCGCCTCGGTCTCGCGCTGGGGCATGCCCGGGAGCACGCACACCCAGATGTCGAGATCCGAGGCCATGCCCTGGCCTATTGAGGAGGTGCTGCCCATGGCGTAGAGCGCGGCGATGCCGTACTCTCCGCGCGGAAGGTTGTCGGGATCCGCGCCCATGGCGCGGATCCACGAGCGCTGGTGCGCGTCAGGCTTGAAGAGGTCGATGCCGTAGGGTACGGGGCCCGGGCGCCAGCCCGGGATGCTCGGCGTGTTGCAGTGCAATAGCACCGGCACGAGCGAGAAGACCGCCCGCACATGCGGGGACATCACGCTGCAGGCGCGCTCGAGCCTTACTGCGTCGTGCGCCTTGAGGCGCGCGAGCCTGAACTTGAAATCCGCCTTGTAAGAGACTGACGCCACCTGCGCCTCCCTGCCCCCAAGACCACCTGCAGGCCTGATTCTACCATGCTGCGCGCCCCCTTCCGGGCTGTGACGCGACCGGGGGTCTGCGCAGGGGCTTCGTGCTAGAATCGGGCAAGTGTTTTTCGCTTATGCATGGGAGTCTTCGGCAATGGCAGAGAAGGTACAGGACAAGGCTTCCGCCCCCGGCAATCCCGAGGGCGCGGACAAGGCCGAGCAGGATCGCATCGACAAGCTCAACGCCGAGGTCCAGGCCATAGAGGAGCAGGCGCGGATCCTCAGGGAAGGCGAGAAGGCCGCCGCCCCGTCTCCCAAGTCCAAGGAGCCTTCGGCTAAGAAGGCCGTGCAGAGCGCGCAGGCCGAGAGCGCCGAGGTGGCCCCCTCCCGGCTTCACGACGCCATCGTGGACCGCGACATCCGCGCGCTGCGCGGCCGCACCACATTCCTGGGCGCGCTCACGCTCATCGCCATCGCAGCCTGCGCCGGCCTCGCCGTCTACTTCAGCCAGAACCTGGGCAAGGCGGTCTCCGCCTCCGACGCGCTGCGCCTCTCCTCGGAGCAGAGCAGCGCGCGCGCCGAGAAGGTGCTCGACGCCTTCGAGTCCCAGGGCGCCCGGGTGGACCAGCTTCTGGAGGCCAACGCGGCCTTGCAGAAGGACTCCGAGTCGCTCAGGGCCACGGTCGAGGGGCTTGAGAAGCGCCTTGCAAGCGCCGAGAACTCGCTCGACTCCGCCAATGCCAGGCTCAAGCGCTACGAGGAGCGCAACCCTGACGACTGGAAGATCGCCCAAGCCTACTTCCTTGTGAGCTCCGCCTTCCGCATGGCGGTGTTCTCAGACGACCTGACCTCGGCCGTCTGGTGTTTGAAGGACGCCGACTCGATGCTCGAGGGCATCGAGGATCCCGACGTCATCAAGGTGCGCCAGGCCATAAGCTCCGACACGGTCAAGCTCTCGGGGATCCCCAGCGTCGACCGCCGCGGCATCAGCTTCAAGCTCGACAGCGTCTACTCGAACATCGATGCGATGGCGGTCGAGGACATGGCAAAGCCTGAAAGCGTGGCGGCCGCCAGCCCCCAGGACCTGGGCTGGAAGGACAACCTCAAGAACTCCTTCGAGCGCTTCACCTCCCGCTTCATCGAGATCCGCCGCCGCGACGACGAGGCGGTCAACCGCTTCCTCTCCCCCGATCAGGCGGGGATCCTCAAGCAGAACATCCGCTCGCTGCTGCTCTTGGCAAAGCAGGCGCTCTTCCAGGGCGATCAAAACGCCTTCCACAACAACGTCGAGCAGGCCCGCGGGCTCATCACGAGCTACTTTGACCACAAGTCCGACGCCGTCCGCGCCAACATCGCCGCGCTCGACTCGGTGGCGAACCTGCCTGTGAGCGTCGACGCGCCGAGCGTGCTCTCAAGCTACTCGCTCTTCCGCGAGATCGCAGGCAAGCGCGCGGGCGTGCTCCGCCCGGGCGCTCCTGCCGAGGCCGCCCAGGACAAGGCCGCATCCGACGGAGGTGAGGCCAAATGATGCGCTTCCTAATCTTCCTCGCGGTCATCTGCGCCGCAGTGGTCCTAGGCCCGATGCTCTCGGACTCCCAGGGCTTCGTCCACATGGTGGTCGGCAACTACGTCATCGAGACCTCGGTGACCACCGCGGCGATCATCGTCGTGCTCTTCCTGGCAGCCCTGTGGCTCGCCTACTCGCTCATCCGCCACTTCCTCTCGATCCCCCACGGCACCGCCCGCTGGTTCAAGAAGCGCAGCCTCAAGAAGCAGGACGCGCTCCAGGACGCGGCTTACCTGGCCTATGAGGAAGGCGACTACGCCAGGACCATCGAGCTTTTGAACCAGAGCGGCGGTATCGAGGATCTCCCGCTGCGCGCCCTCTTCGTGGGAGCCAAGGCCTCGTTCAACATCGGCAAGTACGAGCTCACCCGCAGCTTCCTCGACCAGGCCGAGAAGTTCTCCCGCCAGGCCGCCGAGGCCTCGCGCGTGGTGCGCGCCAAGCTCAACTTGCGCGTCAACAACGCCAAGGCCGCGCTCGAGGATCTCTCAAAGGTCCGCCGCGGCCTCAAGAACCGCCTGATCTACAGGCTCTATTTCCTAAGCTACCAGCGCGAGCACGACCTGGGAAAGCTCTCGTCGATCTCAAAGGAGCTGCAGAAGTACAAGCTCATCACAGAGGACGAGGCCAGGCAGATAGACGAGGAGTTCTTCGCCTCGCAGCTTCGCGACGCCAAGACTCCCGCCGATCTCAAGGAGCTCTGGAAGGGCTTCTCAAGGCAGATGCGCCACGATCCGAAGGTGGCAGGCCCCTTCACCGCGAGGCTCGTGCAATCAGGCGATCTCGCGCAGGCGCGCTCGATCGCCTTGGTTTTTTTGAAGAAGGGGCTTGATCCTGCGATCCTCGAATCCGTCTCCAAGTGGGAGAAGGGCGACCGCGAGGTGCTCGACTTCCTGCGCAACAGCGCAGCCCAGGACGAGATCTCCGGGGCCGTCAACCTTCCGCTGCTCACCGCGCGCGGCAACCTCGAGTACCGCCTGGGCATGAACCAGGAGGCCCTCGACGACTACCGCAGGGCGCTGGAGCTCAAGCCCTCCGCCGAGACCTACACCCGCATCGGGCAGATCCTCGCAAGCCAGCAGAACTACGCCGAGGCCACCGACTGCTTCTCAAAGGCCGCCAGCTTCGACGAGCGCCAGGAAGCGGTGAAGCTCAAGTACTGAACAATTGCCTGAAACGGCAAAGCCCGGGGCTTGCCCCGGGCTTTGTTTTCAATCCAGGCTCGACCTACTTGGCTCCGCCGCCCCCGAAGATGTTCGGGCGCGACTCGCGCTTTAGGCTCTCCTTGAGCTTGAGCTTGCGCCCGGCCTCCTCGTAGAGTGGCTTGAGCGTGTCCCCGCCCACGTCCCCGCAGCCTGTGAAGAGCAGGTATGACCTGCCGTCGAAGTAGGTCACGAGCCCTGAGCAGGGGGCGTTGTCCACATAGCGGAAGGTGAAGCCGCGCAGGCTCACCACGGGCTTCAAGTCCCAGCCGCGGTAGCGGTCCATCACGTACTGGGCGTAGTCCTTGGTCGTGGAGACACCCAGCGCCGGCGGCATGACGCGCAGCGACGCCGAGGCCAGCCCGTCCGCGCGCGTGAACGTCACGCCGCTTGAGTCGGACTGCACCTCGAAGCCGCCGTCCGCGCCATGCGCGGCGGCGCGATCCCCTGCGGCCAGGCCGCAGAGAAGCGCTGCTGCGATGATGGTTGCCGCTTTGCTCATCTTAGGAACTGCTGGTAAGTGCTGTTTGAAGTGACCTCGGTTGCAGGGTAGCCGATGGCGCGGACGAAGTCCATAACGCCGTCCTCCTTGCCTGTCACGTCGAAGCCGCACAGCACCGAGCAGAACTCAAGTCCGGTGATGCGGAAGTGGAACAGCGAGATGCTGTAGGAGTCGCCCAGCGTCTCGAGGAAGCGTAAGAGCGCGTTCGAGGTGGCCGGGAACTCGAAAAGGAAGAGCTTCTCGGTGATCTTCGCTCGCGGATGCCCGCCTACCATGTACCTCACATGGTCCTTGGCCAGCGCGTCGTCCGTGAGATCGGTGACGAGGTAGTTCTTCTTCTTGAGCGACTTGCAGATCTCGGCAAGCTCCTTCTTGCCCTCGGTGAGCTCGACCGACGCGAACACTCGGGCGCGCTCGGGATCGCTTAGGCGGTAGCTGAACTCGGTGACGGTCCTGGAGCCCAGCGTCCTGCAGAACTCGAGGAAGGAGCCGCGCTGCTCGGGGATCTCTACTGAGAGTATGCCCTCGGTCATCTCGCCGACGTCGCAGCGCTCGGCCACCAGGCGCAGCGTGTGGAACTTGACGTTGGCGCCCGAGAGGATCGCCACGTAGTTCCCGCCTGCCTTGCAGTTGTGCTCGCGCACGTACTTCTTGAGGCCGGCAAGCGAGAGGGCTCCCGACGGCTCGGCGATTGCGCGGGTGTCGTCGAAGATGTCCTTCATCGCAGCGCAGATCTCGTCGTTCGAGCACGTCACGATGTCGTCTAAGTACTTGCTCAGGATCCTGAAGGTCTCGTTACCGGCCTTGCTCACGGCAACGCCGTCGGCGAAGTGGGAGACGTAGCCGATGTCCACGGGCTTGCCGGCCTTGAGCGCGGCCTTCATGCAGGCGCTGCCCTCGGCCTCGACGCCCACGACCTTGATCTCAGGCACCAGGGCCTTGATGTAGACGGCGATGCCGGCGGCCAGGCCGCCGCCGCCTATCTGCACGAAGATCGTGTCGATGTGGTCGCACTGCCCCACCACCTCGTGGGCGATGGTGCCCTGGCCGATGATCACGTCCGGATCGTCGTAGGGCGGGATCATGGTCAGGCCCTTCTTCTTGGACAGTTGCATCGCGTAGTCGTAGGACTCGTTGAAGCTGTCGCCGTAGAGCACGACCTCGGCGCCGTAGTGCCTCACCGCATCGACCTTGAGGTCGGGGGTGGTGGTCGGCATCACGATGACCGCGCGCACGCCGAGCTTCTGGGTCGACAGCGCCACGCCTTGGGCGTGGTTGCCGGCAGACGCGGTGATCACGCCGGCCTTGAGCTGGGCCTCGGAGAGCTCCTTGATCTTGTTGTAGGCGCCGCGCAGCTTGAACGAGTGGATCCTCTGGAGATCCTCGCGCTTGAGCATCACGTTGACGCCCAGCCTCGAGGAGAGAGAGTCGAGCTTCTGCAGCGGCGTGACCTTGACGAGGTCGTAGATCCTCGTCAGCAGGATCTTGTGCAGGTACTCCTGCGCGTCATAGAGCTTGTCTGCCATCTTCAGAACTCCTCGAGCTTGCTGCGGTCGCGCACGCCGCCCTTGTCGGCGCTGGATGCCATCTTGGCGTAGGCGCGCAGGGCGAACGAGACCTTGCGGTCGCGGTGCTCAGGCAGCCATGCCCTCTTGCCCTTCGCCTCCATCTTCGCGCGGCGCTTGGCAAGCTCCTCGTCGGAGACGTCCATGCGGATGGTGCGGTTGGGGATGTCTATCTCGATGATGTCGTTCTCCTCCAGAAGCCCGATGTTGCCGCCGTTGGCAGCCTCGGGGGAGACGTGTCCGATGGAGAGGCCCGACGAGCCGCCGGAGAAGCGGCCGTCGGTGATGAGGGCGCACTTCTTGCCCAGTCCCACGGACTTGATGTAGGAGGTCGGATAGAGCATCTCCTGCATGCCCGGGCCGCCGCGCGGCCCCTCGTAGCGGACTATCACGACGTCGCCTGCCTTGACCTTGCCGCCCAGGATGCCGTCCACGGCATCCTCCTGCGACTCGAAGATCCTCGCGGGGCCGACGAACTTCAGGATCGACTGGTCCACGCCTGCGGTCTTGACGATGCAGCCGTTGATGGCGAGGTTGCCGTGCAGCACGGCAAGGCCGCCGTCCTTGGAGTAGGCGTGCTCGATGTCGTGGATGCAGCCGTTGGCCCTGTCGGTGTCGAGCTTGTCGGCGTAGGTGTCCTGCGAGAAGGCCTCTAGGCTGCGCCTGCCGGCGCCGCGGGCGCGGTAGAACTTGAGGATCTCGGGATCCTGGGTCTTCTCGATATCGTACTTGTCGATCTGCTGCCCGATGGTCATGCCGCTCACGGTCATGCTGCCCTCGTGCAGGAGGTGGTGCTTCTTGAGCTGGGCGAGGATGTTCATGATGCCGCCGGCGTTGTGGACCTCCTCCATGTGGTACTGGTGGGTCGAGGGGGAGACCTTGCAGATGTGCGGGATCTTGCGGGAGAGCGCGTCGATGTCCTTCATCGTGAAGTCGACGCCGGCCTCCTGGGCCACGGCGAGGATGTGCAGCACGGTGTTGGTCGAGCCGCCCATGGCGATGTCGAGCGACATCGCGTTCTCGAAGGTGTCCTTCGTGGCGATCGAGCGCGGCAGCACCGACTTGTCGCCCTTCTCGTAGTAAGCCTTGGCCATCTCGACGATGCGCTGCGCGGCCTTCACGAACAGGCCGCGGCGCAGCTTGTGGGTGGCGACGAGCGAGCCGTTGCCCGGAAGCGAGAGGCCCAGGGCCTCGGTCAGAGAGTTCATCGAGTTGGCGGTGAACATGCCCGAGCACGAGCCGCAGGTCGGGCAGGCGGCGTACTCGACGTCGCTCACTTCCTTGTCGGTGACGCCCGGCTCGGCCGAGACGATCATCGCGTCGATGAGGTCGACGTTGTAGTCGCAGCCTGGGAGCCTGCCGGCCTCCATCGGGCCGCCTGACACGAAGATGGTCGGGATGTTCAGGCGCATGGCCGCCATCAGCATGCCCGGGGTGACCTTGTCACAGTTGGAGATGCACACCAGCGCGTCGGCCTTGTGGGCGTTGACCATGTACTCCACCGAGTCGGCGATGATGTCGCGCGAGGGCAGCGAGTAGAGCATGCCGTCGTGGCCCATGGCGATGCCATCGTCGACCGCAATGGTGTTGAACTCCTTGGCAACGCCGCCGGCCTTCTCGATCTCGGAGACCACCAGCTGGCCGATGTCGTGGAGGTGCACGTGGCCCGGCACGAACTGGGTGAACGAGTTGGCGACCGCGATGATCGGCTTGCCGAAATCGGAGTCCTTCATGCCGGTGGCCTTCCACAGGGCCCTGGCGCCGGCCATCTTCTTGGCCTCGTAGGTGATTTTGGAGCGGTAGTTGTTTGCCATTTTCGATGATCCTTTTTCTGCACGAAAAAACCCGCGGCCCTGATCCGACGTCACGGCTGCGGGTTTGGTCCTTATTGCCTTATAACCTTGTCCAAGTTCCTAAGCTCAATCCTTGCAAGGGGTCAGCCAGTGGTACTTGTCGGGGATCTTGCCTTCGACATAGTCGAAGAAGTGATCCTGCAGTGCCTTGGTGACAGGGCCGCGGTGGCCTTCGCCGATGTCCAGCCCGTCGCAGGAGGCGATCGGGGTGATCTCGGCGGCGGTGCCGGAGAAGAAGGCCTCGTCGGCCGAGTAGACGGCCTCGCGGGGGATCTGCTGCTCCTTCACCTCGTAGCCCAGATCCTGGGCGAAGTGGATGACCGCGTCGCGGGTGATGCCCGGGAGCAGGCCGTTGGTGAACGGGGCGGTGTAGAGGACCTTGTTCTTGACGAGGAAGACGTTCTCGCCCGAGCCCTCGGAGACATACCCGTGAGTGTCAAGCGCGATGGCCTCGTCGTAGCCGTTGCCGGTGCACTCGTTGGCGATCAGGATCGACGAGAGGTAGTTGCCGGCGGCCTTGGCCTCGGTCGGGATGGTGTCAGGAGCGAGCCTGTGCCAGGAGGAGACGCAGACGCGCACGCCCTTGTTCATGCCCTCCTCGCCGAGGTACTTGCCCCAGGGCAGCGCGCAGACCATCGCGTCGGCGTTCTTGCCCTTGGCGAACTTTACGCCCAGGCCGACCTCGCCCATGAAGATCAGCGGACGGATGTAGCCGAACTCCATGTTGTTGGCGGAGATGCTCAACTTGCAGGCTTCCATGATGTCCTGCTTGGTGTAGGAGACCGGGAAGCGGTAGATGCGGGCGGAGTTGAACAGGCGGTTGATGTGATCCTGGAGCCTGAAGATCTGCGGGCCCTTGCTGGTCTTGTAGGCGCGGATGCCCTCGAATACGGCGGAGCCGTAGTGCAGGGCGTGGGCGGTCACATGGACGGTCGCGCTCTCCCAGGGAACCATTTTGCCGTTGTACCACAGTGAATTAGGATGATCAGCCATTTTTCAGGACCTCTGCAGTTATGGCGGGAAAAGCCCCGCCGCTATTGATTGGCCGGCGTTTTGGCGCCGCCCGCCCGGGGCGGCCGGAGGGCGCCTTGCGGCGCCGCCCGGCTCTTCCTGGGCACCTCGATTTTTCATTCGCTGGAATCGATTATAGTCCAACGAATGGAACATAAAAGATCCTGTATTGCTTTTTTTGCAAAAATATTCGGCCGCTCACAACTGCTAAAATGGGCGCGTTCGTTTTTGCAATGGAGTACGAATGCTCTCCTTCCTTCCAAGCCCCATCCTCTTCATAATCAACATCATCCTGATCCCGCTCAACTCGATAATCATCGCAACGCCGATCCAGGTGATAGGACTCCTGAGGCTCCTGCTCCCCTTCACCCCGGTGGTGAAGGCCCTTGAGCGCACCAACTACTGGCTCTACCGCATCTGGGTGTTCAACAACTCATGGATCATCGCCCTGACCAACGGGATCAAGTGGCACCTCTCGGGGGATCCGATCCCGCACGTCAAGCGCTCGTGCATCGTCATCTCAAACCACATGAGCTGGGCTGACATCATCATCATCTCCTGCGTCTTCCGCGGCTACATCCCGGTGACGAAGTTCTTCATGAAGCACTCGCTCATCTACATCCCCTTCATCGGGCTGGCCTGCTACGCCCTGGGCATGCCCTTCCTGCGCCGCTACCCCCGCGAGAAGCTCCTGAAGAACCCCAGGCTGCGCGAGGCTGACATCAAGAGCACCAAGCGCGCCTGCCAAAGGCTCCTGCTCACCCCCTCCTCGCTCATCAACTTCGTCGAGGGCACGCGCTACACCCCGGTGAAGGCCAGGGCCGCGCGCTCGCAGTACCGCCACCTGATGC
This sequence comes from uncultured Aeromonadales bacterium, assembly GCA_902776275.1. Lineage (GTDB taxonomy): Bacteria > Pseudomonadota > Gammaproteobacteria > Enterobacterales > Succinivibrionaceae > Succinivibrio. The sequence goes on from CACYPI010000025.1 coordinate 22,339, forward strand.
CCCCGAAGGCCGCGTCGGTCGCCATCGCCTTGGGCGAGATCGGCAAGGAAGTCGAGTGCATCTTCAACACCACCCTCGTCTACCCCTACAACCGCTATCCGAGCCGCCCCTTCATCGACCTGCTCAAGGGCCGCATGCGCGACGTCTACGCCGACATCAGGATCATCAAGGCCGGCCCCGAGAACACCGGCGACTACCTCGGGGACAAGGCGTACAAGCACGCCTTCACCATGAAGCTGCGCGATCTCTGGCACGAGAAGGACGCGCGGATCGGCAGGATCCTCGAGGAGTGCGGAATTGAGAAGCCCTCCGAGCAGGTTGGATCTTCCGCAGAAGGCGGGGCCGCCAGCGCCCTGGACGGTGCGGATGGCTCCAAGCAAGAGGCTGCCTCTGCTGAGGATCCCAAGGCCTGAACGGGTTGCAAAGTCCCAGACATGAAGAAGGCGGCCAATGGCCGCCTTCTTCATGTTCGTCTTGGTTGCGCGATCGCGCCTTGCCTCAAAGCGTGAGCAGATAGCCCACCACCTTTATTAGATCATCCACGGTGTTGAGCTTGTCCATGTTCACCTGGTACCTGCCGTTGACGATGATCTCGGGGACAGCGTCGATCTTGGCGTCGGCCATGTTCTTGTCCCACTTGGCGGTCATGCCCTTGACCACGAACGAGTTGAGCTCGGAGGCGGCCTTGTCGCGGGGGATCCCGACTTCCTCAAGCTTCTGGATGAAGTAGTCGGCCATCACCGGATTCTCCTGCTTGACGTGGATCGCATCGAAGAGATCCTTTGCAAACTCTGGCCCCACGCCCTCGACCAGCGCCACCGCATAGGCCTGCTCGGAGGCCACGCCCATGTCGCCGCCCAGCACGTTCACCGGGTTCATCTCGAACTTGGCCTTGTCCTTGAAGGACTCGGCCATCTGGGCGAAAGGCTGCTGCATCTGGAAGCAGTGCCCGCAGTAGAACGAGAAGAACTCGCGGATCTCCGGGCTCTCGCTCTTTGGAAGATCCAGCGCCTTGTAGTCCTCTCCTTCCTTGTAGTCCGCAGCCTGAGAGGGCAGCGCGAAGGCAGCCAGGACGAGGGCGGCTGCGGCAATCAGTTTCCTAAGCATCTTTTTCCCCTATGAGAATGTTGAAGGTCTCCTTGTCCCACCACGAAACCTTGCGCCTAAGCTCCACGGGATCGCGCCTTATGGGCCTCACCCCGCGGGCGCAGAGGCGGAAGAGCGCGGACAGTGCCAGGTTGCTTCCCGCGCAGGATGAGCACGCCCTGGCAAGGCGCCCTACCTGGCGCCTCGTGATCTTGAGGCCGGCGTCGTCGGGATCGGCTGCGTAAAGGCGCAGCGTGGCCGCGGCCATGCAGGTGCACAGCAGGCAGAAGCGCCTGATCCCGATGTCCTGCTTTGGCAGCGCGCGCGTGAAGTCGATGGCGTCGCACAGGTGGCCGCAGGCCACCTGCACGTAGTGCGCGACTCCGCCCTTGCCCGAGGCATCGGGCGGAAGGTACGACACCCCCCTGCCGCGATCGTCGGCGCGATCCTTGATGATGTTCACCATCTGGAGGCCTTCGCCGAAGCTCGGCGCCAGCGCCATCAGGCGCTCGTGATCGGCTTTGGGATCATACAGCGCGAACAGCGCGGCAAGCAGTTCGCCCACCGCACCTGCGACAAAATAGCAGTAGGAATCGACGTCGTCCTGGGAGCGGATCACTGTGCCGCCGAGGCTCCTGGCCATGCCGTAGCTCAAGATGGCGACGCCGCGCGAGATCACGGAGACGACTGGGCGCGGGAAGGCGTGGGTGCGGCCGATGGCCGGGGCCATCTCGCGCAGCAGCATCCCCTCCGGATCATCCCCGGATCCCGAATAGATCTGCATGGCCCTGGTCTGAAGCGAGATGAGCTTCATGCCGTCCGTGAACTGCCCCTGGGCGAACTCAGCGAACTCCTTGAGCCAGGCGCGCTTCCTGCGGACGTCGGCCTTGGGATCGTCCTCGACCGTGTCGGCGATGCGGCACAGCAGGTAGGCGTTGCCCACGTAGTCAGGAAGCGGGCCGTCCAGGAGCGGGATCGTCAGCGCGAAGGTCCTCGAGACCCCCTTGAGGTGGAACTCCTGGCGCGCCAGATCCATGACCTGTGCCTGCTGCTGCGCTTGTCCTGTTTGCGTCATGATCCCTCCGATGATGGCGACAATTCTAGCAGACGCCCCGCGTGCCGCGCCCGGCGCGCACCTGCTATGCTGGACATTGCGCTTTGGACTGACAGCAAGAGGAGTTGAGCATGGTTGCCAATGAGGGCCCGGCAAGGGGTGCGGCCGCGTCTGCGGGGGATACCCCAGCGCGCCCGGCCGGAGAGCTGCTGCTGCGCACGCTCGCGATGCCCGCCGACGCCAATCCCGCGGGTGACATCTTCGGGGGATGGATCATGTCGCAGATGGACATCGCAGGTTCGCTGCTTGCCCGCGAGGTGGCAGGCGGGCGCGTCGTCACCGTTGCAGTGGACGGCATGTCATTCGTAAGCCCGGTGGGCGTGGGGGACGTGGTCTGCTGTTACGGAACCTGCGCGAGGATCGGCCACACCTCGGTGACCGTCTCGCTTGAGCTGTGGGTGAGGACCACGAACGCCGAGAGCGGCGGGATGCATCCCCAGCGCCGCCTGGTGACGCGCGCGCACTACGTCTACGTGCATGTGAGCCCCGAGGGCAGGCCGGTCCCCCTGCCTGCCGACGCCAGCCTCAGGGCGAAGGCGGGCACCGGGGCGGCGTCCGCCGGATGCCTGTGACGCTCAGATGTTCTGGAGATCGTCGAGCACGCGGTTGACCAGCACCTTGTAGTGCTTGATGAGCTTGTCGTTGCCGCCGAGCCTGATGATGTCGACGAAGCCGCAGAGGAACATAGTGATGCAGTCCTCCGCGAGGTCGATGTCGGTGTCCGGGCGCAGCTGCTTCTTGCGCACGGCGTTCTTCAAGGCCTCGCGGATCTCGCTGCGCTTCTGCTCGTAGAACTTGAGGATGCGGTTGCGCGTCGCCTCGTCGCCGGCCGCGCCGGCGAAGATGTTCTCCACCAGCGCGAACACCGCCGAGCAGTAGAACCTGATGCTCGCCTCGTCGCCGCAGCTTAAGAGCCAGTCGCGAAGCCTTCCCAGCGGATCGGTCTCGTCAGGGCTTGCCGCGCGGTCCATCTTCTCCTTTAGGTGGTTCTCTGCTGCGATGGAATCGCAAAGGTCTACCAGGATGTGACCCTTGTCCTCGAAGTGCCAGTATATGGCGCCCCTGGTGACACCTGCGTACTTGGCGATGTCGGACAGGCTGGTGCGCTCAAAGCCGCGGCGCGAGAACAGCCTCATGGCTGAATCGAGGATCGCCTGGCGGGTCTTGAGCGATTCCTCATGGGTCTTCTTACTCATTTGCAGGCCTAATTTTTATCTAATTTGATAGTTAAACAATCAATTAACAATCTTTGGCCGTCATTCTATCACATACATACACGAATGTATGTTTATGGTGTAGAATGCATCTCATTGGATACATAGGGTATTTTTCGTGCAATTTTCTGCCGAATGTGAGTTAAATCACATTCGGCCAACCATAAAATAGGCCCTTGCCCCGACCCGCCCTGCATGCTTCGGCAGGCGCGGGCAGTCCGCTTAAGCGGTCCAATCGTCATGAAGCATCAGGAAACTACGCAGGAAAGCTGAAATATGAACAGGACTGGGAAGTTAATCACGCTGGCGTCCCTCGCAGTGGCGGCAGCCATCGCAATCCAGGGATGCGGCAAGCAGCAGCAGGCCCAGCAGCAGGCGGTGCCGGTGGATGTGTACACCGTCAAGACCATGAACGTGCCCGTCACCTCCCGCCTCACCGGGCGCGCCAACCCGGTCAAGCAGGCCGAGGTCAGGCCCCAGGTCAACGGCGTGATCCTAAAGCGCCTGTTCGTCGAGGGCTCGGTCGTGCAGCAGGGGCAGCAGCTCTACCAGATAGACCCGGCCGTCTACCAGGCCCAGGTCGCCTCCGCCGAGGCCTCGCTGGCCTCCGCCAAGGCCACGCTCCACAGTTCGCAGCTTCGCGCCGAGCGCTACGCCAACCTCCTTGGCAACAAGGCGGTGTCCAAGCAGGACTACGACGACGCCCAGGCCGCCTTCCTCTCCAACAAGGCCGCCGTGCAGGCTGCCGAGGCGGCGCTCAAGACCGCCCAGATCAACCTCGCCTACACCAAGGTGTACGCCCCGATCACCGGCACCGTGGACCGCTCCACCGTCACCGAGGGCGCCCTGGTCTCCGCCCAGCAGGCCTCCGCGCTGACCACCATCACCCAGCTCGACCCCATCTACGTCGACATGGGCCAGACCGTCGAGGATCACCTCGCGCTGCGCCGCGCCATGAAGGACGGCAAGCTTGAGAGCGAGGACGGCAAGCCGCTCGTGGACATCTACTTCGCCAACGGCGAGAAGTACAAGTACCGCGGCACTATAGAGTTCGCCGAGGTCTCGGTCGACGAGTCAACCGGCATGGTCAACCTGCGCGCCAAGGTGCCCAACCCCGACCACGTGCTCCTGCCCTCGATGTTCCTGCGCGGCGAAGTCCGCGAGGGCGTGAGCCCCAACGTCGAGGTCGTCTCGGCCAAGGCCGTGCAGCGCGAGGCCACCGGCGCCACCTACGTCTACCTCGTGGGATCCAACGGCACCGCCGAGCGCCGCAACATCACCACCGGCGCGCTCTACAACGAGTACTACACCGTCACCGACGGCCTCAAGGTCGGCGACCAGGTCATCACCAGCAACTTCCAGAAGTTCCGCGAGGGCGTGCCTGTCCAGGCTGTCCCGCAGAAGGAAGGCGCAGCAGACGGCCAGGCCAATGCCGCTGCCGGCTCCCAGAAGGAGGAATAACCCGCAATGGCACGTTTCTTCATCAACAGGCCGATCTTCGCATGGGTGATCGCGATCATGCTCATGCTGGCCGGCGTAATGGCGGTCAACACCCTGCCGGTGTCGCAGTACCCGACCATCGCACCTCCTTCGGTGTCAATCCGCTCGAACTACCCTGGCGCCGACGCCCAGACCGTCGAGCGCGCGGTGACGCAGATCATCGAGCAGAACATGACCGGCCTCGACGGCTACATGTACATGTCCGCTACCTCCGACTCCTACGGCAACTCGGCCATCCAGATCACGTTCGAGCCGGGCACCAACGCCGACATCGCGCAGGTCCAGGTGCAGAACAAGATGCAGCAGACCCAGTCGCAGCTGCCCACCTCCGTCCAGCAGAACGGCGTCGACGTGTCCAAGTCCACCGACTCGTTCCTGATGGTCATCGGCGCCTATTCCAAGGACCAGTACCACCACAACGTCGACATCTCCGATTACCTCGAGGCCCACGTCAAGGACCCGATCTCGCGCGTTGACGGCGTGGGCTCGGTGTTCGTGTTCGGCGCCCAGTACGCCATGCGCGTCTGGCTTGATCCTGACAAGCTGGCGAACCTCGGCATCACCGCAGCCGAGGTCAAAGCGGCCATAACTGCGCAGAACGCGCAGGTGACCTACGGCTCATTAGGCGGCACCCCGGCTGTTCCAGGCACTGTGTACTCCTACACCATCACCGGCCAGAAGCACCTGGAGACCGTCAAGGAGTTCCAGAACATCCTGCTGCGCGTCAACACCGACGGCACCAAGGTCTACCTCAAGGATGTCGCGAGGGTCGAGCTGGGCTCGGAGAGCTACAACTACAACGGCCGCTACAACGGGCACGACGCGTCGGGCATCGCAATCCGTCTGTCCTCGGGCGCCAACGCCCTTGACACCGCCAACAGGATCAAGGCCATCATGGCCACCCTCGAGCCCTACTTCCCCGACTGGATGCAGCTCATCTACCCTTACGACACCACCGACTTCATCAAGGTTTCGATCAACGAGGTGGCGCACACCCTGTTCGAGGCAATCATCCTCGTCATCGTGATCATGTACCTGTTCATGCAGAACTTCCGCGCGACCCTGATCCCGTCGATCACCGTCCCGGTGGTGCTGCTGGGCACCTTCGCGATCATCAAGGCCTTCGGCTTCTCCATCAACACCCTGACGATGTTCGGACTGGTGCTGGCCATCGGCCTGCTGGTCGATGACGCCATCGTCGTCGTCGAGAACGTCGAGCGAATACTGCACGAGGAGCCGGATCTCACGCCAAAGCAGGCGACCATGAAGTCCATGGACGAGATCACCGGCGCACTCGTCGGCATCGCCCTGGTGCTTTCGGCCGTTTTCATACCGATGGCCTTCTTCGGCGGATCGACCGGCGTCATCTACCGCCAGTTCTCGATCACGATCGTGTCGGCCATGGTGCTGTCGGTGCTCATCGCCATCATCCTGACCCCGGCGCTGTGCGCGACCATCCTCAAGACTCCCAAGCAGCTTGCCGAGAAGCCCAAGAACCGCTTTATGAGGGTTCTCGAGGCCCAGTTCAACCTCATCTGGACCCCGATCACCAAGCTCCTGGGGCTGTGGAACCGCTTCTACGCGGCCATGAGCAACGCCTACATCAACAAGGTCGGCAAAGTCGTCAAGCACGTCGGCCGCTACCTCGTCTACTACGCGGCCATCTGCGCGGCGCTGGTGTTCGGCTTCCTCAAGATCCCCTCGGCCTTCCTCCCCAACGAGGATCAGGGCGTGCTGATGTGCATGGTCAACCTGCCTGCGGGTTCGACCATCGCCCAGACCCAGACCGCGGTCGACAAGGCCTACAACTACTTCATGGAGAATGAGAAGGAGAACGTGAACGCCATCCAGTCGGTCACCGGCTTCTCGTTTGCCGGCCAGGGCCAGAACAACGCCATGGCCTTCATCCAGATGAAGGACTGGTCGCTGAGAAAGCGCGCCGACCAGCATGTCGACGCGATCGCCGCCCGCGCCATCGGCCCCCTGATGGGGATCCGTGACGGCCTGGTGTTCGCGTTCAACATCCCGGCCATCCCCGAGCTGGGCACCGCGTCAGGCTTCGACATGTTCCTGATGGATAACGCCGGCAACGGCCACGAGGCCCTGACCAAGGTCAGGAACGACCTCATCTACGCCGCCCAGCAGTCGCCGCTGCTCGTCCAGGTCCGCGCCAACGGCCAGGACGACACCCCGCAGCTCCACCTCGACCTCGACTACGAGAAGGCCATGGCGCTGGGGCTGACCGTGAGCGACATCAACGCCACGCTGTCCACCGCCTGGGGCTCGGCCTACGTCGACAACTTCATGGACCGCAACAAGGTCAAGAAGGTCTACGTGCAGGGCGACGCGCCCTCGCGCATGACCGAGGACGATCTCAAGAAGTGGTACGTGAAGAACAACAAGGGCGAGATGGTTCCGTTCTCGGCCTTCGCCAAAACCTCCTGGACCTACGGCTCGCCGCGTCTTGAGCGCTACAACGGCGTCTCCGCGATGGAAATCCAGGGCGCCCCGGCCCCGGGCATCTCAACCGGCCAGGCCATGGCCGAGATGAAGAGGATCGCCGACAAGACCCTGCCCGCAGGCTACGGCATCTCCTGGACCGGCATCTCCTACCAGGAGCAGCTGTCAGGCAACCAGGCGCCGCTGCTCTACGCGATCTCGCTTCTGGTCGTGTTCCTCTCGCTGGCCGCCCTGTATGAGAGCTGGTCGATCCCGTTCGCCGTCATGCTGGTGGTTCCGCTGGGCATCATCGGCGCCGTCGGCGCGACCTTGCTGACCAACGCCCTGCCGGTGCCGACCGCGCTGCGCAACGACGTCTACTTCCAGGTCGGATTGCTGACCACCGTCGGCCTGTCGGCCAAGAACGCCATTCTGATCGTCGAGTTCGCCAAGAGCCTATACGACGAGGGCCAGAGGCTCACCGAGGCCGTGGTCAACGCCGCGCGCATCCGCTTCCGCCCGATCCTGATGACCTCGATGGCCTTCATCTTAGGCGTGCTGCCGCTTGCCATCTCCACGGGCGCCGGCGCCGCCGGAAGAAACGAGATCGGCGTGTCGGTGATCGGAGGCATGCTCACGGCCACCTTCTTCGCCATCTTCTTCGTGCCGGTGTTCTTCGTGCTGGTGATGCGCTACTTCACCAAGTACGTGCCGCCTGAGGAGAAGCAGAAGCTTGCCGAGAAGGTCAACCGCAAGCGCGAGGAGAATATGAAGGCGATCACCGAGGACGACCTCTGATAAGGTGAAAGCCAACAAGAAGGGCGGATGAAAATTAGACTGACCCGTAAAGTTTAGACACTTCGTTTTTTGAGTTTAAGCTTTTCCCAAAGCGCCCGCCACCCGGCGGGCGCTTTCATATTCAGCTGCGTA
>CACYPI010000026.1 GCA_902776275.1 uncultured Aeromonadales bacterium
CTGGTTTTCAAAGAACGCCCGGCAGGCTTGCTGTCGGAAGGCCGGTCAGTCAGCGGTTGAAAAACCGTGATCTGGATCGGCTCGGTTTTTTGGCCGTAGGGCAAGGCTATGTAGCCCCGCAGACATTCGGAGACAACACATGAAATTCAAGAAAGTCCTTCTCGCCGCCGCCGTTTGCGCAGCCGCGGCTTTTTCAACCAGCGCCTTCGCAGCTGACGTCCTGAGCTTCAAGCTCGGCTTCGTCGATCCGGCCAACTCCAGCTACGCCCAGGGCGGCCAGAAGTTCGCCGATGAGCTTGCCAAGCTCACCGACGGCAAGATCAAGGTCCAGGTCGTCGCAGGCGGCACCTTGGGCGGCGAGCGCGAGATGTACGAGGGCGCGCAGATGGGCACCATGGACATGATCTCCGTGGTCAACACGGTGCTCTCGCAGTTCATCCCCGAGCTCGTGCTGCTCGACCAGCCCTTCCTCTTCGACACCGACGAGCAGGCCCACGCCGCAGTCGATGGCAAGTTAGGCCAGCTCATCGCCAAGAAGGCCGAGGCCCAGGGCGTGCACATCATCGGCGCCCTCGAGTCAGGCTTCCGCGACACCTTCTCGAAGAACCCCATCAAGTCAGTCGATGACTACAAGGGCATGAAGATCCGCACCATGGAGAACAAGATGCAGATCGCCGCCTTCAATGCCTTAGGCGCCATCGCCACCCCGATGCCCGCCACCGAGCAGTACACCGCCCTCCAGCAGGGCACCATCGATGGCTGCGAGAACGCTGTCGGCAACATGCTGATCAACCGCTACTACGAAGTCATCAAGAACGTGACCAACTCACACCACCAGTTCACCTACATCTTCGTGGGCGTCTCCGACCGCGCCTGGAAGAAGATCCCCGACGAGCTCAAGCCGAAGGTCTACGAGGCCATGAAGACCGCCGTTGCCTGGCAGCGCAAGAACCTCGCCGAGATCAACGCCAACGCCGTCAAGGAGCTCAAGCAGAAGGGCGTGAACTTCTATGACATCGACCGCGAGGCCATGAAGGCCAAGGTCCTGCCTGCCGTCGAGAAACTGCGCACCAACGTGCCGCAGGAGTGGATCGACGCCTACAAGGAGTCGCTTGCCGCCAAGTGACCCTCCCATCCCGGGGCGCCTAGGGGCGCCCCGGCCCTTTTCTTTCCATAGGATCAATTCATGAAACCGCTCATCGCATTTCTCCAGAAGTCCGAGAACTTCTGCATCGCGGTCTGCTTCATCGTGATGTGCCTGGCCGAGTTCGCGCAGGTCGTGAACCGCAACCTCATCGGCGCGGGCATCTCATGGTTCGACGAGCTCGCCCGCTACTGCATGGTCTACATGACATTGCTTGCAACCGAGGCCGGCCTGCGCGACGGCTCCCAGATCGCCGTCACCGCGCTGACCGACAGGATGCCCGCCCCCGTCAAATGGGTCTTAAGGCTCGTGGTGAAGGCGGTCATAGTCGCCTTCTCCTGCCTGGTCTTCTACGATTCCTGCGGGCTCATGGAGATGCAGCTCTCAAACGGCCAGGTTTCCGCCGGCCTCGGGATCCCGATGTGGATCCCGTACGCGATCCTGCCGCTGGCCTTTGGCGCCATCGCGGTGGTCCAGACGATCTCGTTCTTCATGCTGCTTGCAAACCCCGGCAGCGTGAAATCTGACAGCACGGAGGGCAAGAAGGCATGACTGCTCTGATCCTTTTCGGCGGGTTCATCCTGCTGCTGCTCATTGGCGTCCCCATCGCGCTGGCGCTCGGCGCCGCGACTGCGGCGACGCTCTTCTACATCGACATGCCGACCTCGGTGGTCGCGCAGAGGATCTTCACGGCGCTCGACTCCTCGGGAATCATGGCGATTCCGTTCTTCGTGCTCGCCGGCAACTTGATGACCCGCGGCGGCATCTCAAGGCGCATCGTCGACCTCGCCAACGCCGTTGTAGGCGGCGTGCGCGGCGGCTTGTTCTACGTGATGATCCTCTCCTGCGCCTTCTTCGCGGCGCTCTCGGGCTCGGCCCCTGCGACCGTGATCGCCATCGGCTCGATGCTCTACCCTGAGATGATCAAGCGCGGCTACCCCAAGGAGCGCTCGGCAGGCCTGCTGGCCGTATCCGGCGGCCTGGGACCGATCATCCCGCCTTCGATCATCATGGTCGTCTACGGCACCATCACCTCCAGCTCCATCGGCGACCTCTTCAAGAGCGGCCTGGTGGCCGGCATCATGATCGCCATCGTGCTCGCCGTGGTCTGCTTCTTCCTCTCGCGCGCCGAGAACTGGCCGAAGTCCGACAAGAAGCTCTCGCTTGGGCAGTTCCTCCATGCATTGAAGGACTCCTGGCTTGCCGTGATGCTCCCGGTCATCGTGTTAGGCGGCATCTACTCGGGGATCCTGACTCCGACCGAGTCGGCGGCCGTCGCCGTGATGTACGCCTTCGTGGTCGGCGTGTTCATCTACAAGGAGATGCCCTATGACCAGCTCTTCAAGGTGATCATCGACTCCGGGCGCGGCTCTGCGATGGTGCTCTTCATCATCGCCACCTCGACCGCGTTCTCCTGGCTCTTCACCTACGCGGGCATCTCGCAGCTGCTCATCGACACCATCAACGGCATGCACTTAAGCGCGATGGCCTACTGCTTAATCGTCGCCTGCGTCCTGCTGGTGTTCGGCACCTTCCTCGAGGGCATCGCGACCTGCGTGCTGCTCGTCCCGCTGCTCTGGCCGGTTGCCGCAAGCCTTGGGATCAACGTCATCCACTTCGGCATGATCGTCTCGATCTCCAACGTGATCGGCACCATGACCCCGCCGGTGGCCGTGAACCTCTTCGCGGCATCCTCGGTCACCAAGCTCAAGATGGGCCAGATCGCCCACGGCGAGATCCCGTTTTTCATCGGGTACGCCGCGGTGTTCTTCCTCATCGTGCTGGTGCCCTGGTTCAGCACCGTGCTGCTCTAAGCGCCTGAGCGCATAGGAAAGCGCCGCCCATCGGGCGGCGCTTTTTGTTTGCCTTGAGCATGTCTTTGGGGAAGGCAGGTCAGGGCTGGGACTGCCCTGCTGCTGGAGCGGCAGGCGCGGAGGCTGCGGGAACGGCGCCCTGCTGGGCCTTGGCATTGCCCTGGCCCTGCCGTGCGGCCGCCCCAGGCTGCGCCTGGATTGAAGGCTGCTGTGCCGTCTGGCCCTGCTGAGCTGCCCCCTGCTGGCCCTGGGCCTGCCCCTGCGCTGGGGCTGCGGGAGCCTGCACCCCCTGCTGGGGCGCAGCGGATGCGCCCTGCGGGGTGCCGCCCGGCTGCGCGGCCGCGTTCTGGGAGCCCTGCGACTGGGCAACCGGCTTGCCGTCAGGTCCGATGGCCATCGGGCCTGAGGCTGAGCCAAGCGAGGCATTCGGATCCTGCTGGGCGCCCTGAGTGATGGGCTTGCCGTCAGGCCCTATGCTCGCAGGCCCGCCGCCTGGCTCGAAGTACTGGACCTCAGGCTGCGCAGGCCCCGGCGTCTGCTCGGTGGTCCCTGGAGGATTGGCATCCTTCTGCGGGCTCAAGCCGTCGTTTGGCGCCTTGGGCTTGAGCGTCCAGTCCTTGGGCGCCAGGCCCTTGGGCTCCTTGGTGACGTAGTCGGGCACGAAGCTAGTCCGGGCTCCTGCGCCGCGGTTTAAGCGCGCGCAGTCCTTCACTATCTCATCTGACAAGTCCATGAAGCCTGCAAGCGGGATCTCGTAGATCCTGGGTGGATTGTCCGCGCCCTCGAGCAGCGCCACCGAGAGCCTGGCCCCCTCGCGCAACTGCAGGAAGATGTCGGAGATGCTCCGATCCTGCGCGCGCGACAGCGGCGCGAAGACCAGGCGCGCTGGCGGCAGGTACTCGCCGCGCAGCGAGTACTCCTGGCCCTTGTCCACGAGGAAGCGCGCGAAAGCGTAGCCGTTGAACTGGTCGGTGATGCGGATGTCCAGGGGCTGGACTGAGATCTCGAAGGCCGGAGTTTTGGACTGGAAGACGCATCCGACCTTGAAGGTGTAGGTGCCGACGAGGCCGCTGCGGCGCGTGAAGCGCGCCTGGCGGTTCAGGATGGTGCGGTCTGAGCGCACCATCTTGGCTGGACTGCCCTTTGAAAAGCTGTAGTCGGGATCCTCGGAGAGGCGCCAGAGCCCTTCGGAGGCAATGCTCCACCCCGAGACGTTCTCAGCGCAGGCCAAGGGCGAGAGCGCCAGGGCCAGCGCCCAGGCGAGCGTCGAAAAAAGCCTGCCCACGCTTTCCGATCCTCAGTACAGCACGCGGCACTTCACCGTGCCCTTGACCTGCTTGAGCAGCGGGAGCACCTCGGTGAGGTCCTTGGTGTGGACATCCATGACGACGTAGCCGATCTGGGCGTTGGTCTCGAGGTACTGGGAGGCGACGTTGATGTCGAACCTCGCGTAGATCTCGTTGATGGCGCGCATGACGCCCGGCACGTTCGAGTGGATGTGGAGGATGCGGCTGACGTCCGCGCGCAACGCCGGCAGCGAGACTTCGGGGAAGTTCACCGAGGTCAGGGTCGTGCCGTTGTCGGAGTACAGCGCAAGCTTCTCGGCCACTTCGGTGCCGATGTTGCGCTGGGCCTCCTCGGTACCCGCGCCGATGTGCGGGGTGAGGATGACGTTGTCGAACTCACGCAGCGGCGAGACGAACTCGTCGCCCTTGCCCCTAGGCTCCTTGGGGTAGACGTCGCAGGCGGCGCCTGCGACGCGGCCTGACTTCAGCGCCTCGCACAGCGCGTCGATGTCTACCACGGTGCCGCGGGAGGCGTTTAAGAAGCGCACGCCCTGCTTCATCTTCGAGAAGGCGGCGGCGTTGATCATGTTCTTGGTCTGCTCGGTCTCGGGCACATGCATCGTGATGATGTCGGCGCTGGCGAACAGCTCGTCGATGGTGTCGACCTGCCTGGCGTTGCCCAGGGCCAGCTTGCGCTCGATGTCGTAGAAGATGACCTTGAGGCCCAGCGACTCGGCGATGATTCCGACCTGGGTGCCGATGTGGCCGTACCCGATGATGCCCAGCGTGCGGCCGCGGGCCTCGTGGTTGCCGCCTGCGGTCTTGTCCCAGCCGCCGCGGTGGAGCAGCGCGTTGCGGCGCGGGATGTCACGCAGCAGCATCAGGTACTCGCCGGTGACCAACTCGGCCACCGAGCGGGTGTTCGAGTAGGGTGCGTTGAAGACCGGGATGCCCATTTCGGCGGCAGCCTCGAGGTCGACCTGGTTGGTGCCGATGCAGAAGCAGCCGACGCCGATGAGCTTCTTGGCGTGCTCAAATACCTCGCGGGTGAGGTGGGTGCGGGAGCGGATGCCGATGAAGTGGACGCTCTCGATGGCGTCGAGCAGCTCCTGGCCCTCGAGGGCCTTCTTCAGGAGCGTGACGCTGGTGTAGCCGGCGCGGTTCAACGCGGCGACGGCGCTGGGGTCGATGCCCTCGAGCAGGAGGATCTTGATCTTGCTTTTTTCAAGCGACAAGGTAGGGTGCATTTTTACCTCTGGAGTAAAGCTTTTTCCTGAAAAGAAGGCAAAGCCCGGCTTTGCCGGGCTTTGCTGGGCGGCGCGTCAAGCGCGCGCCGCCAGGCGCTTGCGGCGCTCTAGGACGGCGCCGTTTAGGCGCTCTATCACCATCTCGGTGTCCTCAAAGCAGATGCACGCGTCGGTGATCGACTGCCCGTAGACCAGCTTTGACAGATCGTCGGTGAGATCCTGGCGGCCCTCGACGATGTTGCTCTCGAGCATCAGCCCGAAGATGCGCGGATCGCCCGCGGCTATCTGGGAGGCCACGTCGTTGGCAACCTCGATCTGGCGCTTGTACTGCTTGTGCGAGTTCGAGTGCGAGGCGTCGATCATGACCATCTCGTTGAGCCCGGCCTTGCGCAGCTCGGCGCAGGCCTGCTCGACGTGCTCGTGCGAGTAGTTCGGCTCGTGGCCGCCGCGCAGGATGATGTGGCAGTCCTCGTTGCCGCGGGTGTGCACGATGGCGACATGGCCCATCTTCGTGACGGACATGAAGGTGTGCTCGTGGCGCGCGGCGATGGCCGCGTCGACGGCGATCTTCACGCTGCCGTCGGTGGCGTTCTTGAACCCGACCGGGCAGGAGAGCGCCGAAGCCAGCTGGCGGTGCAGCTGCGACTCGGTGGTGCGCGCCCCGATGGCGCCCCAGGAGATGAACTCGTCGATGTACTGCACGGTGATCGGATCGAGGAACTCGGTCGCAGCCGGCATGCCCATGCTGTTGATGTCGCGCAGCAGCTTGCGCGCGATGCGCAGCCCGCGGTTGATGTCGTGCGAGTCGTCCAGGCCCGGGTCGTTGATGAGGCCCTTCCAGCCCACGGTCGTGCGCGGCTTCTCGAAGTAGACGCGCATGATGATGACGAGCTGCTTCTCGTACTTGCGGCGCAGGCGCAAAAGCCTCGTCGCGTAGTCCACGGCCGCGATCGGATCGTGGATCGAGCAGGGGCCGGTGATGACGACGAGCCTGTCGTCCTTGCGGTTGAATATGTTGTGGATGTCCTGGCGGGTCTGCTCGACCAGCTGGTCGGTGAACTCCGTCGTCGGGAATTTTTCGGTAAGCGCTACCGGGGGAAGTACCTGATACATTTCACTGATTCTCGTATCAACTATCCCGCGCCACGCCTCGTTGGGTGGAGGCGGGATAACTCTGCTGCTATTGGTCATAAAACCGCCTTTTACTCAGTAACTAAATGAAAATCGCCAATAATAATAGCCAAAAGAAGAGGCCTCGAAGGCCGGCTCCCTGCTCTGTGTCCGTCTATTGCACAACCTCTCTTCTGCTTTCTTTGCTTCTTGGATATTCACGATTTTCACCTGTCAACTGGATCCGGCGGTAGGCAGCGGATCCCCCACGGGGCGGCACGGCGCCGCCCCTTCACAAACCTATTATGCTTTCTGGCGGCCAAAGATACAAGCAACCCCGGCCATTGCGGCACGGGGTTGCGCGACTGTGCGCCTCAAAAGGCGCGGGAGGGTCAGAAGGTCAGCCTGAGGCCTATCGGGCAGTGGTCCGAGCCCGTGACCGTGCTCTCTATCCATGCGTCCTTGATGTTGGGCTCAAGTTCGTCTGACACGAAGAAGTAGTCGATCCTCCACCCCACGTTCTTCTCGCGGGCGCGCATGCGGTAGGACCACCAGCTGTACTGGCCCGGTACGTCGCCCCTGACCTTCCTGAAGGTGTCGATGTAGCCGTGCTGCATGAAGCGATCCAAGAAGGCGCGCTCTTCGGGCAGGAAGCCGGTGTTGCCCTCGTTGGACTGCGGGCGGGCCAGGTCGATGGGCTCGTGGGCGATGTTGAAGTCGCCGCAAACCACCACGGGCTTGCTCTTGCGAAGCTCTTCGGCGTAGTTTAGGAAGCACTCGAAGAACCCCATCTTGAAGGGGACGCGCTTGAACTTGCCCGTGGGCTTGCCCGCGTCATCGAGGAGCTCGGAGCCGCCGTTTGGGAAGTAGCCGTTGATGAAGTGGAAGCGCTCGAACTCGAGGTGGATGATCCTGCCCTCGCCCTGGTAGGCGGGATCGGGAAGTTCCATCGAAGATGAGACGGGCTTGATCCTCGTGTAGACTGCGGTGCCCGAGTAGCCCTTCTTCACGACCGACGGGTTGAAGAAGCCCTCGTAGCCCTCCTTTGAGGCAGCGTTCTTGGGAAGCTGGTCCTCGGAGGCCTTGATCTCCTGAAAGCCGATGACGTCGTAGCGGTCCTGGGAGAACCACTGCTGCCACCCCTCCTTCCCCGCCGCGGCGCGGATCCCGTTCACGTTCCAGGACGCAAGGCAAATGTCCATCGAAAGCTCCTCTACAGCCAATGCTCAAGCCGCCAATCCGGCCTGCCTATTCTACTTTGGCGACCTCGCTCGTGTCACCGCCCAGGGCTGCCATGAGCTGCATCTGCGAGGAGAGCAGATCGCGCCTGAAAGTCAAAACCGAGCTCTCGGCGCTGCGCAGGCTGTCCGAGGCGTCGAGGAGGTCTGACAGCGGCGAGAGGCCCGAGCGGTAGCGCTCGAAGTAGCGCTCGTAGTTCTGCCGCGCCAGCGAGAGCTGCCTCTGGGCGTTGTCCAGCGACTTCTCGTTGTACTCGCAGGAGTTCTGCGCGTCGTAGACGTCGCGCACGGCTGCGATGTAGGCGGACACGAAGTTCAGCTGCGCCACCTCCTCGTCCTTGAGCGCGCTCTCCTTCTCAAGCGAAAGCTTGTGGAAGTTCAGGAACGGCAGAGTGATCGCGGCGCCCAGCGCCCCGATGGGGTTTGCCAGGAAGTCGCCTAGCGACACGGTGCTGCCGGAGCTCAATCCCGCGGTGAAGCTCACGCCCGGGAAGAAGGCGAGCCTGGCGGTGTCGTAGTCAGCAAGCGACTTGCGCAATAGCGCCTCGTACTGCATGAGATCGGGGCGGCGCGAGAGCAGCTGCGCGGGGAAGATCCCGCCTACCTTGGGGATGGCCGCATTCTCGAGCCTCGCCGTCTCGATGTCCTGATCGGCGGTCCTGCCGGTCATGGCGTCAAGCGCGGTGCGGGCGGCGCGGACGTTGTGCTCAGCCTCGTTGAGGCTCTCGCGGATCTTGAGATCGTTGATTCGCGCGGTGTCGAGATCCACGGCGTCGGCCGCGCCCGCCGAGAACTGCGACTGAATGAGCCAGAGGCGGCGCTGCGAGTCCTTGAGATCGGCCTTGGCGATCTCCAGGAGCTCCTTGGCGCAGGCGTAGTTCCAGTAGGCCTGGGCGGTGTTCGAGATCACAGTCAGGCGCATCGCGTAGTAATCCCACGTGGTGGCGCGGTAGCTCTCGTCGGAGCTTCTCACCGCGGCCTCGACCTTGCCGAACACGTCGGCTTCGTAGCCTATCTGGAAGCTGAGCGACGATGACTTGTGCGCGCTGTCATGGCGGTCGAGCGCCCGCTTGGCGTCAGGCCCGAAGCTCGCGCTTGCCGTGGGGTTGCGGTCGGTGCGGGCGATCGAAGTCTCAGTGCGGGCCTTCTCGACGTTCACCGCGGCGACCCTCAGATCGAAGTTGTGGCCCACCGCCTCCTCGGTCACCGCGTTTAAAAGCGGATCAGAGAATGTCTCCCAGAACTTGCCGCCCGGGGGCGCGCCGTAGCGCGACACCGCATCGCCGAAGGAGGCGACATAGGGCATGTCGGGCCTGCTGTAGTCGGAGAGGAAGAGCGTGCATGAGGAGAGGAGCGCCGCGCTTGCCGCAACCGCGGCCGCGGCGCCCGTCCTAGCCCAGGCTTGTGCCTTGAAGAGTCTCATCTATATAGTCCTTCCATGAGGGCTGGCATATGCCAAAAACCTTTTGGATGCGCGAGCACGAGAGGCGGGAGTCCTCAGGGCGCACTGCCTTCTGCGGAAAATCCGCGGCGGCGGCCGGGCGGATCTCCACGTTGCCGTCGCATAATCCAAGTGCGCGGGCGCGGGAGGCCACCTCCAGCGCGAAGTCGTACCAGGTGGTGTCCGGAGCGCCTGCGAAGTGGTAGGCGCCATCGGGCTTCTCCGCCCCGGAGAGCTCCGCCCTTGCGATCACCGCGATTGCCTGCGCCAGCGCGCGCGAAGGCGTCGGGCAGATCCGATGGTCGGCCACAACCGGCACCACCCCGCCCTGCCTGAGCTTGCGCAGTATGGCGCCCGGGAAGCCCGGGCGGTACCTGCAAAAGAGCCCGCAGGTGCGGATGATGAAATGGCGGCAGCCCGAGCTGGCCACCTGGCGCTCGCCCTCGAGCTTCGACTCTCCGTAGGCGCAGAGCGCGTGCGGGATCTCCGCCTCGTTGTGCGGGGCGTTGCGCGGGCTTGAGAACACGTAGTCCGTTGAGATGTGGATGAGCGCGATGGAGCGCGCGGCGCACTCGGAGGCGATGTTGCCCGCTCCCGCGGCATTGACCGCAAAGGCCTTGTCGCGCTCGTCCTCGGCCCCGTCCACATCGGTGTAGGCCGCGGCGTTCACCGCGATGTCAGGCGCGGTGCCTTCAAACAGGCTCTTCACGTCGGCGCTGTCGCTGATGTCGCAGATCTCATGGGGCGCGCAGGCCACCGAGAAGCCCGATGAGAGCAGGGCCTGCTCGCACTCGCGCCCAAGCCCGCCGCCTGATCCCATAAGCAGCACGCGCTTCATGCAGCGCCTCCTTCGGCGGCCACGCCCACGAGCGCCTTGACTGCGTCGTGCGAGAGGTGCAGCGACTTCACGGGCAGGCACTCGTGGACGCCGTGGCAGCACAGCGCCCCGGTGAAGATGTTCGGGCAGGGAAGGCCGCGGTTTGAGAGGTTCGATCCGTCGGTGCCCCCGCGCACGGAGATCTCGCGCGGCTTGATGCCGGCGCGGCGGTAGGCCTCGAGGCACATCCTTACGATCTCCGGGTGCTCCTCAAGCGGCCTGGCCATGTTCGAGTACTGGTGGAAGTGCGTGACCTTGACGCGGCTCTCCCCGAGCTCGGCGTTCATGAGATCGGCGATGCGCAACAGCAGCCCGATGCGACGCGAGAGGCCCTCCTCGGTGAAGTCGCGCACGATGAGCTTGAGCCTTGAGAGCGCGGCGTCGCCGCGGATCTCGTGGACATGGAAGAAGCCCTCCTGCCCCATGGTGTTCTCAGGCTTCTCGTCCTGCGGGAGCATCTGCATGAAGCGCGAGGCGAGCTCGCAGGCGTTGACGAGCGCCTTGTAGCCAGTCCCGGTGTGGACGCTGCGGCCTTTTATCTCAACTAGCGCGGCCTCGGCGTTGAAGGTCGCGGTGTCAAGCTCGCCGGCCTCGCAGCCGTCCACGGTCACGCCGTAGCGGCAGCCGACCTTTCCAAGATCGATGAGGTCCGCGGACTTGCCGATCTCCTCGTCTACCGAGAACACGGCGCAAAGTGCCGGGTGCCTGAACGAGGGATCGGAGGCGATTTCGCGCAGGATCTGCATGATTACGGCGACCCCGGCCTTGTCGTCGGCGCCCAAGAGCGTCCTGCCGTCGGTCACGATGATGTCGTCGCCCTTGTGGGAGGGGAGCTCGCGGCAGATCGATGAGTCGGTCGCAAGGCCGTTCTCAAGCTCGATCACTCCGCCGTCGTAATTCCTGACGAGCCTTGGCGACACCCCGTCCCCCGGGGCGTCAGGCGCGGTGTCAAGGTGGGCGATGAGCGCAAGGCGCGGCCGATCCTCAAGCCCCGCGCTTGCAGGTACTTGGCACATCACGACGCCGTTTTGCTCCTGCACGCAGGAGAAGCCCAGGCCGTTCAAGATCCCCGAGATCTGCGCCCCGAGCCTGAGCTGCCCCACCGTCGATGGGACGGTTTTCGAGTCGGGATCGGACTTCGTGTCCGCCGACACCAGATCGCAGAAGATCTTCACCAGAGGATCGATTCCGCAGAGATCCTCCATCGCGCGCGCGCTTGCCTTCATTTCTCAACCACCTGCCTGTCTACTTATTCTGTTGCCCATTGTATATGCCATGCGGCGTCACTCGCGCGCCAGCGCCTCGATGGGGTCGAGCCTCGCGGCGTTGCGCGCGGGCATGAAGCCGAACACCATGCCGATGGCCGACGAGGTGAGCACGGCCACGATGATGGAAAGCGCCGAAAACGAAAGCGGCACCGACGGGAAGAACAGCATGACCACCTTGCCAGCCACCAGCGAGAGCAGCACGCCGGCCAGGCCACCCGTGATGCACACGGTGACCGCCTCGATGAGGAACTGGGTCATGATGTCACTCTGCCTGGCCCCAACGGCCATGCGGATGCCGATCTCGCGCGTGCGCTCGGTAACCGAGACCAGCATGATGTTCATGACGCCGATGCCGCCGACTAAGAGCGAGATGACCGCGATGGCCGAGATGAGCAGCGTGAAGGTCGAGGTGGTCTGGCTGATGGTCTTCATGATCGTGTCCGAGGACTGGATGAAGAAGTCCTTGCGCCCGTGGCGGGCCTTTAGGAGCGAGACGAGGCTGGCCTCGGCCACCGGGGTCGAGAAGCCCGCGGCGATGCGCACGATGAGCGTCGAGAGGTAGTCCTGGTTTGACATCTTGTGCATCACGGTCGAGTACGGCGCGTAGACGTAGAGCGCGTCGCGCGGGCGGAACATGATGTCCTTTTCGGTGAGCACGCCCACCACGAGCATCGGCGTGGTCTTGACTATGAGCTTCCGCCCTATGGGATCGACCCCCGGGAACATCGAGGAGGCGGTCTTGGCGTCGATGACGCAGACCTGCTGGTTGCCCGAGGCCTCCGACTGGGTGAAGAGCCTGCCGCGGGCAAGCTCCATGCCGTAGACGCGGAAGTAGTCGGCGCTGATGCCGTAGACGGTGCCGGTGTTCTCGATGTTGTCGCGCCGAAAGAGCACCGAGGACTGCACCACGGGCGACACCGAGTCGACGAAGGGCTGTCCGCGCAGCGCGTTCATGTCCGAGATCTTCAGCGACCTGACCTTGCCCGAGCGCACGTCGCCCATGCGCTCGCCGGGCATCACCGAGATGGTGTTCGTGCCCATGGACGAGATGTTGGAGATGATGTTGTCCGAGGCGCCGCGCGCCAGCGCCACCACCATGACCACCGCCATGATGCCGATGATGATGCCGAGCATGGTCAGGAGCGTGCGCATGCGGTTTGAGACCATCGAGCGCAGCGCCATCGCCCCGGCCTCGGAGAAGCGGTCCATGTACGCGCGCGCCGAGGTGGACCAGGCGCGCTTGAGCGAGACGTCTGGGATCGCGCCAGCGCTCTTTGCCGCCCCCGAGCTTGCCGCGTCCGAGACCTCCTCGTTCACCTTGTCCGAGACCACGCTGCCGTCGCGGATCGTGATCACGCGGCGGGCGTGCGCGGCGATCCTCGGATCGTGGGTCACCAGGATCACGGTGTGGCCCTCGGAGTTGAGCTCGGTGAGGATCTTCATGACCTCCTCGCCGCTCTTGGTGTCCAGGGCACCGGTGGGCTCGTCGGCCAGGATGATCTGCCCGCCGTTCATGAGGGCGCGGGCTATCGAGACGCGCTGCTGCTGGCCGCCCGAGAGCTGCGAGGGGCTGTAGGACTTGCGCTCCCCAAGGCCCAGGCGCTCCAGGAGCATCCCGGCGCGCTCGGCGCGCTTGTCGCGGCGGTAGCCTGAGTAGATGGACGGCACCTGCACGTTCTCCGAGGCGTTCAGGTTCGAGAGCAGCAGGTAGCGCTGGAAGATGAACCCGAAGAAGTCGCGCCTCAATGCCGCCAGCTCGTCAGGCTCCATGTTGGAGGTGTCGCGTCCTGAGACCTCGTAGCTGCCGGAGGTCGGGCGATCGAGGCAGCCTATGATGTTCATGAGCGTGGACTTGCCTGAACCCGAGGGTCCGATGATCGCGACCATCTCGCCGCGCCTTATCGACAGCGTTATGCCGTGCAGCACCTCGACTGCCGACGGGCCGTCGCCGTAGGAGCGACGGATGTCCACAAGCTCGAGCAGTTCCCCTTCCATCAGAACGGCCCCCTCCTGCGCTTGTCGTTGGCAAGGGCCGCGGCCTCTGCAGTCTGCACGTCATCGCCGATGACGATGCGCACGTCCTTGTCATCGCGCGCAAGCCCCGAGGTCACCTCGACGTACTGGTCGTTCCTGATCCCAAGCCCGACCTCGACCTTGCCGACCTTGCCGTCCCTGCCCAGCACGTAGAGCTCGGCGCTCGTGCCCTGATCGTTGCGCAGCGCGGTAAGCGGCACTGCCAGCGCGTCCTTGGCCGAGGCCACGCTGATGGTGACGTCGGCGGTCATGTCGATCCTGAGGGCCCCGTCCTCGTTGGGCACGTCGATGTCGGCGTTGTAGTAGATGGCCGTGCTCGAGGCTGAGGACGAGGAGGATGAGGATGACGACGATGAGGAAGAGGTGGTGGTCGAGGACTCGTAGGAGGACGGCGCCGGGGCGACGCGCCCGAGCACGCCCTTGTACGGGTGGTGCGGGCGGCCGAGGATGGTGAACGAGCACTCCTGGCCTGGCTTGACGTTCACGACGTCGGCCTCGGAGATCTCGGTCTTGACCACGACCTCGTCGAGATCGGCAATCCTCAGGATTGTCGGGGTGGTCTGGCTGGCGTTGACCGTCTGGCCCTCATCGACCACCGTGGCGTAGACGGTGCCGTCCATCGGGGCGGTGATGTGGGTGTAGCCTAGGTTGGTCTTGGCGGTGTCCACCGAGATCTTGTCCTGCTCGTACTCAGCCTTGAGCTCCTTGAGCTCGGCCTGCGCGACCTCGGTGGCCGAGACGGCCGACTCGTAGTCCTGGCGCGAGGTCGCGTCGTTCCTCATCAGGCGCGACTGGCGGTCGGACTCGAACTTGAGTTTCTTGATCTCGGAGGTCTTGGCGGCGATCTTGGCCTGAACTATCTCAAGCTGGGCCTGCGCCGACTTCAAGGCGTTCTGCTGGGTCTTGGGATCGATCTCGCAGAGCGGATCGCCCTTCTTCACCTTGTCGCCGGTCTTGACGTAGAGCTTTACGATCTGACCTGAGGCCTGGGCGCCCACGTCCACCTGGGTCAATCCCTCGACGGTGCCGGTCGCGTACACCTGCTTCTCGATGTCGCGGATCTCCGGGCTCACCGTCATGTACGAGGGAGGCACGGTGCGGAAAACCCTAAAGAGCATGAATGCAGCCAAAGCGAGCAGCGCGGCTGCAAACAGCGCTATTTTCAAGATTTTCTTCTTCGAAGCGGTCATGGTTGCGGCCTTGTCCTGTTCGTCTGCCTGTGTTTTTGCACTTTTTTTAACGTTGCGGAGCAACGCTTTGCTTAAATCCTAAGGTGGGTGACTTAGCCCCGCGTTAGGCGCCAGACGTGGATTTTAGCCCACGGGCGTCATCAAACTGTAAAATGAGGCGTCCGCCGCCACGCGCGGCTTTGGAGATTCAAATGGCCAAGCCTGAAAAGATCCTTCTCATCGGCGATCTGCCCTGCTACGGCCGCATGGCTGTCAACGCCATGCTGCCCGTGCTCTCGCACATGGGCTTCGATCCGTCGGTGCTCCCCACCGCGCTCGTCTCGAACAACTTCGCCTACGGCAAGTTCGACGTGCTCGACACCACCGCCTTCATGCGCAGGACGCTCAAGTACTGGGACGAGCTGGGATTTTGCTTCGATGCCGTCTACACCGGCTTCATCGCCTCCAAGGAACAGGCCGACCTCGTCGTCGAATGCTGCCGCAAGTTCCACGAGCAGGGGCGGCCGATCTTCACCGATCCGATCATGGCCGACCACGGGGCGCTCTACAACGGCGTGACGCAGGAGAGCGTGGAGAACATGCGCCGCCTCATCGCGGTGGCCGACTACATCCTGCCCAACTACACCGAGGCCTGCTACCTGGCCTGCCCAGAGTACCAGGGCGGCGATCCCATGCAGGAGGAGGCAGGCGCGCTGGCAAAAAAGCTCTGCGCGATCACCCCGGGCTGCTCGATCATCACGAGCGTGCAGGAAGGTTCCGGCCACTGCGTGCGCATCGAGGGCAAGGGCATGAGCCTCTCGCTTCCATACGCCGAGGTGGGGCGCGAGTTCCACGGCACCGGCGACCTCTTCGCGGCGCTCTTCATCGGCAGGATGCTCAAGACGGATGATCTGCGCGAGAGCGTGCTCTTCGCGATGAACGGGGTCAGCGCGATGATCAAGCGCAACCTCGGCAACGACAACGTTTTCGACGGCCTCCCCATCGGGAAGTGCCTGGACCTCATCTAAGGCAGGAGGATGCCATGAGTGCAACCGTAAAGCTCAACCAGGGCCGCGAGAAGTCGCTGCTGCGCCACCACCCCTGGGTGTTTTCAAAGGCGATCGCCTCGGTGTCGGGTAACCCGGCGCCGGGGGATCTCGTGCGCGTCGAGGACTCGGGCGGGAACTTCCTCTCCTGGGGCTTCTTCTCGCCTGCCTCCCAGATCCGCGTGAGGGCGGTCTCCTTCGTCGAGGCGCAGGTCCCCGATGAGAAGTTCATCCGCACGCTGGTGCGCAAGTCATGCAAGAGGCGTGAGGCTCTGGTTGCGCAGGGCAACGACGGCGTGAGGCTCGTGGACTCCGAGGGCGATCTGCTACCCGGCCTGGTCGCCGACCGCTACGGCAGGTTCGTCGTGATCTCCATCTCCTCCCAGGCCATAGAGGCCTGCCGCGACTGGATCCTCAAGGAGCTCTTCGAGCTCTTCCCGGACTGCTCGTTCTACGAGCGCTCGGACACCCGCGCCCGCCAGAAGGAGGGCCTCGAGGAGCGCTGCGGCGTCATCAGGGGCGAGGAGCCGCCCGAGGTCATCTATGTCCTGGAAGGCGGGCAGGTGAAGATCCCAGTTGAGATCCCGCATGGCCACAAGACCGGCGCCTACCTCGACCAGAGGGCGGCGCGCATCTACTGCTCATCCTTGTGCAAGGGCAGGAGCGTGCTCAACTGCTTCTCCTACACCGGAGGCTTCGGCCTCTGGGCGCTCAAGGGCGGGGCCAGGTCGGTCGTGAACGTCGATGTCTCAGGCCCCGCGCTCGACGCCGCCAGGCAGGGCGTGGTCGAGAACCGCCTGGACCCCGGCAGGTGCAAGTTCATCCGCGCCGACGTGTTCGACTTCCTGCGCAAGCAGGTGAAGGAAGGGGCCAAGTACGACGTGGTCATACTCGATCCGCCCAAGTTCGCCGAGAGCGCGGGCTCGCTCAAGCGCGCCTGCCGCGGCTACCAGGACATCGCAAGGCTCGGCTTCATGCTCTTAAACGATGGCGGCAGGCTGCTCACCTTCTCCTGCTCAGGGCTCGTCGATCCCGCCCTCTTCCAGAAGGTGACCGCGGACGCCGCGCTCGACGCAGGCGTGCAGGCGCAGATCCGCGCAACCTTGCGGCAGGACTCGGACCACCCGGTCTCGCTGCCCTGCCCTGAGAGCTTCTACCTCAAGGGCATCGACGCGGAGGTCATGTGAGCGTGAGAATCGGAGTGATCCCAGTCACCGCCTTCATGCAGAACTGCAGGATCATCGCCCGCGAGGGCGGGCATGACGCCATCGCCGTGGACCCGGGCGACCGCGCCAATGAGATAGCCTGCATGGCCGAGGACGCGGATCTGCATCTATCCGGGATCGTGATCACCCACGCCCACCTCGACCACATCGGCGGGGCTGCCGATCTGCAGGAGCTCACCGGCGCCCCGATCTACGGCCCCTGCATCGAGGATCAGGCGCTCATCGACGCCATTCCAAGGCAATCCGAGGGCCTGGGGCTCCGCCAGTGCAAGAGCTTCAAGCCGCAGTTCGTCTCCGACGGGCAGATCTTGAAGATAGGCGATCTGCCCGCGCTTGAGGTGATCGCGACCCCGGGCCACACCCCCGGCGGGGCCTGCTACTACTGCAAGGAGGAGGGCTTCGTCCTCACCGGCGACACGCTCTTCCAGCTCTCGATGGGCCGCACCGACTTCCCGGGAGGCGACGAGGATGCCATCTACGAGTCGCTCGGAAAGCTCATGCGCCTGCCGGATGCGACCAAGGTCCTGCCCGGGCACGGCATGGACTCGACCATCGGCTTTGAGCGGGAGAACAACCCCTGCGTGGCGCAGGCGCTCAGGCGCGCCTGAGGCCGCCCCTCCCCGCCCCTGGCGGGGCGCTTTTTGATTTGAAATTGGAACACAAAGGCTTTGGAGGTTTTGGCCAAATGGTCATTGAGCACGTGGCGATGTATGTAAACGAGCTTGAGAGGACGCGCGAGTTCTTCACCGACTACTTCGGCGCGAAGGCCGGCGAGCCCCACACCGATCAGAAGAGCGGACTGAGGTCCTACATGCTCTCCTTCGACTCCGGAGCCAAGCTTGAGATCATGACGAGGCCCGGGCTTGAGGATCCGCAGAAGCACCCCTCGCGCACTGGCTACATCCACATTGCCTTCAAGCTGGGGTCCAAGGAGAAGGTGGACGAGCTCACCGCAAGGCTGCGCCGCGACGGCTATGCCGTGTCAAGCGGCCCCTGCGACACCGGCGGGGGGGTCTACGGAAGCTCCGTCGTCGGCATAGAGGGCAACCTCATTGACCTCAAGGCCTGAGCCTGGGCGAACCCGCGCCGCGTGGCAGTTGCGCCAGGGCCGCTGCGCGGCCCTGGCGCTCTTGTCCGCATCAGCGCCCTTCTCAGTGGAAGAAGCCGTCTATCTGCTCGCGGGTGAGCGGAGGCAAGCCGCGCAGGCGGCGCTCCTCGTTTAGGAGGTTCTCCTCCTCGTCCTCAAGATCGATGCGCAGCAGGTAGCCGCGCTCGTTAAGCGAGCGCTCGAGCTCCTCGGGCGTGATCTTGGGGAGCCTGGGGTGCTTGGCCATCGAGAAGACCATCACGAACTTCGGCGCGCCGAAGGCGTCCAAAAGCCCTCCGGGGAGCTTTGAGAAGTTGTCGCGCTCCTCGAGGTAGAGGTAGGTGCGCAGCTTGCGGCTGCTCTTGTAGACGTATACCAGGCGGTCCTTCATGATTCTCCCTCCGCGATGCCCATGCGGCGATCCTACCACCGCCGCGCCGGGCGCTCCACGCGCCAAGGCGCTTAGGCGCACGTGTGTTAAGATCAACAGGTTGAATCCAATTCAGGCAAGGCATCGCGCTTAATAGACAAAGATGGCAGAGGACAGTCAGACTTCCAACGCGCTCCCGGTCTCGGGCAGCATGATCCGCACCGGCTACTCCTTCGACACCATTTCGCTGGTGCGCGGGACCGCCTCCGAGTGCCGGGCCGTGCTCGAGCTGCGCGTGGGCAGGACCCCGGAGGTCTACCGCAACCGCCCCTTCGTCCTCGACGTCTCGGCCGTGCGCGATCTAAACGCCATAGACTACCCGGCGCTCGTCGCGCTCGGGCGCGAGTTCGGGATGTTCCTTCTGGGGCTCTCCGGCGCCACCACCGAGGAGCGGGCCCAGGCGCTCGCCGCTCGCGGGATCCCGGTGGTCAACTCAAGCCGCTTTGCCCGCATGCGCGAGGAGAGCGTCAAGCCAAAGATCATCACCCGCACCGTCGAGGTCAAGGTCCCGGTGGAGGTCGAGGTGGTGCGCGAGGTCAAGGTGCCCACCCCGGTGCGCGAGAGCGTCCAGATGTGCGTCGTCAGGCGCAACGTGCGCTCAGGCGAGGCCATCAAGGCCCCTGGCAACTCCGTTGCGATCTTCGGGAGCGTCGCCAACGGCGCGCGCATCATCGCCTCGTACAACATCTTCGTGTTCGGCGACCTCATGGGCGAGGTCTACGCCGGATCCCCGCGCGACAGCGGCGATCCCGGGGCGCCGGACTCGTTCATCTACGCCGAAGGCGCATTCAACCCGACTTTCGTCGCCATCGCTGGCAACTACCAGACCGCCGACGACATCGAAAACGATCCCCTTGGCCCCGCCGTGAGGGAGGGCCAGCGCGGGACGCTGGCCTACCTCAAGGGGCGCGCGCTGCGCTACTGCGAGGCCCGGGATTTGGCTAAAATCATCTCAAACACTGAACGTCCTTAGCAGGGAACACACATGAAACAGACTGAGAACACCGAGAAAGAATCCAAAGAGGCCGAGGAGCAGGAGGCCATGGCCCCGGAGGCCGGAGCTGGGAAGGAGGCAGGAAGCGCCGCTGCGAAGGCAGCGGACGATGCCGAGGCCAAGGCCGCCGGCGAGGCGAAGGACGCGGGCAAGGATGAGAAGCCAAAGTCCGGCCTGAGCCCCGAGCCCTTCCGCGAGCGCATCATCGTCGTGACCTCCGGCAAGGGCGGCGTCGGCAAGACCACCTCGTCGGCCGCCATCGCCACCGGGCTTGCGATGTCCGGCCACAAGACCGCGGTGCTCGACTTCGACGTCGGGCTGCGCAACCTCGACCTCATCATGGGCTGCGAGAGGCGCGTGGTCTACGACTTCATCAACGTCATCAGCCACGAGGCCAAGCTCAACCAGGCCCTGATCAAGGACCGCCACGTCGACAACCTCTACATCCTCCCGGCCTCCCAGACCAAGGACAAGGACGCGCTCACGCTCGAAGGCGTCGAGGAGGTGCTGCGCGGGCTCGACGAGATGGGCTTCGAGTACGTGATCTGCGACAGCCCGGCGGGCATCGAGAACGGCGCCCTGATGGCGCTGTACTTCGCCGACGAGGCGATCGTGACCACGAACCCCGAGGTCTCCTCCGTGCGCGACAGCGACCGCATCATCGGGATCCTCAACGCCAAGTCGCGCCGAGCCGAGCTCAACATGGACCCGGTCGTGGCCAAGCTGCTGCTGACCCGCTACCTGCCCCACCGCGTCAAGAAGAACGAGATGCTCTCCGTCGAGGACGTGCAGGAGCTGCTCACCATCCCGCTTCTGGGCGTGATCCCGGAGTCCCAGGACGTGCTCAAGGCCTCCAACGCCGGCAACCCGGTCGTGCTCAACAAGGACTCGGACGCGGGCAAGGCCTACATGGACGCCGTGGAGAGGCTTCTTGGCAACGAGGTGCCGCTGCGCTTCGTCACCGACAAGAAGGGTTTCCTAAGCAAGCTTTTCGGCAAGGACTAAGGAGCTGCAGATGTCGCTATTGAAGATCATTTCCGATGCGGTTTTCCGCAGCAGCGAGAAGGAAAGCGCCCGCGAGTCGGCCAAGCAGCGCCTCCACCTGGTGCTCATAAACGACCGCGCAGGCCGCGACACCCCGGACTTCATGCCCAAGCTCCGCCAGGAGATCCTCGACGTGCTGAAGAAGTACGTGGCAGGAGCCGACGACGACGATGTCGAGATCAACGTCGTCAACAAGAACGAGACCTCGATCATGGAGATGTCCATCTCCCTGGACAAGTCGAAGGTCAACGCCAAGGGCGGCAAGAAATAAGGCTCAGATGCCCTGAAGCCTTGAAAGGGCCGTGCCGCATCGCGGCGCGGCCCTTTTGCTTTGGCCGGGCGGGGACGCGCAAGGCGTCCATTCCGGGGGCGCCTTCGCAGGCGGCCTTCAGTCCGCCTGGGGCATCGCGCCTGAGGTGACGCGCTCGCGCCCTTCGAGATCGCGCGCGGTCCTGACATCTGAAAATCCCGCCTTGCGCAGGATCCCCCGCACCCGCTCCCCCTGGTCGAAGCCGTGCTCGAGCAGGAGCCTGCCGCCCTTGTTCAAGTGCGACGGGGCCTGGGCGGCGATGGCGCGGATGTCGTCAAGCCCGTCCCTGCCGGAGGTGAGCGCCATCCTGGGCTCGCAGGGCAGCGAGGTGCGCGCAAGGTGGGGATCGCCCTCCTCGATGTAGGGAGGGTTCGACACTATGAGGTCGAAGCGCATGCCCGAGAACTCGTCGGAAAGGAGCCAGGAGGAGCGCACGAAGCTCACCTCGAGCCCGAGCGCGCGGGCGTTGGCCCTTGCGACCTCCAGCGCCTCCTCGGAAAGGTCGCAGGCCCAGCACTGCGCCTTGGGCCTTGAGGACTTGATGGCGAGGATCACCGCGCCGCTGCCGGTGCCCAGGTCGCAGGCCGTCGCGAACGGGGCTGACAGCGCCTGCTCGACTAGGATCTCGGTCTCATTCCTGGGTATGAGCACCGCGGGGCTCACGGCAAGCCTCAGCCCGAAGAAGTCGCGGAAGCCCAAGACATAGGCAAGCGGGATCCCCTCGGCGCGTTTTCCTGTGGCGTCTTTGGCGCGCGCAAGGGCGTCCTTTGACATCTCGTCACAGTCATGGACGATGAGGCCTGCCTCGTCAAGGCCGGTTGCTGTCATGATGATGAGCCTGGCCTCGGCGCGAGCCTCATCGGACCCGGCCTTAGACAGCGCGGCGCGGCACTCCCGCAGCGCCGCGGCTATGGTGGTCACAGCCCTTCCCTGGTCGCCATCTGCGCGAGCTGCTCGGCCTTGGACTCCTCGATGACGGGCTTGATGAGCGGATCGAGCTCGCCTGACATCACGCGGTCGAGCGAGTGGAGCGTGAGGTTGATGCGGTGGTCGGTCACGCGGCTTTGCGGGAAATTGTAGGTGCGGATGCGGTCGGAGCGGTCGCCCGAGCTTAGGACGCTGTGGCGGATCTTGTCGGCCTCGGCGTTGCGCTTGTCCTCCTCGAGCTGGGCTAAGCGCGAGTACAGCACCTCCATGGCGCGGGCGCGGTTCTGGTGCTGCGAGCGCTCGTCCTGGCATTCGACCACGATGCCGGTGGGGATGTGGGTGATGCGGATGGCCGAGTCGGTCTTGTTGATGTGCTGGCCGCCGGCGCCTGAGGAGCGGTAGGTGTCGATGCGCAGATCGGCGGGGTTGATGACCGGGGCCTTGGCAGGCGGGATCACCGGCAGCACCATGACCGTGCAGGCCGAGGTGTGGACGCGGCCCTGGGTCTCGGTCACCGGCACGCGCTGCACGCGGTGGCCGCCGGACTCGAACTTCATGTAGCCGTAGGCGCCCTCGCCTGAGAGCTTGGAGATGATCTCCTTGTAGCCGCCCATCTCGCCCTCGCTTGAGGAGATCACCTCGAGCTTCCAGCCCTTGGACTCGACGTAATGGCTGTACATCTTGAAGAGATCGCCGGCAAAGAGGCAGGCCTCGTCGCCGCCGGTGCCGGCGCGGATCTCGAGGAAGCAGTCGCAGTCGTCGCGCTCGTCGTGAGGCAGGAGCTCCATCTGGAGCTGGTGCTCCAATGAAGAAAGCTCATCGCGGGCAGGGCCTGCCTCCTGCTGCGCCATCTCCTTCATCTCAGGATCGTCGCCCTTGAGCATCTCCTCGTACTCCTGGACGTCCGAGGCAACGGACTTGTATTTCTTGAAGAGTGTGACGGTATTGGAGAGGCGCGAGTACTCGCGGTTGAGCTCGCGGAACTTCTCCTGATCGGCTATGACCTCAGGCTGTGAGAGCAGCTGCTCAACCTCCTGGTGGCGCTCCTCGAGCGCTTCGAGCTTGCGGTAAATGGTTTCCTGCATTGGATTGCTGCCTTGAGTTTTACGGATTGAACGAAATTGCAACGATTGGAAATGGCGCCGCGCAATGCGGCAAGTGGCGGCGCCGGCTAGAGCTTCCGCAGGAAGTCGCGCCCGAGCTTCTTTATCCCCTCGGCGGTGACCTCGGCGAAGTCCATCATGGTCGGATCCTGCGAGCCCTGGCGGTGGAGCATGATGCAGGTCTCCATGTAGAAGAGCTTGAGCCTGGGGTTTAGCTTGAGCTGCGCCCGGCGCCCGAACCACCAGATCCCCTGCAGCGGCATGAGCAGGAGGAAGATCACGCAGGCTATGGTCACAGGCCAGGTGGACTTCATCGCGAACATGAACTCGACCCCGTGGAGCCCTCCCCCGCGGTACCAGGCCCAGGCGAGGATCAGCACGATGAACGGGGGGAGGAGGAAGCTTCCGACCTTCATCCAGTACTTGACGCGGTTCTCGGGAAAGACCGGGCCCAAAAGCGGATCATCAGGCCACGCGGCCATGTATTTGCGCCCCAGCAAAAGCGTCCTGAAAAAGCCCATCTCATCCCCCTGCGCTGCCACAGGGATTTTACCAGCCCCATGCCCCTTGGCAAAATCCCTCCGCCGCAGCTTTCCCAAGGGGAAAGTTGACAAAATCTATCGGGTCGGCCGTTTGTGAACGCACGCAATTGAAATTGCGGGCACGGCGGCGGAAAATAAGCGCGCGCGGGGGCCTGTCCCCGCCCTACCGCACGCGGCGCGGGATCTGCCGCGCCAGCAACTAAACATTGGAGTTTGAAGTGACACGCACAGTAATGATTGTCCCGGCCGGCAAGACCGAAGGCATTTTCCCGGTATCCCTTGGGCTTGTGAAAGCCTTGAACGACCGCGGCGTCAAGGCCGCCGCGTTCCTGCCCTTCGCCCGCGAGCTTGGCAAGCCCCAGGAGGGAAGGACCCTCTGCCGCGACTGCGCGTTCAAGGCAATCGCCGCCGGCAAGAAGTCCGACGTGCTCGAGAAGATCGTCGCCAACTTCCACGCCCTGCTCGACTCCGAGAAGCCGGAGATAGTCATCGCCGAAGGCGTGACCGGCACCAAGTCCGACAAGGATCTGCTCAACGCCGACATCTGCCACGCCCTGGATGCTGACATCATCACCGTCTGCACCGGCACCTGCCCGGGCAATGCCGCAGCGATCGCCAACACCCTGATCCCGTTTGGCAACGCCGGCCGCAACCGCGTCATAGGCTCGGTCGTCATCAACCGCGACGCCCCGCGCGATGCCGATGGCGCAAGGCATCTTGCGCTCTCCGGCTGCGGCCACTGCGCCTGCTTTGCAAAGGCCGCCCCGTCGTGCGCCGAGGGCAATGAGGATGCCGTGAAGAACGTCATCGCCACCATCGGCTATGACCGCATCACCTACGGACCGAAGGCATCCGACATCGCCGCCTTCCTGGGCGGAAAGGTGACCTCCGGCGACGCTTCAAGGCGCGGCTTCAAGATTGCGTTCCCCGGCGAGGAGGAGAAGTCCCCCAAGGTCCTGCTCACCGCCTCGGTTCCTGCATCCACGCAGTGCGGGACCGTGATCCTCGCGGCAGGCGCCAAGGGCGCTGTTCCGGGCGCGACCGTCATCGAGACCGATGCCAGCGTCTGGCAGGCGGCCCAGGCCCTCGCAAGTTTCCCGGCATCCCTCCCCTCCGACGACGCCGAGCGCGCTGAGTACGCCGCCAAGTCTGGCGCGGAGGCGTTTGACGACAAGGCCATAAGCCTCGTCACCACCTACGACAAGGATCGCACCCCGCTCATGAGCCCGGCTGCCTTCCGCAGCATGCTCGCCTCCAAGGCCCGCGCCGCCCACATGCGTATCGCGCTGCCTGAGGGCAACGAGCCGCGCACCGTCAAGGCCGCCTCGATCGTGGCAAGCCAGGGCATCGCAGTGCCAGTGCTCTACGGCAAGCGCGACGAGATCCTCAAGGTCGCCAAGGAGCAGGGCGTCGAGCTCGGCTCAGGCGTCGAGTTCGTCGATCCTGATGCGGTGCGCCAGAACTATGTCGACCGCCTGGTCGAGCTGCGCTCCAAGAAGGGCATGACCCCCGAGCTTGCCGTGCAGGCCCTCCAGGACAACGTGTTCCTCGCCACCATGATGATCGAGCGCGGCGAGATCGACGGCCTGGTCTCCGGCGCCGTCCACACTACCGCCAACACCATCCGCCCGGCCTTCCAGATCTTGAAGACCGCCCCGGGCGCCAAGCTCGTCTCCGGCGGCTTCTTCATGCTGATGCCCGAGCAGGTCTACTTCTATGCCGACTGCGCGGTTAACCTCAACCCGGACGCCGATCAGATCTCCGAGATCGCCATCCAGTCCGCCGACACCGCCAAGGCCTTCGGCATCGAGCCGCGCGTCGCGCTGATCACCTACTCGACCCACAAGTCGGGCAAGGGCGCCGACGTCGACCTGATGACCCAGGCCACAGAGCTTGTAAAGCAGAAGCGCCCCGACCTCTCGGTCGACGGCCCGCTCCAGTACGACGCTGCCGTGATGCCGGAAGTCGCCGCCCAGAAGGCTCCGGGCTCGCCGGTCGCCGGCAAGGCCACCGTGTTCGTCTTCCCGAGCCTTTCCACCGGCAACACCGTGTACAAGGCTGTCCAGCGCTCCGCCGGCCTCGTGGCTATCGGCCCGCTGCTCCAGGGCCTGAGGAAGCCGGTCAACGACCTCTCCCGCGGCGCGCTGGTTGACGACATCGTCTACACCATCGCCGTGACCGCGATCCAGGCTGAGCAGGCCAAGAACCGCTGATCAAGGCCGTTTTGGCTTAGACTCATGGGGCGCCCTCTGAAGGGGCGCCCCTTTTGTTTCCAGGTTTTCCAAGACACACAGGAGTGCGGATGAACATCCTGATCACCGGCGCCACCGGCTTCATCGGCCGCGTGCTCACGATCATGCTGATGAAGGCCGGGCACAACGTGCTTGCGCTCTCAAGAAAGCGCCACAGCCAGGGCCAAAACCCGCAATTCATCTGGCTTTGCCCATCCGATCCCTTCCCCGATGCCGACGCGGTGGTGAACCTTGCAGGGGAGGCCATCGACAAGAAGCGCCTTGGGGACAAGCGCGCCGAGGCGCTGGTGCGATCGCGCCTTGAGGTGATGGATCTCATCGCCAGGAAGTATGAAGGCCGCCTGCCGAAAATCTTCATACAGGCAAGCGCCACCGGGATCTACGAAAACGGCAAGGCCTCAGACGAGAGTGCCGCGCCCGGGGATGGCTTCATCGCGAGGATGGCATCGAGGATCGAGCAGGGCGCGCAGGAGCGGTTCGGCTCCTGCCAAAGGCTTGTCCTGGCGCGTCTGGGCGTCGTCATGGGCGATGGCGGCGGGCTAATGGCCCTCACCTCGCTCATGCCGCGCCTCGTGCTCCTGGGTGGCTCGCCCTGCGTGCCTTGGGTAGGCCTCCTCGATGCCGCGCGCGCCTTCGAGTTCATCCTCGCCCATGAGGCGTTGAGCGGACCTGTCAACATCGCCGATCCGCATGCCAAAAGCGCGGCTGCGCTTTTGTCCCAAGGCCGCGCCGGGCGTCCGCTCCTGCCCCTGCCCGCTCCTCTGCTCAGGCTTCTTCCAGACCACCGTGCCGATCTCATCTGCGCAAGCGCGCTCGTGGTGCCCCGCAAGCTTGCGGAGGCGGGCTTCGCCTTTTTGGGAAAGTGATGCCCGCACCTTGCTGCGCAAGCGCTTTCGGATGCCTGCCAGTTTAAGAAAATGTTTTTTCTTCAAGGTATTGGCACCGCAATGTGAGGCGCCATGCAAAAATAAAAAATAACGTTTGCAAAGCAAGCCTTCCGGGAGGCGCGGCTGCTCCTTTCTGCTACGATCACCTTAAGAAGCATCAGGAGGAACACATGCTCGAAGAACTCAAGAAAAAGGTTTTCAAGGCAAACCTTGAACTGCCCAAGCACAACCTGGTTACCTACACCTGGGGCAACGTCTCCGGCATCGACCGCAACGAGGGCCTGGTCGTGATCAAGCCTTCCGGGGTCGACTATGACTCGATGTCCGCCGACGACATGGTGGTCGTTGACCTCAAGACCGGCGAGCG
This sequence comes from uncultured Aeromonadales bacterium, assembly GCA_902776275.1. Lineage (GTDB taxonomy): Bacteria > Pseudomonadota > Gammaproteobacteria > Enterobacterales > Succinivibrionaceae > Succinivibrio. The sequence continues at coordinate 26,844 of CACYPI010000026.1, forward strand.
TGTCGAGGGCAGCCTCAACCCGTCAACCGACACCGAGACCCACCTGGAGCTCTACCGCGCCTGCCCGGACATCATGGGCGTCGTGCACACCCACTCCCGCTATGCCGCCTCGTTCGCGCAGGCCGGCATGGACGTCCCGGCCCTCGGCACCACCGGCGCCGACTACTTCTACGGCCCGGTCCCCTGCACCCGCCCGATGACGGACGAGGAGATCAAGGGCGACTACGAGCTTGAGACCGGCAAGGTGATCGTCGAAACCTTCAAAAAACGCGGGCTCAACATGAAGGACATCCCCGCGGCGCTGGTGTTCTCGCACGGCCCGTTCACCTGGGGCACCTCCCCTGACAACGCGGTCTACAACGCGGTGGTGCTCGAGGAGATCTGCTTCATGGCCTTCCACTCCATCATGCTCCGCGGCGGGAAGATCCAGCCGATGCAGCAGGTGCTCCTTGACAAGCACTACCTGAGGAAGCACGGCAAGAACGCCTACTACGGCCAGGGAAACACCTCAAGCATCCACACGCTCTGACGCCCTGCCCATGATCCTGCCGCGGATCTGGCGCGCCTGCGCGCGGTCCGCGGCGCTCCCCTGCCTCGACTCGAGGACCTTTGACATGGCCTTGGCCGCGACCTTGCGGTCCGAAAGCCCGTGCTCGACGAACTCCCCCACCCTCTGCGGAAAGCGCACGTAGTACATCGAAAGCGCCCATGCAGCCCCCATGCGCTCGTAGAAGTGCGAAAGCGGGCACCTGCCGATGAGCGAGAGCGCCTCCTCAAGGTGCTCCTTGTCGCAGAAGAACCAGATGCACGAGACCATCGCAAGCCGCCTCGCGTAGGGATACGGGTGCGAGAAGAGCTTTTTCACGAAGGGCCACCACTCATCCGGGTGCGCCCTGGCGTCCTTGAGCGAGGCGGCGAGGCTGTCGCACGATCCCCAGCCGTCGACCTCGGTGATGAAGCGCAGCACCTGCGCCTGGATTTCCCCGGAAGGGCCATCCATGTGCGCAAATGCGCATGCCTTGAGCATTACCATCTCGTAGCAGGCCGAAGGCGGCAGGGGCGCCATCAGATCGCAAAGGCCGCCAGCCTTTGCGATCCTCGCGGCGAGCGCGCGGATCCTGGGGATGCGCACCCCGATGATCCTGCGGCCCTCGCTCGGGATTAGCTTCGAGGTGAAGGTGCGGTAGCCCTCCTCGGCCATGCCCTCAAGAGTTGAGAGCGCCTCCTGCTGCACCTTGTTCATGCGGTTCTCCATGCTGGCTTGTCACTTGCCTAACAAGCGCAAACTGTGCGTGCGCGCCCAATTCGGCGCAATATGCGGCGAAATCTGCGATAAAGCTCTAAAAAGAGCATACACCCGGCAATTAACTGCCTGGGATTTACTAGAATCAATTTCTGTAATCGTTTGCGTTTTTGCGCAACCAGATCAGGATTGAATGTATGAGCGTAACACTTAAAGATCTTGCCAAGGCCTGCGGCGTCTCGGTCGGCACCGTCTCCAGGGCCCTCAACGAGAAGAACGAGGTCAGCGCCAAGACTTCCGAGAGGATCCGCAAGCTCGCCTTGGAGCTTGGCTACATCCCCAACCGCGCCGGCCGCGCGCTCTCGGCCCAGAAAAACGTCAACTTCATCGGCATAGTGCTCCCAAGCATCAACAGCATGTTCTTCGACGACATCAAGAAGGGCATCGAGATCGCCGAGCGCGAGTTCAAGGACCTTGGGATCAGCGCGATGCTCGAGGAGGTAGAGGGCTGGGGCGTGGACGAGCACCTGGCCGCCATCGACCGCCTGGTCGAGCGCGGCTGCAAGGCCTTCGTGCTCTGCACAGTGGACGATCCCCGCATCGTCGCGAAGATCAACGAGCTCACCGAGCAGAAGAAGCCGGTGCTGCTGCTCAACAACTTCATCCCCGAGGCCAAGCACGTCTGCTTCGTCGGCCCAGACTACTACAAGTCCGGCACCATCGCCGCGGCGATGCTCGACAAGTGCAACAAGGGCAGGCACCTGGAGATCCTCATCGTGGTCGGCTACCGCAGCCACTACGGCCACCGCCGCCGCATGGAGGGCTTCATCGCCGAGCTCGAGAAGCGCAAGGCCGACTTCCACATCTCCGAGATCGTGGAAGGCCACGACCGCGACATCGACACCCAGCAGGCGACGATGCGCGCCTTCACCGAGCACCCGGAGATCAACTGCATCTACATGGCCTCTGGCTCAGGCGTGAGCGGGCTTGGCGCGGCGATCATAGCCGACGCGCAGCACAAGCGCTTCGTCGTGGCCTGCGACGAGATCTACACCACGCGCGAGCTCGTCAAGAACGACATCATCGACTTCGTGGTCTGCCAGGAGACCCAGACCCAGGGCTACCAGGCCATCAAGAAGCTGCACGACTACCTGAACAGCAAGTTCAGCGGCAGCCTCGACAACTACATAGTCAACAACATCATCAAGATAAAGAACCACTTCGACTAAGCCCAGGGGCTTTTAGGAAGATGTGGGAATGGGGGATCCAATCAGGATCCCACCTTTTTCCGCACGCGTTATGCGCAGGTAAAAAAGCAGTGGAACTCTAGGGATCTTTTGTATATAATGCCGGGCATCCGCGGAAAGGTGGCAGAGTGGTCGATTGCACCGCACTCGAAATGCGGCAAACACTTTGTGTTTCGAGGGTTCGAATCCCTCCCTTTCCGCCACCGGAAGAAAAAATCAATAACTTAGCTTCTCCCTCTTACTCCCCTTTTAACCCCCTTTTGATGCATCTTATCCCTTAAAAAAATCCTTATAAATTCTGCTGTTACTTTGCATTTCAATGCATCTCGAAGCACCTTGTACGCGACTCGATGCAGCTTCCAGCAGATTTGCATGACACTCCCAAATGCGGAATACAATGCGGAATACAAATTCCGGCGCGGAATGCAGACGGAATACAAATTTCGGGGTAAAGATGTCAGGAAGAGAGGACCAATGATAGAAACAGAAAACAAGATTACTGTAATCGCCCTAAAACAGAAAATTGCGGCCGCCCAGGAAAAGCTCACGGCTAAAAAGACATGCACAGGATCTTATAAAATATACGTATCTTGTATTACAATACAATCAATCTAATATGTTTATTTGTTCCTGGCAAACTGCCAGAATCGATCTACCGTAAATACCGAATATGCGGGATCCGGCCTGAAGGGGAGAAAAGGGAGAGCT